>JAPSLU010000001.1 GCA_031180405.1 Bacillus sp. (in: firmicutes) | reverse complement strand
ATAACGACCTGTATTGAGCTCTCTTCTTGCTGGCATACAAGGTAAGCTCCCTGCGTAACACTGATCAAACGCGACTGTTTTCTCTCCTAGCCGTTTAAAATTAGGTGCATGTGTCCAATCACAGCCATAGTTTGGCAGCATATGTCTGTTTAGTGAATCAAACATCACCATAATTGCTCGCATATGTCTCATCTCCCCTTTTTGCAATTTGTATCTTTTCAAAAGATTGTCCCCAGAATATAAAAGCGCTTTTATAAATATGAAAAGTAAAAAAACTAATGTTTTCTGGGATAAATATCAAAAGTAAATATAATGTGGAAGCGCTTTTACTTTCTATGCAACAAATTTATCAGATATTTAAAAACCTTGCAACAAGAATTAATTTATAGGGGTATAACAAATTGTTATACATGGTTATCTGGAATTCATTGATATTGAATTGACCAACTTTAATAAATTTGATAAGTTTTAATTGTGGAAGCACTTCCACAATTGAACGCTCTCGTATCTATGAAAGGAACAATTATGAAAGCATCTATCTATGACGTAGCAAATTTAGCTGGAGTTTCTATTTCCACTGTTTCAAGAGTTTTAAATAAAAGTGGGTATGTAAGCAGTAAAACGGAAAAAAAAGTATATGATGCTGTTGATAAGTTAAATTATATACCTAACGTAGTTGCCCAAAACTTAGCAAAAAATGAAACAAAATTGATCGGATTATATTTTCCCCCTCTACTTGAATCAAAAGAAATCCTATCAAGTACGTATATCCTAGAGTTTATAAAAGGAGTAAATGATGTATTGATTCAATGGGGATATCATCTTCTTTTGATTAATGAGATGCATGATAGAGAACAAATTCTGTCAAATACATGCAGACCTCAGTATTATTCATTTATTAAACAAAACCGTATTGATGGCCTTATCCTGGGAAGTGCCCCTATTGCATGCTCTTCCTTATTAGAGCTACTCAATTTAAAATTGCCAATGGTGTATATTGGTGAGAAGCTTTTTCATAATAATGGACTAAACGTTTATGCTCAATTTAAACAATATAATAAAGATGTATTAGACTACTTTTATAGACGGGGTCATCGTCATATAGTTGTAATTAGCTTAGAAGAAAGATTAGATTCAGTTATTCGTGAGTTCAAGGAAGAGAAACATAACGAAGACCTAAAGATTAAGCATTACTTAGACCCGGACAACCTAGAGTCATACATTGAGTTATTAAGAGAAATTTTTACTAGTGAAGATAAACCGTCTGCACTAGTTGTTCATGATCTATCAAAGGCCCAACAGACCATAAATTATTTGAACAATATACAATTGTCTGTTCCTGAAGACATATCTATTATTACTATTGAACATAAACATCAAGATGCAGAAAAATGCTTCCCTTCCCTTACTAGTGTGTATGTACCCGCTTATCAAATGGGTGTTGAAGCTGCTAACATTCTCTTTGAATATATACAAGGTTCACAAGATTATTCTAAAGAAATTATCGTTGATTCAAAGATTATTGAACGGAAGTCTGTTAAGAGCATGACAGAATTGAGTAATAGCTAAAAGCTACATTTTCCAACTAACTTACTCCTGTTAGCATGAAATGAATTAAGGATGTGACGAAATGAAAAATGAACAGAAGATGTCTTGTTGTTCTTCGATTAAAAGAGGAGAAACCCTTCAAGACAAAGAACCTAAAACAAAATCAACTCAAGCAATTGCAACATCAACAGAGACTCAATTCAAAGATAAAATGGTGTATCTTCCAGGTGGAGAATTTTTAATGGGGACTAATGAAAAAGAAGGTTTTCCAGCTGATGGTGAAGGTCCCGTTCGAAAGATAAAGGTAGACCCTTTTTTAATCGATCGTTACGCAGTAACGAATGCAGAATTTAAAGAATTTGTACAAGCCACTGGATACGTAACCGAATCAGAGAAATTCGGTTGGTCATTTGTGTTTTACAGTTTCTTACCTCCACAAATTTTAAGTCGGGTAAAGAGAGTTGCTTCGACCCCTTGGTGGTGTGGGGTCAATGGTGCTTTTTGGTACCAACCAGAGGGTCCAAATACTACGATTGATGACCGTATGGATCATCCAGTTGTACATGTAACCTGGAATGATGCCCAAGCCTTTTGTAAATGGGCTGGTAAGCGATTGCCGACAGAAGCTGAATGGGAATATGCTGCACGCGGTGGTCTTGAGCAAAAAAGATATCCATGGGGGGATGAATTAACTCCTAATGGTGAGCATTTATGTAATATTTGGCAAGGGAAATTCCCTGAAAAAAACACCAGTGAGGATGGGTTTAAAGGGACTGCTCCAGCCATATCTTTTCCTGAGAATGGATTTGGCCTTTATAACATGTCAGGAAATGTTTGGGAATGGTGTTCCGATTGGTTTACTAGAGGTATACACAGTCGTGGAGGACGTACAAATCCAAAGGGACCCTCAACAGGAGACACAAAAATCATGCGTGGCGGATCCTATTTATGTCATGTTTCTTATTGTAATCGTTACCGCGTTGCTGCTCGTACCTCAAATACACCAGATAGTTCATCAGGGCATTTAGGGTTTCGATGTGTAGCGGATGTGTAAGGTCTATTTCATGCTTTACCTTTCTATAATCTTTGAAGCTATTAATTGAACTTATAAAACAAAAGAACATTAAATTACCTATTTTAAGTAATTTAATGTTCTTTTTATTTCTTAAAAACTCCTAAATTCTCAACTAAACGTCACCTTGGTAGTCCCACGTCATCTCTTTCTTTATCAAAGGTTAACATTCTCACTAATTTTATTATATTTCGTTTCTATATTCCGTGTAATATCTATTACCTGCATGCAAGAAAACTATTTGATTGTTAAAAAGAAAATACCTTAGTCTAGTAAAATACTAATCTAAGGTATACTGGTCATTTTATTATTTAAAATAAGTTATTCATCATCTTTCTAGTAAATGCAACTCTTGCTTCATCAACTTCCTCTGAAAACTCACCAGGATGTTTTTGCTTCAATTCATTAAATTGATGCTCTCTTCCGGTTTGAACGAGCCTTTCTCCATAATTTTTAAGGAATCCCTTCGCATGGTATGGACCTCCTTCTTTCATAACTGTCCATAGAGGATCAACGTCATCACCAGATTTGAGCATCATTTCATCATGCCATTCATGTAAATAGTAGGTTGCTTCCATACAAATATTTTTGTTTTGTTCTGCAACATTGTTTTCTTCTCTTGGATCCTCTTTAAGATTAAATAACATTTCTTTATCAAATAAATGATATCCATCATGATACGTACGCATATATAACCAATCGCCAAAACGTACACTACGTTGAGCAACGTGAGCACATTGAGAGACAACAAGGTAGTCTCGTCCGCATTCTTTTCCTTCTTTTAATACAGAAGCAAAACTTCTTCCATCCCAATCTGGTGAAGCTGGTAGTTCAAGCATTTCGGCTAGTGTAACAGGTAAATCTAAATGATAATGTAAGCCATCGTCAACAATACCTTGTTGCATACCAGGCCATGAAATAATCATTGGGATACGGCAAGTTCCATCATCAGCTGTCCCATGCTCCCCATAAATTCCCAGTTGACCCATATTCTCACCATGGTCTGCAGAGATGATGATAATCGTGTCTTCTAAAATTCCCTTTTCTTCTAATAAAGCAAACAATTTACCAACATGATCATCCAGATATCGAATACCGCAGTCATAACCATCAATCATCGATCTCAAATCGTCCATGTTCTTGATCTCACCAGGACTTCTTGGGAACTTTTCACTTTCTACATTTGTATACGTGTTTCCATTATGATCGATAACTAATTCATGTACTGTATGAGGACCCACAGCTTCCTTGTGCTTTTCTAATGTTTTTTCATTAGCCCATTCTGGTAGTGGCTCTTCAGCAAATGGATTACCAAAACTCTCTGGTGCACGATATGGAGTATGAGCATCCCAGTAATTTACGTAAAGTAACCAGTCATCTTTTTCTGCATTTCTTTCTAACCAATCCGTTACAACAGGAGAAACCTGTTCAGCTGATTCCATTCCAAACTTACCAGTGTTGATAATTTCGTTAAAGCCAGCGTAAAAATTATACGTTGCATGACGTTGAGGGAATGGACTAATTAATGTTGTATTTAAACCTGCCCCTAATTGTAAGAAGGAAGGTAGAGAGCCACCAACTGATAGTCGACCGAAAAGGTCTCTGTTAACTCCTTCAAGTTTCATATCCCCAGCTGTCCCTCCATGGCCTACTAACCCATTACGAATGCCAAATTGACCAGACATCAATGCTGTTCGGGAAGGTGCACACGGTGCATCTGACGTATAGTAATTATTAAAACGGACACCCTTTTCTGCAATTTTATCGATATTAGGTGACGTGTTACGATGATATCCATAACATCCTAAATGACGCGGGCTCACTGAATCTAAATCTAAAAATAGTATTTTCATAAATGTACTGCTCCTTTTTTTATATTCTAGTTAAATAAGTTATTACTAATTTTCCTTTTAATAATTAAGCCTCTTTTGCAAGGTCTTTATTTGAGTTATTCTTTTAAGTCTTCCACTACTTGTGTATGAATCTTATCAAGTTTGTAGATTTGCCACAGGATAAGAACTAATACAAAACTGATGATTGGAAACCCTATAAAACTCTAAATCAATCGCCTGCCTTTAAGAGTTTCTAATTATTCTTTTCTTGCTCTTTCAGCTCTTCTCTCAGCTAAATTAGTTACAAATTCAGCTGTTCGTTTTTTATTCAAAGGATATAAGAAGAATAGAAGAAGAAATACAAGCAGATAAATTACACCCGGAACGAGTGTCGCAAGCATATAAATACCTTCTTTTACTTCTAAAGATTGAGTTACAGCATTTGACTGATATCCAATAAATGCTAATGCAAATCCACCAAGTCCACCAGCTAAAGCGAATCCAATTTTACGAGTAAAAGTGAAAATTGCATAAACTGTTCCATCTTCACGAGATCCAACTAAATATTCTTGATAATCAAGTGCATCTGTAACATAAGCCCATAGAATTAAGTTAAAGTAAGAAAAACCGACTAAACCAATTGTATTAATAACCATAAATGGAATTAAGTTAATACCTGGAATTAAATATAAGGTGATATATATTGTTCCAGCTATTAATAATCCCGTTAGTCCAACCTCTTTTTTTCCAAATCTCTTAACAAGAGGTGCTAAGGTTGGCATTGCAAGGAAGATTGCACCACCTTGTATTAAACCGTAAATACTCATTATAGTTGCATTACCAAAGTAGTTTTTAAATAGATAGATATTGATTGTCCCAACTAAGATTGCACACGTCATAAAAAATAGTGATGAAATTAAAATCGAAATAAGCGGAAGATTTTTTCCAATTCCTTTAATCGTATTAAGAAAACTTGGGTTTTCACCCGGTTTTCTTTCTGGGTTAACAATACGCTCTTTAGTTAATTTCACACAACCCATATAACAAGCAAATGCTAGTATAGCAAAAACAACAGTAATCATTAGCAACCTGTTTGCAGAAAGCTGGTTATCAACAAACACAATAAGCGGTGCAATTGTATTAATAGCTATACCAGCTGAAGTGGCACCCATTGTTCTCCAGCCAGATAACGAAGTACGATCAACAGAATCTCCAGAAATAACCGCAGCCATTGCACCAAAAGGAATGTTCACTGCTGTGTACATCAACCCGTATAAAATATAGGTAACATATGCATAAGCTAAGTAAAAGCCATCCCCCATACCTGAAATAGGTATAAATAATAATACACATGATATGACAACTGGAAGTGACATTCTTCCAATCCACGGTATAAACTTACCATTCTTTGTTGGTTTTCTTGAATCAATAAAACGTCCCCATAAGACATCTGTTAGAGCATCCC
This sequence comes from Bacillus sp. (in: firmicutes), assembly GCA_031180405.1. Classification (GTDB taxonomy): domain Bacteria; phylum Bacillota; class Bacilli; order Bacillales; family Bacillaceae; genus Metabacillus. Next base: position 103,362 of record JAPSLU010000001.1, on the reverse strand, counting down.
AAAAACGAGCTAACATGAAGAGCGTTCCGACTGCTGCAGCATTAAGACCAAAAACATCTGTATAAAATACCATTAAATATCCACTTACAAGAAGAAAGGTAAAGTCATTTCCAAAATCACCAAGTAAATACCCTAATTTATCTTTGAAACCAAAAGGACGAATTGATTTTTGTCCATCATTACTCGTATAATCTTGCATATCTGATTTGCGTAGCTCCATTATTATCCCCCCATTTGTTGTTATCGAATTACATATTGAATAGCCTAAATATTCATTACGCTATTATTGGAATTAGTAATTAAGCAATTAACAATCGTTTAAAACTTTTCAAAGACATATATAAATTCAATTACAAAATTTTCACTTTTACTCTTCACCTTTAGGACCGCAGTTCACTACATGGTTACCATAGTTTAAAATGACTTTCTTATCACTATCATTTACCTGAATTCTATAAGAGATGGTAAAGTTTTTTACCATTTATTACACCCAAATTGTCTCTGGCCAGATGGTGGGTTTTATAATGAAGCGTTTTCAATCATTACAAAATTTTTGTGTTGACCCTATTTAAAATAAAATGTGTAAACGCTTAATCGCTTCATTGGTAGTAATTATATATGCCGTTATGAATTATAGTCCATGTACAATTTATCGATTTCATGTATGATTTTTTAACACATTATAAATATCTATATTTCTATCATGAGAGATGATGTATATTAAATTTATAGAAGAAATTTAGTGTAAGGAGGGATCTATATCATTAACATATTAGGAGTTTTTTTTGATAATTCAATTCCGAATTGGCATTCTCAAACAGAAAAAATTGATTATAATGTCTTTATCTTAGTAGTAAAAGGAAAAGTCAACTATTCAGTATATGGAGAACAGATTATTGCTGAAAAAGGAGATCTCGTTTTTATTCCCTCTGGAACCTTACGTGGTGCAAAGAACCATGAATCTGGTGAGCATCAAAAATATACTGTTGCGTTTACAATGGATGATAATGTCAATTATTCAAATCCATTTCCTATCAATAAAAAATTTCACAAATTTAAAACAAGAAACCCTGAATATGTTAAGCATCGATTTGAGAGATTATTTGTGGATAGTAGAGGAGACAAAAAATTCCGATCCTATATTTGTATTGGAATACTTCAGGAATTACTTGGAATGTTTGCCCGGGAACTAGATAGCCCTACAGTTACACCAAGCAAGGTAAAATACACGTCTATCATAGAGAACTACTTGTTAGAAAACTACCGTAGAAACATTGAAATTGAGCAGCTGGCAAAGTTAATTAATCGGTCTCCAAGTTACACCATATCGATCTTTAAGGAATTAATGGGTCAATCACCAATCAGATATATCCATCAACTAAGGATCATTGAAGCATGTAATCTCTTATTAAATACCGATATGACAATTGTAGCTATTTCTGATTATCTCGGATACTACGACCCTTCCTATTTTTCTCGTATGTTTAAAAAATTAACGGCCATGTCACCTAAAGAATTTGCCATGTATGGCCATCATGTTGAGATTTCTACTCTATTTTCATAAAAAGGGATTCTAAAATGTTAGTGGATATATATAATTAATTTATCATATGTTAAATCATATAAAATTTCTATTATGCTTATAAAAAATGAAAGCGCATAAATTTTCGATAATCTCTATTACTACTTATTTTAAATACACAATCACTTGTAATATAAAATATAAAACAATTAATCCAAACCAAATGCAGGACATATTTTATTATATTACAGTATATTTATTTTCTTGGAGAAAAAATAAAGCGTGATTCTTATATAGAATTCACGCTTTAACTTTCTTAATTATTATTTCTTATTCCTTCTATTAAAATCTAACATCCGGTTTATGACGAACAACGTCTGATGTTTCTACATAAAAAGTTAAAAGCCTCTCTTTTAAAGCAGAGATGATATCAATGTATTTTTTCTCATTGATCCGGTTTTCTACTTCATTTGGATCTTCTTTTAGATCATAGAACTCATCTTGTTCATATAATCGTTTTACATACTTATAGTCCTTTGTTCGTACCATGATGGCTTTAGTGTGTTCTGGTCCTTCACTACGTTGCATTTTCAATCTTGGATAGTAAAGAGCGCCAGGTTCTTGTTGGTCAGTGGCTTCTAATTCCATACAATGGGTTTCACCGTGTAATCTTCCGCCTTGACAGAATACTGCATCTCGATGTTCGTTTACTTCACCAGCAATTATAGGAATAAGAGATTGTCCAAAATGAGTGTGATTTGGTTCAATCCCTACCAGATCTTCTACTGTTGCCGGAAAATCAATTAATTCAACTAATGCATCCCTTACACCTGGTTCTACCTTATAGGATGAAGGTAATTTTACGATAAATGGTACACCGCTTAAACTATCCTCAAACGTATTTTGATTCTTTTCTACAATATTAAAATCACCTGTATAATCTCCATGATCTGAGAAGAAAAACACTGCCGTGTCATCGTATAATCCTGCTTCTTTTAATGCGTCCATAATCATCCCGAATTGATGGTCTACACGGGCACACATTCCGTAGTACGTTGCCCTTAGTTCATCCCATTTTTCTTCAGGCCATGATTCCATACTTTGAATTTCAGCGATCCCCTTTAACATACTTGGTTTTCCTTCAAAATTCTCTGGCGGCTTTACTCTCTCTGGAAGTTTGTCACGATCAATCATACTAAACCACGGTTCTTCAACAACATAGGGTGGATGCGGATACATTAATGGCAGGTAAATACACAACGGTTTATCCTCTGGAGCATTTTTTATTCGATCAATCGCTCCATGTATATAACCCCAATCATAATCTGCAAACCCTTGTAATCCATGACCTTCCTCAAGTTTTCCACCATAAAATGAATAATAGTCAGGAGAATCTGGTTCACCACGCCAATCATCATTAAGTTTGGCTGAGGTCATTTTCATCCCTTGCTCTGGTTCAAATTTCTCATCACAGTATTCTGAGAAATCAGCATCCTGTGGAATTAAATCATTTTTACCTCCCCACCATACATGATAACCGTTTTGTTTAAGGGTACGTAATAGCACCGGATCTTCTGGTTGCATCATGTGGAAAATCGTTCTGTTTCCTTTTACATGTGGATACCAGCCACTCATAAAAGAACATCGACTAGGTGTACAGACTGGATTTTGACAATAAGCGTTTTCAAAAGATACCCCTTCATTTTCTACTAATGCATCAAGATTGGGGGTGACTGCTGCAGGATTACCGAGATGCCCCATGACATCTCCTCTCCATTGATCTGGGTTAAAAATAATAATGTGTGGTGATTTCTTCCGCATGTTATTTCCTCCAACCTTAAGATTTCCTCGCTTCAATTTCTGCGACAATATTCGCATATTTAGTGCTGTCTAATTTATGAAAGATCATGGCAATAATACCAATGACTGATGCAATCACAGGTATGATCGTAACAGAGAATAGGATACCGTGAAGTGCTTCAGGAGTTTGGGTAGCGTTTGCAACATAGCCTGTGGAAGCTAAGATAATTCCTGATAATGCACCACCAATCGCCATTCCTACCTTTTGGGTAAAGATGAAAGAAGAATAAATTAACCCTTCTGCTCTAAGTCCTGTTTTCCATTCTCCATATTCAACTGTATCCGGTACCATCGCCCATAATAATGGTCTTGATAGCCCCATCCCTACAGCAGCGATTCCTCCAAACAAGAAAATTGAAAGATTGCTTGAATGATAGAAATATAGCCCTAACATTCCAATAGAAGTGATGAATTGACTTAAAATCGCTAAATTTCTTTTCCCCATCCATTTAACAAATAATGGACTAATAATGACAAATAATGAAGTAACCGATAATGTTACTAAAGAATAAATAGCAAACATCCCTACATTCCCATAGTTATACTTGAAGAAGAAAAGCATCGCTCCATTTTGGATCGTAAAAGATGTCGTATTTGCAACAATAAAGATAAGGATAATTAAAAGTGGAAAATTGGTTCCAATTACTTTTACTTTAGAGGCAAATGAATATCTCTCTTTATCCGTACTAACACTAAACTGTTCCTTTTTTTCAATACCCTTTGTACCAAAAAATGTAATAAGTAATGTAATAATTGCGATGATTCCAAATGCGATGGAAACTGCCAAAAAACCAGCACTTTCTGAAGAGAATTTACTAACTATTGGTAGGGTGGCACTTGTTGCAATTAAAGTGGCAACGGTACCAAAAACTACTTTAACTGATGATAAAGTGGATCTTTCTTGATAATCTTGTGTAATAACAGTCATCATTGAGCTATATGGAATATTAACAACCGTATACATCAAGCCAAATATAATATATGTTGCATAGGCATAAACAAGCATACCTCCATCACTAAAATTTGGGACTGTAAAACATAACACACCTGAGATAGCTAACGGCACTGCACCAAACAAAATATATGGTCTGAATTTTCCCCACTTGCTATTCGTCGCATCAACAATTAATCCTGCACTAACATCAGTTATGCCATCTATAATCCTTGTAATTAAGAATAATGTTCCTGCTGCTGCTGCTGAAATGCCAAACACATCCGTATAAAAATAAAGCAAATAAGATGAAATTACCATAAAGAATAGATTTAAACCAAAATTACCTACAGCATATTGAATCGACAATTTTAATCCCGCTTTTTTAGGATGACGATTCGTTGTTTCTTCCATGACTGTCGCATGTTGCATGCTCATCTGATTACCTCCCTATTTAGTAAGAAATAATGTAAACCCTTAACCTTTTTCACAAACAGGTATTAAGCGTTTTCATAATGTGAGTTTAAGTCTTATCCTCTCAATTGTTTGGTAATTTTTTATTAGTTTTGGTACTTTTAAAAACTAATAAAATCTTATTTTGCCTCTGTTATAAAAAATAATGACCCATCCCATTTAGGAAAAGGTCTAGGCGCCGCTGGAAGTTAGATTAACCTTCCTCTATCCTTATATTGTTTAGGGGTTAACCCTGTTACCTTTTTAAACACCTTCGTAAAGTAGCTTTGATCATTAAAATTCAACAACATACATATATCCAAAAATGACGTGTCCGTTAAGATGATTAATTTTTTTGCTTCATCTATCTTTTCTTGCAGAATATAATGCTTTAATGTTTGACCAACTTCCTTTTTAAATCGAGCTGATAAATGAACGGGACTTATCCCTACAAAGTCAGCAATATCTGTAATCAATATATTTTCATATATATGTTTATAGATATAACGGAAGCATAGATTAATAACTTCGGAGTACTTTGCCTCTTTATTTTTCTGAACTCGCTCTGCTAAATCATACATAGACTCATGTAAGATTTTTATTGTGCTTTCAACATCTACTGACTCTTCAATATTCTGAATGTAAACATCACTTAGCGTTCTAGCTAAATCCCACTCAAGTCCTCCTTCAATTGCTGCTCTAGTTGCTAATGTAATTCCACAAATCGCCATGTTTTTTTGACTTCGCAGGTAACTTTTTTTGGCCAAGATACCTGATTCTCCTGGTTTTTTCTGAATTAAATTTTTCACTAAATCTTCTTTCCGTCCTTCTCTAATACATTGAAGCATTTCAATTTCGTAAAATTCTGGAGGATGAAATGCCTGTTTTTCCTTACGTCTAGATATTTCTAAATCAGGGAGCGTATTTACTACTACCTTTCTAATAAATACTCCATTTTGACTAGCTAACTGGTTCATATCTAGTCTTTCATTAAAAATAAGGAAAAATAACAAGTTACTTATTGAAAGAAATTGATCATTGGTTACGTTTGGAAGACTATCATAATAAAATGTTAACTCTTGTTTACCTGTTATTTTTGAATAATCATGTAATAAACCATTAATTATTTCGTCAGGCAATTTTTGAGTCAAAGTCGGTCCTATTAGAAATTTCCCTATGCCCTTTTCGGGTGTTTGTATGTCCATTATTATGAAGTTTTCTAAATACTGATTTTTAACAAACAGAGGAAAATTCGACCGATTACTTTCATTTTCAATTAATTCTTTATAGTAATTCGATGAATACAATGGATTAATCGTTGATACACTCGTAAAATGATATAAAACAGACCCATTTTTCTCTATAAACTTCACTGGCACTTTAAAAGAATCAAAAATTAATTTAGCCACATACTCTAAATCAAGTGTTTTTGGAATGGTCATGGTACCCCTCATTTTAAATTTATTTCTTATACGTGATTATAGCGCTTACTTTTTTAGTTGACCATGGGGAAAAGTATCATAATAAAAATAGCCAATCACGAATTTGTGATTGGCTTTTACGATATATACATTCAACATTAGAAACGTACACATGTAAATACAACCTTGGTTCACGTACTTCCCACGATCATGGGCGAGTCAGATCGTGATGGCACATGCGGTTTTGTTAGAACTGAAGCAAACCGAGAAAAAATTCTTCAGCTTTTGTCTAAGAAACCTGAAATCGGCTTAACAACACCCTATATTTACCATTATCTTGGTGATGCGTTAATTAATACTAGTAGGAGAAAAAGCGATCTCTCAGCTAAAAGACTATTGAGTTGAAATGATTAAAGATGGGGCGGATCACCTTTTGGAGTTATATGATCCGGAAAATAAAGACTTCTCCCCTTATGGAAGCTATTTAATTAATAGTTATTGTCACGCTTGGAGCTGTTGAGTTGCCGGTGATTCATGTGGACACTCCCTAGTGTGGTGGATATCTATCGGTTTATTTTCATTTGGTAGAACAATAATAGAAAAAACCTTCTTTAAAATCAGAAACCTTGAGTACTTGTTGTTATCATAAAAACACCTAAAAAAATGTACCTAAAATAGGAGAAGTACATTTTTAAAAGGTGTCTTGAACTTCTTAAAACAGATCTATTAAAAGGAAACATTGATCATCACTTTCATGATAGGCAAAATCTGTACTATCAATGGACTGGATAATTTTCTCTTTCAGAACGGGCAGAGGAGTGTTTGGATTATCTGACAGCAAGGGTTTTAAATGATTGAAGCCAAAGGCATCTGTCACTCCATCTGTATAAAGAAGGAGCCTGCTTCCTTTTGTGTAAGGAAATGTCTTTGTTTTAAATTGAATACCTTCAAACGTTCCAATTGGTGGAGAAGAGGAATTGAGCTCTTGCATACCACTCGAATCTTGTAAAAATGCAGGTGGATGGCCGGCATTAATAAAATCGATTTTTTGCGTTGCCGTATCTATTAAAAGATAAATTGCTGTACAGTAATACTCGGTTCCTTCACTATTTTGAAAAAGATTATGAAGATAATGATCTAATTCTTTCACAACCGTTTGAGGATTACCTTCCCTTAAGATTAATCGTTGAAACAATGAATGAAGTGACATCGTGATCAACGCTGAAGATATCCCGTGACCCATGACATCTAGAATAATAATCCCATAACGATCCCGATCAATTTGGTAAATTCCATAAATATCACCGGATAGATGATGAGAGGCCTTATAATATGCCTCGATATGAATTAGATCATTTCGTATATAATCAGTAAGGGGTGTTTCTTGTATTTTTCTTGCAAGTTCTAATTCTTTCTTTGTTTCAATTTTAAATTTTTGATTTTCTTTATTAAGTTCAAGTAATTCCTGTTGTTTTTCCTCTAGAGCTTTTAACACAACCTCTAATTCAGAATAGGCTTGTTGTTTTGCCAATAAAGCTGCTTCTAGCTTCTTTTTTGTTTCAAGCAGTACATTTTCATATTTATCCCGTTTTCTTATCGGAATCATTAAACAATCGATAACTTTTTGGCCATGACGTGTTTGGATATGTGCATTCAAAAGGATTGGGATTTCTTTACCATTCTTTGACTCAAAAGAAATATACAGCTCTTCAACTTTCTTACCTAATTGAAGGAGTGGGACGAAATAAAGTTGATAAAAAACCCTAGCCGATTTCGTTAAGATCGTATCAATATGTTGGCCAACTAATTGTGTATCGTTGAATTCGAGTACATCTAATAAAGTTTGGTTAATCGATAAGATAACACCATCTTCTGATAATGATAAAAATCCACCAGGTGCATGGTTTAACTGTTCATTCATTTTAGTCTCCTTGGTGTTTACTAGTCTCTGTAGATAAAAGATATTGTCGAATGACCTGTATCGTTTCTTCTGGATGACTCATATGTGGACAGTGTCCTGTTGCTTTTAATTTTTTAAATGTACTATTTGGTATCTGATGATGAAGATATTCCCCTACACTTGTTGGTGCAATGATATCATTTGAGCATTGCATAATAAGGGAAGGAACAGATACTTTTGATAGATCTCCACGGTTATCTGAAAAAAATGTTGCTTCAGCAAATTGTCGAGCAATAATTGGATCTGTTGAGCAAAAACGATCTTCAAGATCCTTAATTACATCAAGGTTATCAGGATGATTAACAAGGGTTGAGGCAAATATGTTTGCCCATCCTATATAGTTTTTTTCCATTAAATCAAGCAGCCCCAACAAATCATCTTTTTCGAATCCACCATTATATGATGGGGGATCGTTAAGATAACATGGGGAAGGTCCAATCATAATAAGATGAGAAAAATAGCTAGGTTTCCTGATTGAAGCCATCATTCCAATCATACTGCTAACAGAATGACCAACAAAAATGGCATTTGCTAAATCTAAAGACGAGCAAATGTCCAATAAATCTTGAACGTATCCTGACAATGTACGGTATCGATCTCGGTCATAGGAGTCAATATCAGTATTCCCCAACCCTACATAATCAAATAAGATTACCCGATACTCATCTGTAAAGGCACTTTTCACTGATTCCCAAACACTCTGATCACAACCAAACCCAGGTGCAAAAATAAGTGTTTTTTCACCTTCGCCCTCAATTTTTACGTTGTTACGTTTCATGATATTTTGGTTATTCATGTCGGTTTTCCCCCTAAACTTATACCCACATTTATTTTAACATGCTTTTTATACCTATAGGTTTTTATATTTTTTGGGAAAGTCTATATTAGTCCATTTGAACTAAACTATACTCTTTATTAGAAGGAATTATTTTAGTAAATAAATGACATGGGCTGCTTATACCTTGTTTGGTATATCATCAGCCCATGTCATTTATACACTAGACTCTCTTATTCAATTTGTTTTAATGTCTTTCCTCTCGTCTGGCTTCTTGTCGCTACTTTCATGATTAATTACGCTAAATAAAATACGTTCTTTAATTCTTTTGTTAATGGGCTTTTATCCAGGTTTGTTTCCATAAGTGGTTCCATGTATGCCCACCATTTTTGACAAATATCCGTAAAAGCCATTTGGTTCCATCTTTCTTCATCTTCAATTTCTACATAAGCAAATAACTGACCTGACTCTTCATCTAAGAAAATAGAATAATTATGTGCTCCATGGGCTTTTAGTTCTTGTTCCATTTCAGGCCATAATTCATCATGGCGAAGTTTGTACTCTTCATATTGATCTTTATAAACATACATAATTGATGCTTTTCTAATCATCTAAGTTCCCCCTGAGGCAATAAAAATGATCTCTTTCTTGGTACTACGTTATAGAACTTCATTTTTATGGCACTAATAATATTTTAAAAAAGAAGGAGCTCCAGAAAATCAGTAATTACTAATTCTGCAGCTCCAACTATAGTTCTTAATTAGTTAGCGTACTTCTAACTTTACTTTTTATTCTTTATAATCGAACGAAATTCATAACTACCGATTCTAATTCATATACAGCCTTTCTAGGCTGAAGTATGAAGTGTTTAAATCCAGGTTTGTCTTGGTTGCGTTCAATTCCAAGGGAATGGCTCATCATCTATGCCCCTACAGCACCAAAATAATAGTGGTTAAAAGAGTTCATGCTGTTATTTCCACCAAAACCATCCTCAACCGTATAAGAATTTAAGAGCTCCCAAATCGTGGTTGCAAATATTAAAAGAGAAAAGCTTTTTAATCATCATTTCCCCCTATATTAGGCTTGTTATTTCTATTATACTCCTTATTTTCAGGTAGAGAATGTCCTTATTTGCATATTTTGGAATAATACTCAAAACCTCCAATAATTGGAAAAGACATTCTTCGTTTAGAGTTAGTAAGGTAATTTTTTCGAATATTGAATGGCTCTACTAAAAAGCCTAAGCCCTTAAAGATAAAGGCTTAGGCTTTTCGTTCATTAATTATCTCTTAGAAAGTACTTCATTCTCATACTTCTTGACATCTTCCAACCAAGTTTCTTTCACAGGTACACCATTTTGCTCACAATAGTAATCCCAGATTGCACCAAATGGATATGTTTTAAATTCTTCCATTAATGCTAATCTTTCTGTGAAGTTTCCTTCTTCTTGAAGTTGTTTTAAGTGGTTGTTTGGTACAAGCATTGCATATAGTAATGATTTAATCATATTACGAGTTCCGATTGTCCATGCTGCTACACGATTGATGCTTGCGTCAAAGAAATCAAGACCAATTATTACTTTGTCTAATGCATCGTTACGAACGATTTCAAGAGCAATTTCTTTTAACTCGTCATCAAGCGTGACAACATGGTCACTATCCCAACGCACTGGTCTGGAAACGTGTAATGCTAGTTTATCGCTGTATAATAGCATAGATGAAATTTTATTTGATACCATTTCTGTTGGATGGTAGTGTCCAGTATCAAGTAAACATAGTTTGTTATTTTTCAAGGCATATCCTAAATAAAATTCATGTGAACCTACAACATAAGACTCCGACCCGATACCGAAAAGTTTGCTTTCAACAGCATCAATATTGTATTGCTCATCAATTTCTACTTGGAAAATTTTATCTAATGATTCTTTTAAGCGCACTCTTGGTGTTAGACGGTCACTTGGAACATCCTTATAGCCATCTGGAATCCAGATGTTTGTTAGTGTCGGTGTTCCAAGTTCTTTTCCGAAGTATTCAGCAATTTTACGGCTTTTGATACAATGGTTAATCCAAAATTCACGAATTTCCTGGTCTGGGTGTGATAGTGTTAGACCCTCCGCTGCTTTATCGTGTGAGAATAGTGTTGGATTAAAATCAAGTCCTAGACCTTGCTCTTTTGCCCAGTTTACCCAATTTTCAAAGTGTTTAGGTTCTAATTGGTCGCGCTCAACCACTTCTCCGTTTGTTTCAGCGTAAATTGCGTGTAGGTTTACACGGTGCTTTCCTGGGATTAAAGATAGGGCTTTTTCCAGATCACTTCTTAACTCCTCAGGTGTCCTTGCTTTACCAGGGTAATTTCCTGTAACGTCAATTCCACCTGATAATTCACCTTTGTTTACTTCAAAACCGCCAACATCATCGCCCTGCCAGCAATGGATTGAAATTGGAACCTGTTTTAATTGCTTAAGTACATCATCTACATTAATTCCCCATTTTTCATATTCCTTTTTCGCTAATTCATAACTTTCTCTTACTGACATGTTGATCATCCTCTCACAAATTGTTGTTTATATGTTTTGACTTCGAAAGAATCTTTAATTAATGCTTTTGCTTGATGGATATCTTCAACTTCCCCTAATGCCATGAGCTGTGCCACAATGTTTCCAATGGCTGTTGCTTCAATTGGACCTGCGCAAACTTCTTTGTTTGTCACATTTGCAATTAGTTGATTGAGCATTTCGTTTTGACAGCCACCACCAATAACATTCACTTTAGGGAAGCTTTTTTCAAAAATCTCTTCAATTTCATTTATTGCTGTTTTATAGCTTTCTGCTAAACTATCATACACACATTTTGCTACTTGTCCTGGAGTTTGTGGAACTTGTTGATTTGTTTCTTCGCAATATTTCTGGATTTCGCTTACCATATTATCCGGCTTTAGGAAGCGATCATCATCCACATTTACAATCGAACGAAAATTTTCTTCCTTATCGGCGAGAACAACAAATTCTGCGAATGAAATTTCGTCATTGTAGTTACGTTTGACTTCTTGAATCATCCAAAGCCCCATAATGTTTTTTAGGAAACGGTAGCGATAATCGATGCCGCCTTCATTTGTAAAGTTATACTCAAGGGCCTTTGGAACACAAATTGGAAAACGGTTCTCTACTCCAATTAATGACCATGTCCCTGAGCTAATGTAAATCGTATCCTCTAATTCAGGAACTGAAATAACAGCTGAAGCTGTGTCATGTGTTGCGGGTAAAACTACCTTCATATCAAAACCAAACTCTTGTACAAGTTCACTTGATAGATTGCCTAAAACTGTTTTTGGTGGTTGAATTTCATGGAACATTTCGTTATTAATTCCAAGCTTATCAAGTAATTCGTGATCCCATTGTTTCGTAAAGGCATTTATAAGCTGGGTAGATGTTGCATTCGTATATTCGTTCACTTTTTTATCAGATAATAAAAAGTTTAGATACTCAGGTATCATTAAAAACGATTTAGCTTTAGCTAGTACCTCTGGTGACTTTTGCTTTAAAGCATATAATTGATAGATTGTATTGAACTTTTGAAATTGAATGCCTGTCTCAAAGTATAGTTTTTCTTTTGGAATAATGCTGAATACTTCTTCCATCATTCCATCTGTTCGTGGATCGCGGTATGCCACTGCATCTGTTAATAGATTGTCATGTTCGTCAAGTAAAACAAAGTCTACAGCCCAAGTATCAATACCGATACTTTCAGGCTTTATATCATGATCATTACACTTTTTAATTCCCGCTTTTATTTCATGAAATAATGCCTCAATATCCCAACAAAAGTGCTCACCCTTTTTGATAATATTGTTTTCAAAACGATGGATTTCCTTAAGTTGGAGCATTCGATTTTCTAGATGACCAAGAATTAACCTTCCACTTGAAGCACCTATATCGACTGCTAAGGTATATTTACTCATTTTGAACACCTCTTCTCTGAAAACGCTTGCTTTAACATTATTTTAAGCTACTTTTATAAAGGTTTCTATATCGTGATTCATCTTATTTATTGTCCTTATTTGCAAACAAAATAAAAAGCCATATTTTCTACTGATTGTAGTAGAAATATGACTAATTCTTTAGTTGTTGGTCCCGAAATTGTTTCGGAGTATAACCGTATTTGCTTTTAAATACTCTGTAAAAATAACTAATATTTTCATATCCCACTTCTTCTACAATGGAAGTAATAGATAATGATGTATTCTCTAATAATTCCTTTGCAACCGTTAATCTTTTTTCCTGAACAAGTTCTTTAAATGTGTACTTGGTAGCCTTTTTAATTGCTTTACTTAACGTGTAGTGCGGTTGATTGAGTTCTTCAGCCAGTTCATACAAAGAAGCGTTTTGAAAGTTTACTTCAATATATTTTAGTGACTTGACAATTAATTGATGCTTATGAGTATCCTTACTATATCTTACTTTATCCAAATTCTTGATTAGCTCGACCATTAATAAACCCATGTATAATTTAATTGATGATTCTGATAGCATGGAAGGGCTCATAATTTCCATGATAATTTTTCCGATTAGCTCCTGCACACTGTTAATTTTTGATACAGCAAAATATAAATATTGTCCTTGCTGTGTTTGATCAAAGATGCTGCTAATTAAAAAATTTGAAATTAAATTTTCTGTTGTTAAATATGAGAAGATAAACGAAAAAAATTCAGGTTTGATAATAAAGTTGATGATGATATCCTTTTCCCCACAAGCCTCGAGCTCATGCTCAATATGTTGGTTCAAAAATAGGAGGTCACCTTTTTTTAGTTCAAGTCTTTCATTTCCTACGGTTTGCTTAAGTGATCCATTGTACACGTAATTCACTTCTATATAGTTGTGTTTGTGTTTAGGGAAGTGGGCGAATCTCGTATGTTTCCGCACCATGATCATCGTATTATTGTTTAAAAACCGTTCCCCTTCGACAATGAAGCTTTCTTGGCTTGTGTAGAGTTCTTTTTGGACTTCGTTTGTTTGTTGCAGGATGGATTTTTCTTCGTCATTTAGTTGTAGTAGTTCGTTTAAAAGGTCAGCATTCATGTGGGTCCCTCGATTTTTGGGTATTTTCACTATATAACTTTTCTGGTGCTTGGTTGATTTCCTCCAGGTTGCTCGCTTTCAGCTCCAATCAACTTTAAATCAGTTTTCTGAAGAAACCAACTAAACCAAAAAAGAAGTAAAGAAAAAACGGATTAGATCTCTCTACCCCGTTTTATCCATTAACCTCTACTTTTTTAACTTGAACACCTTTTTCCTGAAACGCTCTGCAGTATGATACATCAATATCATCCGTAATCACATAACCGATTTGTTGAATATCTGTAATTTGAGCAAAGGTTCTTACTCCAAATTTCGTGGAGTCTGCCATGAGGATCGTTTGGTCTGCTATTGACATCATTTGTCTTTTTAATAGTGCCTGCCACTCATTGGAATCACTTAAGCCTGCTTCAACATGTACTCCTTTACATGAAAGAAAAGCTTTGTTTACATGATACATATCAAGTGACCTTTCTGCTAACGGCCCTACATATGAGAGTGATTTAGGCTGAAGCATTCCTCCGGTAGAAATAACCCTTACTTGTTCCTTTTTACTGAGCTCAACTGCAACTTTTATTGAGTTGGTTAGCACAGTTAGTGGGACATCTGGCATTTCCTTCGCCATGTACCAAGCCGTTGTACTTGCATCAAGAACAATTTGATCACCGGGCTCAATGAGTTTAACAGCTTCAATAGCTATGGCTCTTTTTTCAGCAGCATTGGTAATTTCTCTTTCTGCATAGGAAACTTCTGTTTGCTCATCTTGTATACTAACAGCGCCACCATGACTGCGGCGCAATTGATTTTCTTTTTCCAGTTTTTCTAAATCTCGTCGAATGGTTTCTTCGGTTACCTTAAAAAGCTTACTTAATTCCGTGACTCGAACACTAAGTTTTTCGTTTACAACTTCTACGATTTTTTTGTGTCTCTCTGCTACAAGCATTTAAAAATACCTCCCAGTACTACAATGAGAAAATAAAGAATGAGGTCTGAGCTTACTTGCTAAAGAGATAGCTCTTATGCTTGTAGGCTCTAGATCTTATTATGACATAGTATAAGTTTAAACGCATAATTTTTTAAAGTGTTATACGCTTTCATCTTGAGGTTAAAAAACAAGATGTAAGGGTCAAAATGTTCTTGAGGAAACAACTCTCGTTCATTTTTCTTCCTACACCTTGTTTTGTACTTAGACTTAATTTAGTTTAATACTTGCTAATTGCAGCAGGAGGCATTCGCAAATTCGAGCACAATTAACAGTAGCTTTACATACGTTCTCTTTTTATTATCTAGTAAACGCTGCTGGCACTCCACCGTCTACTGTTAGCATACATCCTGTAGTACGATCTGATTTAGATGAAGCAAAGAATAAAATGGATTGTGCAATATCTTTCGGATAAATATTCACGAGTAATGTCGTACGTTTGCGATAGTGCTCTTCTAATTGATCCGGGTGAATGCCGTAAGCTGCTGCACGTTCTTCTCTCCAGCTTGATCCCCAGATAGCCGATCCTTGAAGCACCGCATCTGGAAGCACAGAGTTTACACGAATACCGAATTCTCCGCCTTCTGCTGCAATACATCTTGCAAGATGAGTTTCCATTGCTTTAACGGAGCTGTAAGCTGCTGCATTTTTACCTGCATAGATAGAGTTTTTCGAACCGATAAACACCATGTTTCCGCCAGTTCCTTGTGTTTTCATTTGTTTGAACGCTTCACGAGCGACTAAGAAATAACCAGTTCCTAGAACGTTCATGTTTAGGTTCCACTCTTTTAATGATGTTTCATCAAATGGGCTTGAAGTTGCTAGACCTGCATTGTTTACGATAATGTCCACGCCACCGTATGTTAAAGCAGTTTGTTTGAATGCTTCTTGTACGGCTTCTTCGCTTGTTACATCCATTTTCACTGCAAATGCACGATATTCTCCATATTGCTCATTGATTTCTGCCGCTACCTTTTCAGCACCGTCAAGGTTAAGGTCAGCGATGACAACATGTGCACCTTCCGCTACAAATTGACGGCATGTTTCGCTACCAATACCACCAGCTCCACCTGTTACGAATGCTACTTGTCTTGAAAACTCAGCTTCAGCAGGAGCTAAAGATAATTTGTAAAGCTCTAATGGCCAGTATTCTACATTGAATGATTCATTTTCATTTAAAGAAACAAAGTTTCCTAGAGTAGTAGATCGTTTCATAACAGCGATCGCACGGTGGTATAAAGCACCACTAACGTTAGCCATTGCTATGTTTTTACCAGTGTTCACCATCCCAATACCAGGAATTAAAATAACACGTGGAGCTGTTTCAGATATTTGGTCACCTTCGTTTTTGTTCCTTTCAAAGTATGCTTTGTATTCTTCTTTAAAGCCTTCAATTCCAGCTTTTACTTTTTCTACTAAACTAGCAACATCTTGTTCTTGAGGATTCCAGTCGATGAATAATGGTGTCATTTTTGTGTGAACTAAGTGATCTGGACATGCTGCACCAACTTGTGATAATTCAGGAGCATTATGGCTGTTTACAAATTGTAGTACATCTTCTGCATCATCATATGTTAATAGCATTTTCTTTTCTTCGCTAACAGCACCACGGATTACTGGCATAACTTGTGCTAAAGCGTTTTGTCGATCACTTTTAGAAAGTGCTTCGTGTTTTTGTCCACCAAAAACATTTTCTTCTACTAGTTTTGATTGGATATATTGCTCTGCTTCATTAATCACAGAAATTGTTTTCTCATAGCTTTCTTCAGCTGTTTCCCCCCAAACAACAAGCCCATGTTTTTCCATTAAAACTAACTCTGCGTTTGGATTGTTTTTTACACCCTCAGCGATCATTTTTGAAAGTGTGAAACCTGGGCGTACATATGGTACCCACACAAAACGGTCTCCGTAGATTTCCTCGGCAATTTGTCTACCGTTATCTGCACAACAAAGACCAATGATTGCATCTGGGTGTGTATGGTCAACATGCTTGAATGGTAAAAATGCATGTAATAGCGTTTCAATTGAGGCACGTGGATGCTTGCTATCAATCATACAGTGTGCAAGGTAAGCAACCATTTCTTCATCAGGCATTTCTTCGCGCTCGATTAAAGGACGAATATCTTCCATTTTCAGGCCAGTGAAGTTGTGCGCTTTCATTGTTGCTAAATCTGATCCGCTTCCTTTTACGTACATAACTTCAACATCGCGGCCTCGGAAGTCTTTTTCGATTATTTTCATAGATGTATTACCGCCACCCCAGTTACAAACCGAACGATCTGAACCAATTAAGTTTGAACGATATACTAATTCTTCTACTCCTTGAGCTATTGAAGTTGCTTGCTCTTTATTCCATAAACTTTGTACCATTTTGTTTCCTCCTCTATTGTTTGTTTCTGTTTTTGTTTGATTGTCTGTTTTTATTATATATCATGTTTGTTTACTTTTGAATATGTTTTTTGTTTATTTTTGATTTTATTTATCATTGACTAGAATATAGGTTGCTCTTATCGGCCCATGAACCCCAACAATTAAATTCAATTCAATATCAGCACTATTACTTGGTCCCGTAATAAAGTCTATACACGAAGAAATGTTTTTACCTTCTTGAACTTGTTTGTTTATGTAGGAGGTTGCCTGTGTCATTCTCGGTACGAGAGTACTTTTCGGCACGATCGCAATGTACGTTTTCGGTAATAAGCTAACAGATCTACCTTTATTTTGACTACTGAACAGGACAACGGTTCCAGATTCAGCAAGAGTTATATCACTGAATGTAATACCCACATCCGCTTTCTCTGCTGCTTCGATGTTTTTCTCCTTTAGAGTTGGGTCCCAAATATGGACATCAATATTTTCTTCGGGAAGCTTATCTAAAAGCTCTTCTTCTAACCCAAATTCTTTATGACGGTCATCTTTCCACGTAACAACACTTCCGACTTCATACTGATCAAAAACCTCATGAATTTTTTGTGGAAGTTCAACTAAGTTCGTTTCGATAAATTGGGTATGAATGACTTCACAATGTTTTTTAAGAACCTCCACTAATTCATCCTGTGATGCATCCTTTAACACGTCATATTGAGGGGTGGTCGTCCATTGTGGTTTTGTGACTGTTTTTTTTCTATCTCTTCCTAGTTTCTCTGCAACTGTTGTAAGAAATGAATCTCGATTATGAATTTGTCCTTGAGCCATCACTTTTCCCCTTCCTTTTTTCTCTTTTTATACCAGTCTCTAAATCTCTCTTTATTAGGAGCCGGGAAATCACGTACATCTGTCCATGGCTTCATCGGGCCCGGTCCCTTTTGAATAATATTCGATTGAGTGAAAGGTGCCATGACAGAAGAGGCTGATTTCGTACCAGCTTTATATAGGCTTGGTGAACTTGCTGCCAGCTGATAACCTTTCATCGCAAGCTTTTCGGCAAATGGTGATTTCTTCTCATCTTCCACAATCTTTCTACGATGTTTAATTAATAGTTCATGTAGAGGTATTTTTACTGGACATGCATCAGTACATGCTGCACATAGTGATGATGCATATGGAAGTTCTTTGTAATCCTCGTACCCACCAAGTAATGGTGTTAAGACTGCTCCAATTGGTCCTGCATAAATAGATCCATATGAATGTCCACCGATATGACGGTAAACTGGACAAACATTTACACATGCTGCACAGCGAATGCAGTGTAGAGCACTTTGAAATTCCGTTCCTACTATATTTGAACGACCATTATCGACTATGACGAGATGAAATTCTTCCGGTCCATCTACATCACCTTCATCCTTTGGTCCTGTTAATCCTGTGATATAGCTTGTTAATTTTTGTCCGACTGAGCTTCTGCAAAGCAAGCTAACGAGAATATCTAGCTCTTCCCAGCTGGGTACAATTCTCTCCATTCCCATTACAGTTATCTGTGTTTTAGGTAAAGCGGTTACAAGTCCTGCATTCCCTTCATTTGTGACAAGGCTAATTGATCCTGAATTTGCAACAGCAAAGTTACAACCTGTAATTCCGAGATCTGCACTTAAAAACTCTTTCCTTAATTGCTCTCTAGCAAAAAGGGCAAGCTCCTCAGGAATTTCCGATTTGTCATAGCCCCGCTTTTCTTTAAACGTGTCTCGAATTTGCTCTTTGTTTTTATGAAGGGCAGGAACAACAATATGAGATGGTGGATCATGATCATCAAGTTGCAGGATATATTCGCCGAGATCGGTTTCAATAACCTCACATCCAACCTTTTCTAATGCTGAATTCAAGTTAATTTCTTCAGTGACCATTGATTTTGATTTAACTACTTTTTTTGCTTGTTTTTCTTTTGCAACATTTGCGATATATTCATTTGCTTCCTCTTTCGTTGCAGCAAAAAAGACATGTCCTCCACGCTTTTTCACGTTCTCACTTAATTGTTCCAGGTAATAGTCAAGATTTTCTAGCGTATGTGTACGAATTTCTTCGCCAAGCTTTCTCCATTCTTCCCAATTGCCAAGCTCTTCTGTTGCTGCTAGTCGCTTCCCTTGCATTCGCTCCTGTGCGGAAGCAACTGCGTTTCGCATGAAGGTATTGTTTACCCCTTTATCAACACGTTCAAAGAATTTGTCGTCACTAATTTTCATCGCCATCTTACTTCACCTCACTGTTTAATACTTCTGCAATATGCATGACCTTAATCGATTTGCCTATTCGATTA
The DNA here is from genome assembly GCA_031180405.1 of Bacillus sp. (in: firmicutes). GTDB lineage: Bacteria > Bacillota > Bacilli > Bacillales > Bacillaceae > Metabacillus. Next base: position 83,697 of record JAPSLU010000001.1, on the reverse strand, counting down.
ATTCTTCCACCGATATTCATTAAGCAGCCACAATCAGCACCTATTAACACTTCTGCACCCGTTTCCTCAATATGCTTAACTTTTTCATCAACCATTTGTTCTGAAATTGGAACCATTTTCACTGAGAATGTTCCACCAAATCCGCAGCAATCATGACTATTCGGTAATGGCTTTACATCCAACCCTTCCACATTATCTAAAAGTTTCCCAGGTGCATCCTTGACTCCAAGTAATCGTGTCATATGACAAGATTTATGATACGTTGCACAAGCTGGCAAACTAGCATTCACGTTTTCTACTTTTAATATGTCTACGATAAATTGTGTTAATTCGAACGATTTTGATGCTAACTGTTTAGCTTTCTCCTGCCAGACTGGTTCATTTTCAAAAAGGTGACCATATTCTCTTAGCATAGCCACACATGACCCTGATGGTCCGACAACATAGTCTGATTTTTCAAATGTACGGATCATATGTTTTGCCACTTCTTTTGTTTCCTTATGATATCCGCTATTAAAAGCAGGCTGTCCACAGCATGTTTGCTGATCAGGAAAATCCACTTCACAACCGAGCTTTTCTAAAAGCTCGACAGTATGTTTCCCAACGTTTGAATAAAATACATCCGCTAAGCATGTAATAAATAATGATACTTTCATTTCCATTTCCTCCGTTCATTAAGGAGCAGTCTTTTTTATGATTATACTACTTTTATTTTTAAATATCACCCGTTTTTATTTGTTTTTACTTTATTTACATTTGTTTATTTTTGTTTTTTGTTAATTTTACACAAAAACAGGCTCCTCCCCTCTAATTAATCAAGGAATTGAAGCCTTATACTACTTCTATTATTAACCTGATAATTTCAGCTCTAGGAGTTGTCTTTTCTAGTAACTTCATTCCCTATGGCTGTTTCCCTTTCTGCATTCATTTTATTTCTATAGTAAATAAATTCAATCATTCTCATGGTTTTGCTACCTTGTTTTATTAACACGCCAGTATATATTGACGTTAGGAGGAGGCCTAGAATCGCTATCCAAAACACAGTATCAATTTTTATTCCGCGTTTCATAAAAAGCTCCCTTCTTAATCATTTCTTTTATTATTTGTAAAAAAATAAATTGTATTCTATTCACAAGACCGTATAAAGCATTAGATGAGATATCCCACTATGTGATTTTTGGATAGGACAAAAGCGCAAGCGCAGTGCTTATCCCACAGTTCAGAAATTTTGTGAATTCCTAAACAATAAAAAAGCTGCTGAGTTATATACTCAGCAGCTTTAACTAACATTATTCGGTTTTAGTAGCTCCCTGTTCTGTCATTACAGGTTTTTTATTACTATAATCGTACTCTGAACGCACTACAGGAACATAATCTTTAGGAGTATAAAATCGCAAAAGATCTCCTTCTACAAGTCGGTCAGAATAACTGAGTTTCGTCTCAACGATTTCCTTTAATTGGTTTGCTTCTACTGTCGCTTCCATTTCATTTCCTGAAATTGAATCGTAGAATTTACCACCAGTGTATACCATCTCTGGATTTACAAAATCACCATTTCTAAATGGGACTAGCTCATCATGATCTTCCGATAATAAATCTGTTCCAAATTGAACAAACTGTTTTGTATCGATCCCTAATAAATGCATTAATGTTGGCAGAAGATCTATCTGACCACCATATTGATGCATAGTGCCTCCTTCAATTCCAGGTACATGAATAAATAATGGAACTCTTTGAAGACCTGCACTTTCAAAAGGTGTCACTTCTTTACCTAATACTTTTGACATTGCTTTGTTATGGTTTTCTGAAATACCATAGTGGTCACCATACATCACAACAGCAGTATTTTTATCTAAACCAGATTCTTTTAAATAATCAAAGAACTCTTTTAACGCCTCATCAGCATAGCGTGCTGTCTGGAAGTAATTATCGACAGACGTATCTCCTGTTGTATGAGGAGCAATTGTTGCTAATTCTTGATCCATTTTATAAGGGTAATGGTTTGTGACTGTTATAAATTTTGTATAGAATGGCTGCGGTAATGTTTCAAGCAATGGTTCTGATTGATCAAAGAACGGCTTATCCATTAAACCATATTCTGCTAAGTCTTCAGGATTCAACTGATAATAACTTGAATCAAAGAAATAATCATAGCCAAACGATTTATAAATTTCATCACGATTCCAGAATGAACCCTTATTACCATGGAACACTGCTGAAGTATACCCTTGTTGCCCTAAAATAGCTGGAGCAGCTTGATACGTATTTAATCCTTTTGTTGAAAAAGCAGATCCCTGCGGAAGTCCAAACAATGAATTTTCCAGCATAAATTCAGCATCAGCTGTTTTTCCTTGTGCTGTTTGATGGAAAAAGTTATCAAAATACAGCGTATTAGAATCCTTTGTTAAAGAGTTTAAGAACGGAGTCACTTCTTCACCATGTAACTTGTAGTCAATTAGGAAATTCTGAATTGACTCTAGATGGAGATAGACAACATTCATCCCTTTAGCAGCCCCAAAATATTCCGGATTAGGACTTGCATAATTAGAACGAGTATAGTTAATCACTTCAGTAATATCATTACTATCTGCCATTGCACGTTTTGCAGACGCTCTTGTGCTTTGTACAGCATCATAAATCGTATAATTGTACATACCTAAATATTTCACAATATAGTTACGATCAAACGTTCTTGTTAATAATTGTGGACGGTCTTTCTCAGCCAGCCCAATATTTATTGAGATAATGATAACGGCTACTAATAATACTGCGCCTACTTTTCTTAACTTTATAGTCGGAACGTGATTGCTTTTAAAACGAAATAAAATTCCTAACACAAGCACGATGATTGCATCTAAGAACATTAAAGCGTCATAAGGTTTTAAAAGTGATGTCACACTTGTACTAACATCCCCAAAGTTTTGCGTCTGGGTTAAAGTGGGCAGTGTAATGAAATCACTAAAAAAACGGTAATACACGACATTTGCAAATAATAAAAAGCTCAATAAAAAATCAAACACAATTAACCAAAACAACTTTCTCTTTCTAGATAATAACGAAAATCCAAGGAACAAGAGTGCTGAACCTAGTGGATTAAAAAACAAAAGAAATTCTTGTAAACCATTCTCTAAGCCTAAATTAAATTCACTATGTTGAACGAAATAGGTTTTTATCCATAATAAAACTACAGCTAAAAAGAAAAGGCTCATATAATTATTTTGGATGTTATTCATAAACTTCCTCATTATTTTCACCTCTTGATTAATTTCAAATTAAAAGTCATTCAATTATTCTATTAGATTTTTATTGTAAAGTAAAGAGGTGTAGGCGTACCTTAATATTCCAGAGAGATTGTAAATGCATTTTAATATAGTTTTAGCTAACAAGCTATGTTTATTTCTTCATTTTGTTTCCTAATTTATCATATAGGCTATTGTACAATTCTATTATTTCATCCTATTTATTACTTATACTATAAAAATAAAATTTGATATCAAATGATAGGAGAAAATCACACGAGAGTATATAATATAAATAAAAGGAATTTCACAAAAATCAGGGTGAATTTTGAGGTGCACAATGTCTTACAAAAAAATTATTTTGCTTGTCCTAACGATAGGCATCATTATATTCTTAATCCCATACTGTATTCCCATTATTTTAGCACTAATAACAGCTATTTTATTAGAACCTGCCGTTCAGTTTGGAATTCGAACATTAAAATTAAAACGCCAGCTAAGTGTAACCTTTGTATTTATTTTGTTTCTTTTAATATTCGGATTAAGCGGATATTGGATTGCAACAACATTGGTTATTCAATTATTAGAAGTAACAAAAAATTTCCCGGAATATTTTTATCCTTTTGCAGATAAAACCCAACAGTTAATTGAGCATTTTAAAGGCTATTATTTTCAAATACCAAATGAATATCTTTCAACTATACAACAAGGTATCGATTCTCTAAAGAACTTTACGTTAGGCTTAGCCACATCGATTACGAAAAATTTATTTGATTTTATTGCATCTATCCCGTTAATTTTAGTTCATACAATTATTTATTTAGTTGCAATCTTTTTATTCTGCATTGACCTACCTAAAATTCAAACGAAAGCACTAAGTTTTTTTTCAGATTCCACTAAAGAAAAAATTGATTTGGTAGTTAATCAATTATTAAAAGCATTTTTAGGATTTTTTAAAGCACAGATCATCTTCTGTTTCATTACATTTATCTTGTCCTTCGTTGGACTGCTTATTCTAAATGTAAAATACGCTTTTATTTTATCGCTTCTCGTTGTTTTAGTAGATATTTTACCCATTTTAGGGGCTGGTTCCTTCTTAGTTCCCTGGGCATTATACAATATTGTATTTGGCAACACACAACTTGCCATTGGCTTATTTATCCTATTTGCTGTTATAACTATCGTCCGAAGAGTAATTGAACCAAAAATTCTAGGTGCTAGCATTGGGATCAGTGCACTCTCCGCTTTAATTAGTATGTATATAGGATTTGAATTAATAGGTATCCTGGGATTGATCGTTGGTCCAGCCATAATCATTATTCTACAAGCATTCTATAAAGCCGGGTTTATTAAGATAGGTATGAAAAAAATATAATATGAACATTAAAACCATTTCCCTTCTGTTTAGATGTATGAAACACATACTGACTAAACAGAAGGTTTTTTCTATGATGTTTTTGCAAAACTTGATCCTTCCAAAGTATTGATCAGCTAAAAAATACTATGTCACCCCACGATGTCACCGTATCTGTCACCCCTAATAAAGCAGTGAATAAGCAAAGCTCACTCTGTGAGAATAAAAAAAATATACCTAATAACGTAAGAGCGCCGGAAAAGCGTGAGAAATGCCATCAAAAAAAGGCCGATAAAAACAACAATAATGATCAGTTTGATACGAGTTTCTTACCTGAATCAGTTCATGGGGAATTTGTCCAAGCAGCAAAACCTTTTCTATCCCCAGTAGAAATTTCTAACCTTTGGAAACGCGTTTTAATTGTTCATAAAAAAACGAAGATAGAGCAAAGTCTAAATGATGTGATAGGAACAGTAATTGTTTGCCTTTAAACAAACTGTTTTTATGAAAAAAACGAGTAAAATACGTTCTACATTTGAGAGGTATTTTTATGGTGTACTATATGCCATGTTTGTTGTGGTAAAACGGCAGGAAAACAGGCGTTTATTATATGACTTTATCGGGGATTAAACACTTACAAGAGTCCTCGTTCATATCTTCTTCACATCAATTAATAGAAATAGTAAGGTATAATAATGTCAATGCTGTATAAAAGTTTGGTTCTTTTTGACTTGATACAGGGCTATTTCCTTCAAGTTAATAATAGCAACAAGGTTTACGAAAACAGCCTTTCTAAAAGATTGTTGATTTAGAAGATGTTCTTTAATTAGAGGTTTAAAAAGTATAGTATATTTCCAACCGGAGAGGATTTTTGCATGATATCTGAACAATTTGATCTTAATGATATAAAAAAAATTAAAATAGAGATGACAAGGTTTATGATGGCCTACAAATTTGCATTAGACGAAATAAATACGAAGATAAATATTCTAAAGGATGAGTTTACCTACATTCATGATTATAATCCAATTGAACATGTAAAATCTCGTTTAAAATCGCCTGAAAGTATCTTTAAAAAAATCGTAAAAAAAGGATGCCCTCTTTCACTGGACTCTATTAGGTCAAATGTTCGTGACATTGCCGGAATCAGAATCAACGTCTCTTTTATTTCAGACATTTATGAAATTAGTAAAATGCTCTCAAACCAAAAAGATATTAAAGTCATCGAATCTAAGGACTATATCCGAAACCCAAAACCAAACGGATACCAAAGTCTCCACATGATTTTAGAAATACCAATTTTTATGTCTGATCGGGAAGAATTCGTAAATGTTGAGGTGCAAATTAGAACCATTGCAATGGACTTTTGGGCCAGCCTTGAACACAAAATTTACTACAAATACAATAAAGAGATTCCTGAAAGATTAACACAAGAACTAAAAGATGCTGCGACCGCGGCAACTCAGCTTGATCAAAAAATGGAGCGAATTAATCGTGAAATCAACGCTTATAAGAACGCGGCAGATAAACAGCAAAAAGAGGATTCAATTTTTACAATTGATAAACATCAATTTCAACTTCCTTTGACGTTAATTGAGTCATTTTTTACACAGAAGTAATTAATGTTTTATTGAAAAGGTAAAACGTCATCTCGTTAAAAAGGTGACGTTTTTTTTCGTAATCAATAATAACTGGAATATTCCGTTTGATAGAAGTTTCACCTTTTTACAGACTTTAACAATATCGCTTCTCCATGAAAAGCTATGACCTTATTATCTTTCATTTGTATATGAAATTTATTTTTCACCTGTTCTGAAGCATTAAGCATCAAATCGCTTAAGTCCTTTATCTCTGCATCTGACATATGCATTCGATGGCACCAGCTTTCAAACTCAAATCGTTTCTCGAAGCGATAAAACTCTTGTGTTTCAAAACCGCTTAATTCTAACATTTGAAGCCACTCTGTCTTTTTCCATGCTCGATAATGACTATAGTCTCTCGTTTTTTCAATATGATTATAAAATAGATCGAATTCATCGTTTTCAGGAGCGACGTTATCATCCAATAAGAATTGCCCTCCTTGTTTTAACACGCGATATACTTCACTTATAAAATGTTCAATGTTTGGAAAATGGTGTGGAGCAATCCGACATGAAACGATATCAAACGTTTCATTTTGAAAAGGCATTTTTTCTGCATCACCTTCTACAAACACAACATTAGAATGGCCATTTCCTGATATAAACTTTTCAGCAGCTAATAGCATTTTAGGTGTTAAATCCATGGCTGTTACCTTTTGTACAAAGGGTGCTAGAGCGTTTGCCGTATGTCCTCCCCCTGTGGCTACGTCAAGAACCTCCTCTTTACCTGTTGCACGAGCGATTTCCACTAATTTTCTCAAATCAGCCCCTTTACTGTGTATGTCGCTTTTAACATACTCTTCAGCACTGCGACCGAATTGTTTTTTCACATCTTTTTTGATGTCCATTCCATCTCCCCCTTGAATATGATTTCTAACCTTTACTTTCATTGTAGTTTAAAATGAATATAAGGATATTATGATTATTTAATGAGCTGAGATAAGAAAAAGTTATCAAAAAAAGTTCACCAGTACATAAAAATTGGGACAAGGTGCTAAACCCTGTCCCTAAGTTTCTATTTCTAGGTTAAATTCATTTGACCCACTCCATCAATGATGTAGTGCTACACAACTGCTATTCTTTCACTGAGCCTACAACAATACCTGTTATAAAGTATTTCTGTAACATAGGATAGATTAATAATAAAGGAATAGTTGAAATGACGATTTTGGCAGCATTTAGATTTCTATTAGAAACTTCCACCATATTTTCCAATTGACTGGAGTTAGCTCCTGCTTTTAACATATCTTGTATATCAATTGATAATGACTGAATATATGTCATTAATGGGTAATTACTTACTTTCGTCATATAAATTAAGCCTGAAAAGAAGTCATTCCAATTTCCAACGATACTAAATAAGGCAACCGTAGCAAGTGCAGGTAGGGAGATGGGTATATAGACCTTCATCAATATTTGCCAAGGATTAGCTCCGTCCATAATGGCTGCTTCTTCTAAAGATTTTGGTACACCTATGAAGAAATTCATCACTAGAATGATGCTAAAGATCTGTACCGCTCCAGGTAAAACCAAGGACCATATTGTATTAAGGAGATCTAAATTTTTCACGACTAAATAGGTAGGAATCATGCCCCCATTAAACAACATCGCAAAAATAATAAGATTCATATATATGTTTCTACCTCTAAAATTTCTTTTAGTTTTAGAGAGTGGATATGCCATTAAGACAATTATGATCATATTAATAATAAGTGAAAGTATGACTCGTTGAATGGATATAGAAAATGAGCGCCAAAATTGTCCATCCTCCATAATCATAGTATAAGCTTTTGTCGTAAAATTTATAGGTGTTAAACCGACAGCATTTGCCGCAACTGCCTCACTACTACTAAAGGAAATTGCAAGAATATTCCACAATGGCAGGAGACAGATTAGGCCCAAAAAAATGACGATTGTATATATAGTAACCTTTCCTAATCGTCCGGAAAAACTCTTATTCTGTACCACAATTCCTCTACCTCCTTAGAATAGCTTTCGATCTGTATACTTTTTAGCGGCATTGTTAGCTGATAATATTAAAACTAATCCTATTAAAGATTTAAACAAACCTACTGCTGTCCCAAAACTATATTCACGGCCTAGTAGTCCTATTCGGTATACATAGGTATCTAAAATATCTCCTGTCTCATAAACCATAGGTGAATAAAGGTTGTAAATTTGATCGAAACCTGCATTCAAAATGTTAGGAAGGCTTAAAATGGCTAATAGTAGGATGATAGGCAGCATACCTGGAAGTGTTATGTGCCAAATCCTCTTCCACCAACTCGCACCATCAATTCCAGCTGCTTCATGAAGTCCTGGGTCTACTGCCGTTATTGCTGCTAAATAGACAATAGAATTAAATCCGAATTCCTTCCAAACATCCGTACCTATAATTAACGGTTGAAATAGCTTGTTGCTACCAAGAAAGTTCAGTTTCTCGAATCCAAAAAATGATAGTATTTGATTCACCGTTCCATCTAGATTAAACATATTTAACACTACAGCTGACAATACAACCCATGAAAGAAAATGAGGTAGATAGACAACTGTTTGAATTGACTTTTTTAAGAGTTTAAGACGAACTTCATTTAATAAAATGGAGAATACAATTGCCATTAATGTCCCTAAGATGATTTTTCCTAGAGCAATTACAACGGTATTGGTAAATATTTGTCCGATATCCGGCAATGAGAACATATAAGTAAAATGATCAAATCCAACAAACTCAGAACCTAGCATTCCTTTTGCCGGAATATAATCCTGAAATGCCATGATGATTCCAAACATTGGGATATAGCTAAAAATGAATAGAAAGATCATCCCCGGCAATAGCATAAGATGATACGAAGCTTCTATTTTAGTGAATTTTCTTCCCTTTTTCTTTTGATAGATGTGCTCTATACTTGATCCTTTTTGAATACTTGCATGCTCTATCTGTTTCATAAAAGATTTTCCCTCCTTAATACGAAAAGCGCATGGCGCTAGGCAGTCAGCGACAAGCATAAGGCGAGTAGGAATAGAAGATTGTTCTTTATCTTCTAATCCCACTCGACTAGATCCTAGAGCCGATGGCGCCTGGAGCTAGACACCAAAACTAAGTACAGAAATTTATACTTTCTGATCTTATGAATAAGGGCTGCGAAGCCCTATTCATTATTCCTTACTCTCTTCAGCAAGATTTGCTTCGATTTCTTTTATAATTTCATCTCCACCTTGACTTCTCCACTTTGATACAAAGGTATCAAAATAATCAAGAGGCTCTGCACCTGTTACAATTTTTATGAAGTCTTCTTCTTCTAATTTAAGAAGGTTCGCACCTTTTTTCTCCAACGTCTCCGTATTTCCAAAGTACACTGGAGTTACCCAATTGAATTTATTCTCTTTCGTCAATTTGTCGATTAAACCCATTCCCTTTACTCGAGAGTGGTATTTTGACCAATCTGCCGTTTCAGCTTCATTAGGATTTTCGGTATATTTCATAATACTAGTTGCTGCATCTCTTGCTTCAGATGAAGCGATTTCTTCCATCTTAATTTCACCGCTAACTGCACCCATTATATTTGAGTAGTCAAATAATAAATTATCAGATTTTAACACTTCGATATTAAAAGGCCTCGTTGAACCATCAACACCAAGTGCTTTGTATTCTGCAACCTCTGGATAATCAGTTTCTAAGTCTTTCGAATTTGCTAGTTCATCATAGAAAAGATTCAAAATCTCAATGGCTAGTTCTGGATGTTTATAGTCTTTTCTGACAACAATGAAAGCTCCAGTTGGGTTCGTGTGTGCTACGTTTACTTTTCCATTTTCATCTTCTAATGTATAAGCTTCAAAATTAGCATTTTTATCCATTTCTCTTACTGTTGATAATCCCCAATCCGGAATATGCCATGGACCAGTAACAATACCTGTCTGTCCGTTTGTAACAAGCGCCATTATGTCATCCCATGTTCTAGTTCCAAACTGTGGATCAAGTATCCCTTCCTTATACCAATTTGATAAGACCCCTAGTGCTTGCTTTGTTCCCTCTGTAATTGAGCCATTCGTGATATTTCCATTTTCATCTTCAAGCCAAAATCGAGGATAAGCATTAAATATTCCAGCAATAGATGTCATATTTAGTGTAGAGCCTCCATAGCTTCCGGAGTTTAACCAGTAAGCCATTGGGATACCGATAGGATTGCCCGTTTCGCCAGGATCATTTTCGATGAAAGCCTTCGCCGTTTTTTCTAGTTCATCTATTGTAATGAGACGGTCGCCATCACTATCAATTTCTAGTCCTAACTTTTCCGTCCAGTCTTTTCTTATCCAGATCATATTAGGAGCTTCATCCCCAATTGTCGCAGGAAGCGCCATAAGTCTTCCGTCGAATGATGCATCTTCTAAGCTTCGTCCATCATAAGAATCATATATCTCCTTAATGTAATCGCTTGCATTATTATCATAAACATCTGTCAGATCTGCTATTAAGTCATTTTCAACTAACTCTTTCAATTCTTCTCTTGAATCAACTCGCATCATATCAGGTAGTTCTCCAGAAGAGATAGCAAGTGCAACCTGTCTTGTATAATCTTCTCCTTCACCTTCAAAAGCATTTTCTATTTTCGCGCCTAATTTCTCTTCAACAAGACGGGTATAGGCATTATCCTCATAAGTATCACCTTCAGGTAATTTTGGATTAGCTGACGTGACTCGGCCCATTTTAATAATTATTTCTCCGTTCTCTGATGCAGTATCTGCAGCATTTGATGGCTCTTTTTCTACACATGCCACTAAAGAAAATGTCATAATAGACCCCATAGATAGCATGGTAATCCGCTTAAATAATGAGTTACTCTTCATCGTTCTCCCCCTCGTATATCCTTTTTTTATGGCCATGTCATTTGGCATGCTTTTAGTGTAATTGTTTTAGCTTTCTTCAAAAATATTAAATAAACCGTTTTCATGTACTTTTTTACGGAATATTTATCTCCAATTGTTTTTTTAAAAAACCTCAATGATATAATTAATTTGTATTATATTTGGAGGTAAAGCTATGTATCGAATCTTAATAGTAGATGACGAAAAAGACGAACGAAACGTCATTCGTTTTCTCCTAAATAAATACCGTTTTCAACTTGAAATAATTGAAGCAAACAATGGAAAAGAGGCTCTTACTCAGTTAATGAAACAGCCTATTAATATTCTATTCACAGATATTAAAATGCCATTTATAGATGGGATTGAATTAGCTACAAAAGCTAGAGAACTGTTTCCTACTATTCAAACCATCTTTTTTTCTGGACATGATGATTTTGACTACATTAAAAAAGCTCTTTCATTACGAGCCGTTGACTATATCCTGAAACCAGTAAAACCTGATGAATTTCAAAATACCCTTTGTTCAGTTATACAGACTATTAAAAACAGGGAAAAGGAACTAGCACAAAAAGAAGCAAATACAGAGCTTCTTAAAACCCATATCCTTAATCGCCTTATAAATAAGGCTCCATTGGATAAACTCAAAAATGAATACCCTTCCATTAATTTCGCCTTTTTAAATGATTATTCTCACATGATTTTAATGCAGTTTGATAAACCATTTTTCGATCGACTCCCTAAAGAAAAAGACACTCTTTTCTTTTACCAACAAATCGAAAAAGCGATTTCAAACTTTTCTTGCGATTTTATTGATCTAAATCCTTTTCAGATTTTATTGTTGGTAAAGGACAATAAAGAAACCATCTTTCATACTAAGAAGATTGCAACAGGAATTCAAAAACAAGTTCACGTAGAATATGGTATAAACTGTCTTATTTCGATCAGTACTGAACTCTCTTCACCTAGTGACATGCCTGAATTATATGAGAAGATGGAAAAGGATATTGAGGACCGATTTTTTTATTCTGGCACCTATAATTATTCTAAAGATAAAACATCATCAGAAAGCATTGAATTTTCTGTAACAGATGATGACCTTCTACAGGCTATACAAAATGCCATTAAGTTTGCAGATATCGTTAGTTTTAAGCAAAATATGAATCATTTGTTCGAAAAGTACCGTTCAAATCTAGAAGTATCCCATATATATGTGCGGTTTTTATTTTCAAAATTATTACAAATGCTAGTGAACCATCTACCCTTTTATGATAAGAGAACAATTAATAAAACAATGGAGGCTATCTATTCCTGCCATCATTTTTCTGATATAGAAGAGATATTGATTTCGGTTCAAAACGAGATCACAAATAAATTAGAGGAAGAGAAAAAATCTCCTAAGCATGTAATCCAAATTGTAAAGCAATATATACACGAACATTATCAAAAAGATCTAAGTTTGAATTTATTGTCTGAACAAGTGTACTTATCTCCAGGATATTTAAGTGAAATATTCATCCAAGAAACGGGTTGCGGAATCAATAAATATATTAAAAATCTAAGGATGGAACTAGCAAAAGACCTCCTCCACCGCACAAATATGAAAGTAAATGATATATGTCATACTGTAGGCTATCAAAATCTTTCATATTTTGTTCGAAGTTTTCGCGAGCACTTTGGAGCAAGTCCGGAAAAATACCGTCAAATGGATAGAAAAATGAATGAGAAACCTTAATATGCTATATATAAACGTTTGGTTTAAGAACCTAAAATTCAGAAATAAAATATTGTTTATCTGTTTACTGGCTAGCCTACTCCCAGTCATTACGTTGGGAAGTTTTTGGTATAATCAAATACAACATTTATTTATTACTCGCGAAAATGAAGTGTTAGATGAATCTCTTAATCAGGCAATCTCAAGTCTTAATTATAAAGTAAACACTTATTTTGATGCTATCAATCATATTGTTTGGAATGAAGATGTAAAAAGAGGAGTTACATCTCATTATGAAAATAACTATGAAATGTTTTTATTTTATCACTATACACTAGATCCTCTATTAAATACTTCGAAATTTTTACAAACAGACATTAATAGAATTACGATATATAGTAATAATAATATGCATTCACACGGTGAGAGCCTTCTTCCTTTATCTGATATTGAAAAATACAGTTGGTTTAAAAGTATTTCGAAAACAACCACACCAAAATTAATAGTATCGGCTAAAGAGGAGACATTCGAGGTTGTTAGTCAATTATTTGATCGTCATTATAATACGACTAATATTGTTTACATGGATATAGATTATGGAAATGTGTTTGAATCAATGTCCACCTTATATGAAAACAACTACGGATTAATTATTCTTGATGAAAATGATAGGCCTGTATATCAATTAAACAAATTCTCAGAAAAGAATATGTCTTATGCGCTAACAGAAAAAGACTTACTAAAACAATTAAGTGATAATACCTTAAAAGAACATTATATTTATAAGAAAGCTCAACTTACCCCCTATAACTGGACAGCATATCTATATCGTCCATTGGGTACAGTCTCTGCTTCTTCATATGAACTTGAGCTCACATTTTTCATTGTCGTTCTTTCTTCTATCTTACTCTTGTTTTTATCAATCTATTTTCTTTCAAAAGTGGTAGTCCGTCCGTTAATTATGCTATCAAAAAATATGGAACAGATTGAAAATGGGGAATTAGTTGTAACTGTAACTAACACATCCTCTGACGAAATCGGTCACTTAATTCAAAAATTCGGAAACATGGTTCATACATTACAAACGATGATCAATGAAGTATACAAAAGTAAAATCGCCCGCCAAGAATATGAGATGAAAGCATTACAAGCCCAAATTAATCCTCACTTTTTCTATAACAGCCTATCACTGATCAACAGCAAGGCAATTATGGCAGATCAAGAGGATATTAGTCAAATGGCTCAATATCTTTCAACATTTTACCGGACGACATTGAATCAAGGTAAAAGTATCATTTCTGTCAAAGATGAACTAGAAAATACAAATTCCTATATCCAAATTCAACGAATGATGCATTCAGATTCATTTGAAGTTCGATGTGAAGTAGAGAAGGATATCCTTAATTACACGATGATTAATCTACTATTACAGCCGTTAGTAGAAAATGCAATAAATCATGGGATTGATCACAAAGAAACACCTGGTAAAGGGGTTTTAACAATATCAGGAAAACAAAATGAGGATAACTTGATTTTCACAGTATCTGATAATGGTTGTGGGATAGATCCTAAAAAGCTAAAAACGATTTTAACAGACAAAACAAAGGGATATGGAGTACGGAATGTCCACCACCGCGTACAACTTTCTTACGGTCAAGAGTTTGGTTTAGCTTATCAAAGCGAAATAAATGTAGGAACGAGCGTAACTCTTACCATTCCTATAAAGTCAAAAATTGGACGAACCCCCTCATAATTGGAAAGAGGGGGTCATTTTTTTAGTGATAAGACGAATAGTAAACTCTGGCTACTTAGTGAAGTCAATTATTTTTCTGGCATCCAGATTCTAAAATTACCGCTTAAAGCAAGTAAACTAAAAAAGTACAAACAGTTGTCATAGTAGCGACGATCACCAGTGCGTACAGGTGTATTCCAAAATAGTTCCACGCATTTCTTTGCATTAGGACCAGTGGCTGACAGCGACGCCATTGCATTAGTTGCTAGTAGACCAACAGGGTGAAGTGACTTTTCCTTAAATGGCTCCCCATTAATTTTATATCGCCGGTAATCAGCAGGGTCTTTATCGACAAAAAACTGCTGAATTTTTTCATTTACTTCTATCGGGCATTGTTCATCTTTAAACCATTCATAATCAAGGGCAATATTACAAGCTACTCGGTAGGAATCACTAAAAAAGTGACCGTAACCTTTTTCATCATTTGGTGTTCCATCATAGTAAGCATACTCTGGCGCCAAACCAGTAACGGGATGACATGCTATTTTTATATATCGTCTACTTGCATCTGCTGCCTCCTTCCAAAATGGTTGATCTTCAGGATACGCCCATAACGAAAACAGCTCATAAAAATGTGGTAAATGGTATGATGGGTCGGAAAATTCAACATTCGGAATAAACTTTATCAACTTATTTTCCGGATTCCACATAGGATATCCGTCTCCCGCTTCCCCCTTGTGAATACATGTTCTCAATAAGTCCCTTGCCTGTTGTCCATAGTTAAATACCCCCTCACCATCCCCCCAGCGATGGGAAGCAAAAAATAAGGCCAAAGCAAAATACTCCTCTCCATCAGGTGCAGGGCCATAAGCACGCTTTGATCCATCTGGATTGCAAGACCACGCAAAATATCCTGCATTTTCTCCTTCTGTCATATACATATTTTTATATGTCCACTTCCAAAGCCGATCAAAAATATCTTGATGATTCATTTGAACGGCCATCATCATTCCATAGGACATCCCTTCTGTTCGAACATCCAAATTACCTGTATCAAGCATGTACCCTTCATCCTTACCTACCGGATAATAGATTTGCGTTTCAGGATGTTCTTCTGAAAACAGTTTATTCCAAGTATCCTTGACTCTTTCATTAATAGCTTCATCTGAATATCCATATTCACGTAAAACATTTCTGTACATTTTGCTCTGAATAATCGTTTTGTTCATTTTTTATTCCCTCCCAATATCGTGATATTCGCGAAAAGACCCCTAGGCCTTCTATAATTGACCGCATCCCCGAAAGGTTCCTTCAAACGTAAAGGGATACACAATTAATGCATTACAATTTTTGTGACGCTTTCATTTTTTAAGGTGGTCACTAATATCAGAATAAAGTTAGTAGTCTAAACTTGCTTGCTACTTATCTTCTAATCTCCGGAATACGTATTACTCCCATAACCCTCATTACCATAGATTTTTATTAAAAATATATAATAGTAGAATATTTTTCATTTCTTGCATTAATTATCAATCCAAGAAGACGAGCATGTTCAAAGCTAATAAGACCCCGGAGGACTTCAGACTTCAGTGGGCATTGAAATTCATTTAGAATTGTAATCAAACGACATCACGGTGGTTCCAGAAGAAATCTGTCATCGTGAGGAAAATAATATGTAGTGTTAAATATTAAAGGTCGTTTATTTCACTCAGACGAGTAAGTTACTCAAATGATTGATGAGTTTGTCAAACAAAGCACCCTTTTAATGAGAAGGGTGCCTTATTTTGATAAAGTTATATTTTTTTGTAAAGATCCATAATTAGATGATTAAGGCAGAACATTGCCTGCTGCTCGGAAGATACCATACCATTCCTCACGCGAAAGATGAACTTCGCTTGCCTTACAGCAATCTATTAATCTGCTTTTGTTCATTGTTCCGATAACTGGTTGCATATTTGCTGGATGCCTTAATAGCCATGCGATTGCAATAGTAGTATTGCTAACTTCATATTTGTCAGCGATTTCATTAATCTTTTGATTCAATTTAGGAAATTTATCGTTTCCAAGAAATACGCCTTCAAAGAATCCATATTGAAAAGGAGACCAAGGCTGAATCGTGATATCGTTCAGTCTGCAGTAATCCAGAATGCTACCATCTCTATTAATAGCTGAATCATTCTCCATGTTCACATTAAAACCATTTGAGATCATGTTTGCGTTAGTAATACTTAATTGAAGCTGATTTGCCACAATCGTTTGTTTAACTGATTTTTTAAGGAGTTCAATTTGCATTGGATTTTGATTGGAAACACCGAAATAACGCACTTTACCTGAACTCTCAAGAGTATCAAAAGCCTCTGCTACTTCTTCTGGCTCTACTAATGTATCTGGACGGTGTAGAAGAAGAACATCCAGGTAATCTGTTTTCAATCGTTTTAGAATCCCGTCTACAGATTCTAAAATATGTTCTTTTGAAAAATCGAACATTCCCTTTCGTATACCACACTTCGATTGCAGAAAGATTTTTTCGCGAATATCATCGTTCATGTGGATCGCCTCTGCAAAAAGTTCTTCACACTCTCCACCACCGTAAATATCAGCATGGTCGAAGAAATTAGCACCTAATTCCAGCGCTGTTTGAACAAAGTGCTCAGCCTCGTT
Organism: Bacillus sp. (in: firmicutes); assembly: GCA_031180405.1. Taxonomy (GTDB): domain Bacteria; phylum Bacillota; class Bacilli; order Bacillales; family Bacillaceae; genus Metabacillus. The sequence continues at coordinate 66,497 of JAPSLU010000001.1, read as the reverse complement.
TTTTTCTAGTGAATTAATACGCATACACCCGATAGAAATAGCCGGCACTTCTAGTATGCTGTTCCCAAGTTTTATTGTTTTCATAATGATTTTCTCCTTATTTTGTAATAGTACTCTGATTGAACGTCAGCTACATTAGTGATAGGGGAAGTCCTAAATTTATTTTAATAAAATAGGGGTTATATTTATAGTACTGAAATATTTTAAAGATACTTACAAAAACGTTACTTACTATACAAAATTATACAAGTTAATGGTTTTATATAATAATCCTCTACATCAACTTAGTAGAGGTTGGAGAAGGGAAGAAGGAGCATATTCTCGAGAGGAACACAATTTTTTCGGGTTAATCAATTCATTCTTTTAAAACAAAAAGCTCCAATTCCTTACGTATCAAGGAATTGAAGCCTTTTTCTCTCTGTGGTTAGATAGCATGGGTACACTTTCACTGCTAATCTAGTTGTCTCCATACCTGTTCGTATACTTTCTTCAAAGGAATATTATTGGTCTTCGCAATTTTTTTGCACTCTTCAAATTCTGGGGCTCTTTGAATAACTTGTCCATTATAAAGACCTTCCTTAACAGTTACTGGTCCCCACTCCGTTTGAACACTTCTAAATGTCCGTTCAGCCCTATATACAGTTAGAGGGTAATATCTAATCCCAAGCGTCGTTGTTTCTTTGAGCAGGATATCCCTTATATTTGCAAGTTTACCTTGATTACATAGGAGCTGAAGTAACACTCCTGGTCGATTTTTTTTCATATAAATCGGGGTATAAAAGACATCATTTGCACCTGCTTCAAAAAGCAAATCCATTACATATCCAAGCCATTCTCCAGATATATCATCAAGATTCACTTCCACTTTTAGCATCTGATCATCGATATGTTCCTCATTCGGAGGAGGATTAGCAACCATATCATGACTCCTCTCAGTTAAAAATCCAAATTTGCTTATACCCCTATTACGACTCTTAGTACATTTGGTCGATCTTTAAATGTTTTAGTTCCTGCACCATATCCAATTGCTTTTACTTCCATAGACGGTAGTGTACAAAATTCCTCGGCTAATACCGACACAATGGCTGCACCAGTTGGAGTCGTTAGTTCAAATTTAATATCACTTTGTTCAATAGGAACACCTTTTAACATTTCTAAAGTTGCCGGAGCTGGAACTGGATAGATTCCATGGTCGATATGGATTCTCCCTGTTCCCACAGGAATCGCTGACGATTTCACATTTTTTATCTCTAATTGGTGAATCAAAATAGCAGCTCCTACAATGTCAATAATTGAATCAACTGCTCCAACTTCATGGAAATGAACTTGATCAAGAGGTATTCCGTGGATATGACCTTCCGCTTCACCTATTTTTTTGAAAATACGTAATGCTGTTTCTTTTACTTCCTTTGACAATTCTGCTGACTCTATTAAATGAACGATGTCCTTATAAGTTCTGTGATGATGATCATGGTGGCCATGTCCATGATGGTGATGGTGTCCGTGATCGTGTCCGTAATCGTGTCCGTGATCGTGTCCGTGATCATGTCCGTGACTATGTCCATGATCGTGAACATGATCGTGTCCGTGACTATGTCCATGATCGTGAACATGATCGTGAACATGATCGTGAACATGATCGTGTCCGTGATTATGTCCGTGATCGTGTCCGTGATCGTGTCCGTGATCGTGAACATGCTCATGATGGTGACCTTTTTCATGATGATGATTTTTTAAGATCACATCAAATTTTGTACTTGTTATACCATTCTTAACTACTTTTTTCCATTCTAGTTTATATTCTTCATCTATATGGAGTTTCTTTAGTTCCTCTTCAAGTATTGCCGGATCTCCACCAACATCAAGAAGAGCTCCAATCACCATATCGCCGCTTATCCCAGAAAAACAATCAAAATAAAGTGTTCTCATTCTTGTATTTCCCCTTTTGAGCTAGTTGATTAATTAATACTGCGTTATATGCGGCCCCAAAACCATTATCGATATTCACGACGCTAATGCCTGATGCACATGAATTTAACATCGTTAACAAGGCAGATAAGCCATTGAAATTTGCCCCATACCCAACACTTGTTGGAACAGCAAGGATTGGATGACTAACAAGTCCACCAACAACACTTGGAAGAGCCCCTTCCATACCTGCGACAACAACTGAAACTGTTGCTTGCTGAATTTCTTCTATAGAATCAAATAAACGATGAATACCTGCTACACCTACATCGTAAAAACGTCTAACATTACACCCTAAAGCTTCTGCGGTTATCGCTGCTTCTTCTGCAACCTTTAGATCTGACGTTCCTGCACAAACAATAGCAATATAGCCTTCATTGGATACACCAACTCTTTCCTCTTTCCAATAAAGAATCTGTGCTAGGTCATGATAAATAAATTCTGGATACTCTTTTAAGATATGTGTGGCTTTGTCTTCTGAAATTCGTGTGACAAGTATTGAGTTTTCCTTCGAGCGTATGGCTTGAACAATTGAAAGAATTTGTTCCTTCGTTTTTCCTTCACCGTATACGACCTCCGGGAAACCCTGGCGTTTCTTGCGATGATGATCAACCTTCGCAAACCCTAAATTCTCATATGTTGAAAGTTTCCCCTTGGCTTCCTCGATACTTAGCGACCCTGTTTGAACCTGTTTTAAAATATCTTCAAGCATTATCTTCACTCACCTTAATTTTAGCTACTTTCTTCTATTATGATGTTATTAAAAATGCTTTGCTATGTCACTAGCTAACAATTCATATTTATTATAGATTTTTTTATATGTTTTATGGCGATCCTCATTTGGTATAATAGGCGCATTCATCGGGATATTTTCTTTTATTTCCTCAAAAGAAGGCACTTTACCAAGAGCTACTAATCCTGTCCACGCAGCCCCCCATGCAGCACTATGATGGCTCTCAGAAACATAGACATCTTTTCCAAATACATCAGCTAGCATTTGAAGCCATAATGTAGATCTAGACAAACCACCATTTACATAAATCTTATCAGGTGCACCTGCTAATCTTTCTAAACTTTGGCCTATTTGATAGAGGTTAAATGTAATTCCTTCTAAAACGGCACGTACAAAATGTTCCTTCTTATGAGTAATACTCATTCCGTAAAAATTACCTTTTGCTTGTTGATTCCATATTGGTGCTCTCTCACCATTAATATAAGGATGAAAAAGTAATCCTTCTGCACCTGGAGCTACCTTCTCTGCTTCTTTTGTAAAATCATCAAAGCTTCCTTCATAGCCTAAAAGTTCCTTCAACCATTGTAACGCGATTCCACCATTATTTGTTGGTCCACCAATAATAGAATAATCTTCAGTAAAGGTATAGCAGAATGTTTCACGGTTTTCTGATACGTTGAAACCAGTTGTAAATTGTCTGATGGCACCACTTGTTCCTGCCGTAATTGCCACTTCCCCAGATGTTATAGCACCAATACCCAAGTTTGCTAACTGTCCATCTGCTGCTCCTATGACAAATGATAGATCATGTGATATGCCCATTTCATCAGCAAGCTCTTCTTTTATCCCAGTTAAAACTGTAGTAGGTGGAACCACTTCTGAGAGCTGTTCCTTCCTTATACCTGTCATTTCTAGTAATTCACAATCCCAATTAAGTGTATGTGCATTAAATAAACCCGATGCAGTCGCCATTGAATAATCCACTACACGTTTATTAAACCATTTTAAGAGAACATATTCTTTAATAGATAGAAAATAACTAGCCTTTTGATATGGTTCATATTCTACCTCTTCCATCCAAAGTAATTTCGTAAGGGGAGTCATTGGATGAATTGGAACTCCTGTTTTTTGAAAAACCCTCGCTCCATGTTGTTGTTTCAATTTTTCCGCTAGTTCACTACTTCTTCCGTCTGCCCAAATGAGAGCTTTGGATAATGGTTGATGATCCTCGCCTACACACACTAGCGAATGCATAGCAGAAGAAAATCCAATTGTGAAAAGTTCGTCCTTATCAATATTAGCTTCCTTCATCGCACCACGTACTGCTTGTACAGCAAGTTGTTCGATTTCGACTGGATCTTGCTCAACCCACCCTTGTTGCGGGTAAAATGATGTAATCATTTCTTCTGAATCCGAAATGACTTTTCCCTTTAAATCAAAAATGACCGCTTTCACACTAGTGGTTCCAATATCAAGTCCCATAACAAATTCTTTTGCCATAAGTTCATCTTCCCCTTCAACAATATGGTTTCTACTATTTTTCCATAGAAAAGGCCTTGGATAAATTCCAAAGCCTTATGAAAGAACCTTATTCATACTACCGCTCTTATATCCAACTAAATCTAATGTTATATACTTATATCCGTATTTAGTTAGTTCATGTACGATTGTGTCATGATGCTCAAGGACAATTTTCATATCGTTTGGCTCTACTTCAATTCGTGCCATCTCCTGGTGTGTTCGAACTCGAACTTGACGGATCTTTAATGTTTTTAAGTATGCTTCTGCTTTCTCTACTTTTGTTAGCTTCTCAATCGTAATTTTTTCTCCGTATGCAATTCTAGAAGATAGGCATGCAAACGAAGGCTTATTCCATGTTGGTAACTCGAATTCCCTTGATAGCTCCCTTATTTCATCTTTAAATAAGTTAGCCTCTTGTAAAGGGCCACGAATACCCTTTTCTTTCGCTGCTTTCATCCCAGGTCGAAATTCGTTTAAATCGTCAGCAATAACTCCATAAACAATATTCTGAAAACCCTCTTTTTCCATAATTGGGATGATATGTTCAAATAAGCTGTTTTTGCAGAAATAGCATCGATTCCGATCATTTTCTGTGTAGCCTGGTATAGCAAGTTCGGATGTTTCAATGACAGTATGAGTTGCACCAATTTTTTTTGCTAATTCTTTTGCCTCTTGAAGCTCACTCGAAGGATACGTTTCAGAATCTGCTGTGACGGCTAAAACTCGTTCTGGTCCTAATGTATCAACAGCTACTTTTAACAAAAAGGTACTATCAACTCCACCTGAAAACGCAACAACAACTGATTCCATCTCTCGGAGAATAGACTTTAAGCTAAGAAGTTTTTCATTCATCGTTGTCTTCTCCTTTCTATTAAACTAGTAAATTCCTACTATATTATATCTAAAATATAGATCTATAAAAAGTTGGTTAAATCGTCATACTTCCAAAACCACCATCAACACGGATAAGAGCTCCTGTTACAAAACTAGAAGCATTCTCTGAAGCAAGCCAAATCGCTGCACCTTGAAGTTCATCCGGGCTTCCGAAACGCTTCATTGGAGTATGATTCATAATGGACTCAACACGTTCTTCACTTAATATTTTTCGATTTTGCTCTGCTGGGAAGAAACCAGGGATAATTGCATTTACACGTATGTTATTCGGAGCAAACTCTCGTGCTAAGTACTGGGTCATGCTATTTACTCCCGCTTTCGAAACTGAATACGTAAACACTTTAGAAAGAGGAGTTGTTGATGAAACAGAAGAAATATTAATGATACTTCCCTTTCTTCCTTGGTCAATCATTTTCTTTGCGAAAATTTGACATGTAATCATCATGCCTTTTAAGTTAACATCCATAATATCGTCCCATTCTTCATCACTTAATTCAAAGAAAGGAGTTGTGCTATTTTTTCCAGGTGCATTAAGAAGAATATCGAAGCCACCAGACCAATCTTCAATTTCCTTTACTACCTTTTCCAAAGATTCTCGGGAGCCTACATCTGCTTGGAATGCTTTTGCTGTACCACCAGCTTCTTCAATTTCTGCTACAACTTGATTAGCCTTTTCAAAATTACGGCCAACAATAGCAATAGCTGCTCCATGCTCTGAAAGCCCTTTTGCAATTGATGAACCTAATACGCTGTTTCCACCAATTGCTACAGCTGTTTTCCCTGTTAAATCAAATAAACTAGACATTTTAAAAGTCCCCCTCATTTTATTCAAACATCGTGTGTTATATATTTAATGACAATCTCTTATATTAAGTTTCCGTCCTCATTAAATCGTAATTCAAAAGGATCTGATATTAGTTCCATATCAGGATGCCCTGTTACATGATCAATCAAAGCTTCTGAAACTTCAATTTCAGCGATATCTAATGTATTTTTAATACGGACCATTTTTACTTTTGTAAAGTCTAAAATATTACATGTTTTGATAGCAGCTTTTATGGCGTCTCTATCATTTGCTAAAGTTGTTGCGATTTTCGTTGGAGCACATACTGTTGAAGTAAGTCCGTTCGCATATGTCACTTCGCGGTCCATTTTGTCAACAAGACGTTGTGTCGTAAAATCTGCTGTTCCTACTCCATTTGCATTCCCCTCTGTTTGGTGGGTTAAATCAAGAACAACCATTTTATTTACATCAGGTCCACCCTTAGCGTAAGGTGTTGGATATCTCCCTGTAATATTCGGATCCATTCCATCACCACTAATGTTTTTGCCAATCTCGTCAATTACAAGAACGTCAATTTGCTCAAAGAACAATTTAGGCAATAATTGTTTTGCTAGCGCTTGAAGAGCTGGCTCTTTTTCTTCGATCTCTTCTACCGCTAAAACCTCAACTCTTGCCACTTTATCAAATGCATTTTCAAGAGTGGCTACTCCGAAAAGAATTGGTGTTTTTTCCATCATCATTCGAGCCATAGCCGGAACATTTTCAGCCATATATTTAAATCCTAATTGATGAGTAGCTTCAGCACCTTTTTGCTTCCCTAAGCCGATACTGATCATCTTCATGATGCCACTTTCAACTGGTCCTCTAAATGCGGTATGTGGTTTAATACGATTAATTACAACAATTCCATCTGCCTGTGAGGCATATTTGTCTATATATACTGGTAATCCGTTTGGCAATTCTCCTAATTTGATCACTTCCATAGAGGAACGGATTTCCGCTTTTACACTTTCTTCTGTTACACCAAGATGGGCCAAGACCTCTTTTTGTCCCTCAGCAGTTGCCCCGCCATGACTTCCCATACTAGGGACAATAAATGGAGTAGCGCCTAAATCCTTTAGAAATTGAACCGTTTTTGCCGTAATTTCAACAAGTCGATCCATTCCACGGCTTCCAACTGCAATGGCAATTTCCATTCCTGGTTTTACTTTAGAACGGATGGATTCTTGTTGGAATTTCTCATTTAAAGCTTGTTCGATATCTTCTATCTTACTGTTGTCAAAGTTCTGTCTTACCTTCACCATTTTTGGAACTGGAATGTCTTTTAATAAATCTTGAAGAATACCCATAACTTATATCTGCTCCTTTAAATTATTGGCTGTTTCCGTAAACTATTTGCTTTTTAACTAGTGTAAGGGTTGGTTGATTGGAGCTCCAGGATGCTCGCTCCAATCAACCTACAAAGTTTTGTTCAAAGTATTTTTAGATAATCTTTTTTATAGAAAGAAGCCTCATCGCTTAGAAAAATAGTTTTGTGCATTTTTGAATCCGATATTTGTGATCATTTGCTGTAAAATGACTTCATCATTTGGTACTTTTCCTTCTTCAACCCATTCTCCGAGGATATTACATACAATTCTTCTAAAATACTCATGACGAACATACGACAGAAGACTTCTAGAATCCGTTGTCATTCCGATGAAATGGCTCAGAATGCCTAAGTTTGCTAGGTCTGTCATTTGATTTAGCATTCCATTATATTGATCGTTAAACCACCAGCCAGATCCAAATTGAACCTTCCCAGGAATTCCTTCTTCAAAGAAGTTTCCAATCATTGTCCCAATCACATAGTTATCACGTGGATTTAAGTTGTACAGAACCGTTCTAGGTAATGATCTTGCTTGATCTAATGTATCTAGGAATCGTGAAAGCCCTTCAGCTAACAAGTTGTCTCCGATTGAATCAAACCCACCGTCAGCACCAATTAATTCCTTCATATACGTATTATTATTTCTTAAACCACCCATATGCAGTTGCATAACCCATTCTTTTTCTGCGTACATTTTTCCTAATTCAACAAGTAAATACGAACGATATCCAATTAATTCGTCACTTGTTAGTTCCTCATGACGCAAACGTTTTGAAAAGATCTCCTCAACTTCATTTTTCGGTAGTTGTTGGAACGCCATAAGCGGGATATCATGATCAGATGCATAACAACCATGATCAGCAAAGTGATCTACTCGTTGCTTTAATGCTTCAACTAATCCACCAAGTCCTTCAATCTTAACTCCTGAGGCATCTTCTAACTTTGTTAGATATTCTTCAAAACTAGTTCTTTCTATATAAATGGCCTGATCAGGGCGAAATGTTGGAGCTACAACAACCTGGAAGCTTGAATCTTCTTTTATTAATTTATGATATTCCAGCGTATCTGCAGGATCATCTGTTGTACCGACAAATTGAACATTTGATCTTTCAATAAAGCGACGAGGCTTAAAATCGTCTGTTTGCAACTTTTCATTACATTCTTCCCAAATCTCCTTAGCAGTATCCGGAGATAAAAGCTTTGTAATTCCGAAGTATGTTCTTAATTCCATATGTGTCCAGTGATATAATGGATTTCCGAATAAATGTGGTACTGTTTCAGCCCAAGCCTCAAACTTCTCCCAATCACTAGCATCCCCTGTTATTAAGGCTTCTTTTACTCCATGAATTCGCATAGCACGCCATTTATAGTGATCTCCAGCTAGCCAGAGCTTTGTGATATTTTCAAAGGATTGATTTTCATAGATTTCTTTTGGACTTAAATGACAATGGTAGTCGAAAATTGGTAAGTCTTTCATTACGTTATGGTAAAGATTCTCTGCAGTCGTATTTGTTAATAAAAAATCCTCGCTTAAAAACGTTTTCATTTGTTCTCCTCCAAGTCCTTTGTATAGTTTTTAATCATTCAGCTGTTCTTCTCCCTGCTTGGTTGATTTCAGCTCCAATTAACTTAACTTTTTCCAAAACAAAATAATTGATATAATACAAAAATTTCTATTATAAATTCATTTTTCTACACAATAGTTATGTTATAATTCATCTGTTACATTAATTAGTTTACAAAACAAATTAATGTGATATCTGTAGAATATCACTTCTACTTCTACTCGTCAATATGTTGATTTATACGATTTTCCCCATTTTATGTATGGTTGATTTTCATATAATATGGCAAAATGTATAATGATTTAATTGGCGAAAGAAACGTTTTATCTACCATATATCAGAAGGGTGATTACATGGCAACTGGTGATGCTGCTTATATAAAACAAATTAATAGACGGTTAATTATAAGTAAAATTATTGAAGAAGGAATGATCTCAAGAGCTGATTTATCAAAAATCACTAATTTAACAAGAGCTACCATCTCTGTACAAGTAGCTGATTTGTTAGAAGAAGAATTAATTGTAGAATCCCAACAAGAACATCATCATGTTGGAAGAAAGCCGATCATGCTGTCTCTTAATCGTCATGCAGGTTACGCATTAGGAGTAGACTTGGATTATAAACAAGTCACATTCACATTATCTGATTTATCCGGGACGCCTATTCAAACAGAAGTAATCGAATTAAAAAGCTCACATTATGATGAAATTCTTGAAATCCTAACAAATCAAATAAAAGCTTTTAATAAGCAATGTTCAGAAAGTCGTTTTGGACTTATAGGTGTTGTTATCGGAGTACATGGTATCGTATCAAAAAATGAAATGATCAATTTTGTTCCCCAGCATAAATGGGAAAACAAGAACTTAAAAAAAGATTTAGAGAAAGAGCTCAATATAAACATACATATTGAGAATAATGCAAACTTATGCTCATTTGCAGAGAAAGTATATGTCCGTCACCATAGTGAGAATTTGATAAGTATCAGCATGTACTCTGGCATTGGACTTGGTATCTTAATAAACGGAGACCTCCTTAAAGGATACCATGGGTATGCCGGTGAAATGGGTCACATGATTATTGTTCCTGACGGCAAACCATGTAATTGCGGAAATTTAGGTTGTTGGGAATTATATGCTTCTGAAGCTAGCTTCTTTAACCAGCTTGAAGAATTACATCAAAAACAAGGTATAACCTATGAGGATGTAAAAATGCTAATTAAGGATGAAGATCCCGTAACCTGTGATCATTTAGAGCGATTTATTCAATATGTAGCAATTGGATTAAATAACATTATTAATTTATTAAATCCTGAAACATTGGTTTTAAATAGTGAATTATTGAAGCTTTATCCAGATGCTATTGATAAAATTAAGTCTAATCTTATTTCTTCAGTGAGCTATTATAATGAATTATTTATTTCTGACCTAGGCAAACAAGCGGCTGTTATGGGTGCGTGCGCATTTGCTATTAAGGATTTTTTAGAGATTCCTGAATTACGTTTAACGCTTAATAATCAAAACTAGGAAATAAAAAACCTACTCGTCTTTTTTGAGTAGGTTTTCGCATGTGTGTTATAAATTCATTAGGGGAACGATCTCACTGGCGTTGGTATGATTTTAATTAACTCCACAGACCTTCGTATCGCATTCTCTTACGTAGTAGCAGATGATATCGAGGAATTATTTGACTTAATCACACAAGGAGCTGCAGATTTGCAGTAATATAATAGTAAAAATGCTCACACCCTTTGTGTAGTGAGCATTATATCTTTAGGCTGGCTGAAACTTGCAGTTATGTCCGATAATCTATCAACTTTTGCGAAAAATCTATCAACTATAGATAGTAATCTATCAACTTTTTAAAATAATCTATCATTCGACAAATTCCCTCACATTCTGTCAAGCCCGAACAAAAGTTCAAGCACCTGGTCACCCCCGGACAATAAGACGATTTAGATCCTACTTTTATTGCAAAAACTAAGACTGCTGAAGCTGGTATCAAGCCGCTACTCACATCAAGAATCATTTCCTAAACAATAAAAAATGGCAGATCCTATCATAAGATCTGCCATTTCTTATTATTTGATTTTTATAGCTTTGCTCTATTTAAAACCAATCAGCATATCCTAGCTTCCTTAAATGCTCCGCAGATGTTTGTAGGCAGTCAAATGGATCACGGCCATATGTATCATCCTGTTCGACTAAGAAATATTTTGCCCCACTCTTCAGACCCGCTTCAATAATTGCTGTAAAGTCCAAGCTACCTTGACCTACCTCTGCAAACTCAATAACATTAGTAAATTTCGCCCAGAATCTTTGTCTTTCTTTCAAATCTTCTTCCGTTACATCAAGATGACCAATTCGATAGTCTTTCAAGTGAATAAGTGAAATACGATTTTCAAATCGATTGATGACATCTACCGGGTTTTCTCCACCCCTATGAATCCAGTGAACATCCAATTCAAACCCAATTTTAGAAGTATGATTTTTCATAATATCTAAAAGTGTTTCACCATCATATTGTTCGAATTCGATATGGTGGTTATGGTAGTATAATTCAATACCATGCTCAGCTAATTTCTCAGCCATTGCTTCTGCTTTTTGAATAAATTCCATAATTTTATCTTTGTTGCCCATTAAGTGCAATGGTAGCATCCCTATACGTAAGTAGTTACAATTTAATATTTTACAATCATTGACGATTTTTTCGAAATCAGTTGCTAACGTTTCTCCAGGCATACCTGGCATGTTTGGTTCTAGTGCAGCTGAACATGCAGCAATTTCGATATCGAAATCCTTGCTAGCTCTTTTTAATTCAGCTACATTTTCCGGTGTCATCGGAATTTGTGACACCTCTACACTTCGGTAACCAAGGTCTTTTATTTTTCTCATTGTTTCATAGGCACCAAGTTCTTCGACTTTGCCTTTTAGCATCATCATTTGTACACCAAATTTACCTTTTAGCATATTGGAAATCCTCCATATCAATTGATTTATTTAATTCGGATGATTTGCGGATTGCATCAATGATTTCAATCGATGGTAATGTATCTTCTACATGAACATAATCTTGAGTGTTGTTTCGAATACAAGAATAGAAAGTATCAATGATCTTGATATGACTAGCACCATAATAAAATTTGGTACCTGATAGTTTTGTATCTTCAATGATTTCTTCCTTCTTACCATCTTCATCGACTTTTGTAAGAATACTATCTTTAATCGTAAATTTGCCATTTTCTAAGACGACATGTAATTCAACACTAGAATTTTCTGCATTCGAATTTGTAGCAAAAAACAACCCTGTTGCACCATTTTTAAATGTAATGTTAGCTACTGCTGTATCCTCGACATCAATACTATAATCTAATAATTGGGTAATGGAACCTTTAATTGATTCAATCTCCCCACCTAGTAACTGCATTAAATCTAATGTATGAATGGATTGGTTAATCATAACACCTCCACCAGCGTACTTCATTTGTCCACGCCAAGGCTTTACATCGTAATACGACTTAGGTCTAAACCAAGTAACTAGCCCTTTAATGCCAACAATCTTTCCATATGCTCCACTTTGGACGATCTTTTTTAGAGTTTCAAACGTCTCGTTATAACGATTTTGGTGGCAAATACAAATCTTTACATTCGGGTTATCTTTTTCAAGTTTTACTAGCTCTAAGCCTTCTTCTCTATTTATCGCGAGAGGCTTTTCTTGCAAAACGTGAATACCTTTTTCAACACATGCTTTTGTTGCAGGAACGTGGAGATAATGTGGCAAGCAGATATGAACACAATCCAAAGTCTCCTCTTCAAGCATCACATGATAATCTGTATAAAAGCGAATACCAGGTACAGTATCAGCTAATGATTCATCAATATCACAAACTGCCACCAGCTCAACCTCAGGGTTCTCTTGAATAGCAGGAATATGAATCTTTGAGATATCCCCAAGGCCTATAACTGCTACTTTTAGCATAAGTTAATCTCCTTTAAAAGCTGCCTGCTGTTGAATGGTAAAAGGCTAGCTTTATTTTATTCTACAAACATTAGATTATTGTTTAACTAAGCTCGTTCTTTCTTCTTCAACTCTTTTATTCAATTCATCTAGGAATAAATCTTCATCAAACGGAATTTCTATTTCTTTACCTAACCAACTTGATAAGTGAATGGCATTTGCTAACCTCACTCCGTGAATACCATCACTACCTGGTGCTAATAGTGGTGCGCCATCAAGAATGTTGGCAGCAAAGTTCTCTAGTACTCCGATATGTTGAGCACCCCAGACACTTTCAAATTCTAGTACTTCCTCAGAGTAGATTTTGGATAATCCTTCACCTTTAAAAATATTTGAAACTTCTCCCCATGGAATGGTTGCGCTCATTTCTGATTCAGGTTGAGCAAGTCTTTTAATTGTTACTTTTTTACTGTCATCGACAACAATCTTCCCTTTGTCTCCTAAAATTTCAAAACGATCTGTCCCAACAACGTCATGAGTACATGTAATAAATACACCCGTAGCTCCATTGCCATAATCAAGCATGGCTGTTACTTCATCTTCAACTGCAATATTTCTTTGGTAACCGTATTTGACATTTGAGTAGACTTTTTTAGGCATACCACAAATCCATTGCAGTAAATCTAATTGGTGTGGTGCCTGGTTGACGAGAACACCACCGCCTTCTCCTTCCCAAGTTGCTCTCCATTCACTTAAATCATAATAACCTTGTGGTCTCCACCAAGTTGTAATCATCCAGTTTGTACGGCGGATTTTCCCGATTTCGCCATTTTCAATTATTTCTTTTACTTTTTGATAAAGTGGATTTGTTCGTTGATTAAACATAATTCCAAATGTTAATTCTGGTTTTGTTGAAGCAAAATCGTTTAATTCTTTTACTTGTTTTGTATAAACACCAGCTGGTTTTTCCACTAATGCATGAATATTTCTTTTTAATGCAGCAATTCCGATTTCTGGATGTAAATAGTGAGGAACGGTTGTTATAATTGCATCCACATTTCCACTTTCAAGAAGGTCTATATAGTTTTCATAGAATGGAACACCAGGATATTTTTCTTCAACCATTGTTTCTTTCTCAGGATCGATATCACAAATAGCCCCGATCTCCATTCCTTTTACTTTGCCTTCTTTGATAAAGTCGGCGTAAGTACCACCTTGAATCCCGATTCCGATAATACCTAATCTTACTTTATTCATATTCTTCTCTCCTTCACTCTCGATTTTTCCTAGTATTTCCAATAGCGCCTCATATTGAAGCTTATATCCACCAGCACCATCTAATCCTTGTGTTTCTTTAATCACTTCAGTCGCTTCTTCAAGTTCTAAATCTTTCAATGAGTCAAAAAGAACTAAATGAGGTTCTAGTGTTAAAAATCCTTGATAGCCTCTTTGGATTGCCTGTGATAAAATATCAGCAATTTTTCCATCTCCAGTACCACAAACCACATTATGACTATCAGTTGTTACGGCATCCTTAATGTGAATGTATGCGATATCATTTTTTAGTAAGCCATAGCATTCTTGTGTGTCTTCACCACATTGAACAAAGTTCGCAAAATCAAAAATTGCCTTAAAGTGAGGAGATCCCACTTCATCTAAGATTTCTTTACAACGTCTTCCAATATCACCGTAAATATCCTTCTCATTCTCATGAAGGAGGATGACATCATATTTTTCTGCAATGGCTGAATATTCCTTTAACTTCCTGATTACTTCATCTTTATAATGATCAGCATTTTCTCCCTTTGGAATATAAAAGCTGAAAATACGAATATATTGACAATTTAGTAGATTGCTAATCTGGCAAAGCGTATCCAACATTTTTTTTTGGTTTGCAAAGCCTTCTTCATCATTGATAAACACTTTCCCAATTGGTGATCCGACTGATGAAACACTAATTCGTGCAGTTTGAAGACGTGGTAGTACATTCTCTTTAAATTCATCAACAGTAAAATCACCAATATTTTTCCCGTCAATCCCACGTATTGAGATATAATTCATTCCCAAATTAGAAACAACTTCAAGTTGGGTATTAAAGTCTGATGAGATTTCATCTGAAAATCCTGATATCATTAAGTTACGATTCATCTCTGATCCTCCTCGATATTAATAAATGATAAGAATCTCCTTGTTATTATCATTCTATTTGAGTTCTTAAACTACGATACTTTTTCGCTGTTACCCCTACTTTTTCACGGAAATAACGACTAAAGTGGGGAACGCTTTCAAAACCACATTCATATGCAATATCTTTTAATGGTTTATCCGTCTCCATCTCAAGTAAATATTTCACCTGTCTTAGCCGACATCCCATTACATACTCCATGACTGTAAATCCTGTCATTTCTTTGAATACATGTGCTACATACGACTTGCTCAAATTAAGCCCGTCTGCAATTGTTTGTAAAGTTAACTTCTTCATATAATTCTCTTGAACATACTCTGCGATATTTTCGGCATGGATTGCCTTGTCTTCCTTCTTGTTCGAAGTATTAATCGAGTTCATCCGAACGAGCCGATGCACATTAATTAATACTTGTAAAAGTAATACTTTCATTTCTGTGACTGCATAAATATCATTAGATTCAGCGTTTCTTTTTACTTCAGCTAGACGACAAATAACATCCTCAAGTTCTTTCAATTGGTTATGATCGCTCGCCCTAATTAAACAATGGTGTAGTTGTTGAAAAACCTCTAATAAATACATACCGCCCATCTCAATTAGCAAACTTTTAATCCAATGTGGTGAAAAGTGTATAACGCTGCGAATATACTCACAACTAGGGCTAACATTTGGCTTATGAAGTGTCATCCCATCCATTAATAAAATATCTCCTGGCTCTAAATCGTATATATGATTATGAATCAAATATCTGCAAGAACCCTTATGAAATATATAGATTTCGTACTCCTGATGTGAATGAAAGTCAAGGGAGTAATGCCCTTGCATTCTATAATTCACAACCAATGTTTCATACAAGTAAACCATTCCTTCCAATGAAACTACTATCATTTTAGTTGAAATATTGGAAAAACTCATTACCTCAAACTGTCTAAAAATGATAAAAAATTGACTGATCGTGCTTTTATAAAAGAACTTACAGATAAATTCATTTTTCTATATTTAATTTTATTAATAATTACTAGCCATCCCAGCATATCAAATAAACATTGCTATTAATTTTTTACTAATGACTCAGCAGATTTATATTTATATTCCCTGGGAGTCGCCCCAAAGTACTTCTTGAAAATTTTAAAAAAATAACTTTTATTCTCAAAACCTAGCATTTCAGAGATCTTGTCAATCGATACATTTGAATGGTCAATTAACTCCTGAGCTCTTTCCATTTTTGTTTTTATCACATAATCAATAAAGTTTTCATTCGTATGTTGTTTATATAATCTACTAAAATAGCTTGGATTTAGATGTAGATGTGCTGCAACCTCTCCAAGGGTAATTTTCTTATCTAAGTTCATTAACACATATTTTTTCGCTTTTATGATTTCATTTTTCTGAGGTAATTCATTAATACTATTCATATTTTTTATCAATCCACTAAAAATCTTGCCAAGCGCTTTTTCAAGCTCATAAACGCTTTCAATATTATTGATGATATTATCTGTCATAGATACTGCAAACGTGGATTCAAAATTTTCCAACGTATTAAATTTCAATTTAATGTCTAATACGATTTTAATTACCCATTCCCGAACAATACTTGGCTGAAATTTATGCTCTTGAATAAACGCAACCCATTTTTTAATAGTTACATCTAATCCCTCAACATCTTCTTTAATGATATGAGACTTAAGTTCTTGAGTAGCTTCTGCATAATACATATAAAGATTATCAGTCGAAAACTGAAAGTATTCATTTCGTATGATTGATCCATGCTTAAAATAAAATCGTTGATCTGATTTATTTATCATCATCTTTACTTGTTCAATTAAATTAATAGTGTTCTGAGAGACTTCTCCAATCATTGATGTGATGCTAATATCTAAGTAATTTTGTAATCCTTTATGTATCTCTGTTAATGATTCCTTAATCACTTGTAAAGGATCTTTAAGTGTATGATGAGATAATGGATAAAAAATAATAAACATCGAATCAATATAAAAAATACTAAAACTTTTTCCGTTTTGATTGTTAAGTTCATTTACTAGATTATCTACACTAAACTTTAGTAAATTAATCGAACGATATTCATTTTTTGTTTCTTCAAAATGATCAATATAGCATAGGACAGGTATACAATGGTGGAAGGAAAAATCTAAACCTAGCTCTCTCGCCCGTTGTTTACATTCAAATTTATCATTAAGTCGGTGCTCTAATAATGTATGGAGGAACTTACTTTTGAGAGAAACAATATTATCTTGTACCAAAGATTTTAACTTACAACTCTCAAGGCTTATCTTTTTCTCCCTATCAAGCTTCTGTTTTAGCCGTTTTAAAATATTTATGATGTTCTCTGTATCCATCGATTCTTTTAAAACATATTCAAAAATCCCTAATTGTAATGCTTGTTGTGCATATTTAAAATCATCGTGACAAGAAAGGATAATTGACTGGGTGGAAGAATCAAGATCTCTTACATGTTTCATCAACGTTATTCCGTCCATGACCGGCATCCCTATATCAGTAATGATCACATCCGGCTTTTTAGACTTGCAATGTTCAAGAGCCTCTGAACCATCATGAAAGGACGCGTTTAATGTAAAACCAAGCTCTTCCCATGGAATCATTTCAGATAAAAACTCAGTGACGATAAAATCATCATCTACTAAAATGACCTGATACATTTACCTACACCCCTCTTTTTTTAGGCATATAAAACGTTATCTCTGTACCCTGTGATTCTTTACTAGTTATGTTCATCTGGAACTCCTCACCATAAATTAACTTTAGACGCTGATATACATTGGATATTCCGATTCCTGTTAGAGAAGCCACCTTTTCCATTTGCTGATTATTTTTTGGAGTTAAATAATGATTTTGAAGATGCTGTAAACGTTCATCAGTCATACCTTTCCCATTATCTTTTACACGAATAAACATGGAATCTCCTACGAAACAGGCAAATATATCAATAACCCCACCTTTTTGGTTAAATCCATGAATAATCGAATTTTCAATTATCGGTTGCAGAAAAAATCTTGGTACTTCCTCCATTAATACGTTAGAGGCTAAATCTCGTTTTATTTCAATATGATATTGTTGTCGGAAAATCATTAGCTTCACATAATGATCAATTACATCAATTTCTTCATGTAATGGAACAAATTCATTGTTTCTTGTAATTGTCATTCGAAGCAGAGTTGAAAGGGATTGAATTAATTTTGCACTTTCACTATCGCCGTTCATTATAATTTTTAATCGAATCGAGTTTAAGATATTAAATAGAAAATGTGGATTAACTTGAGCTTGAAGCATTTCCAGTTCTGCTTTTCGTTTTCCGTTTTCTTCCTTTTTAATTTGTTTTATCATTAATTCGATTTTATCAAGCATTTGGTCAAATGAAGAACCTAATAACTCGATATCCCCATTTCCTTTAATACCGGATCGAATTTGAATATTCCCTCTTTCTACTTCTTTCGTAACATAACTTAGCTTAGCAATAGGTTTAGTGAATTTTTTCATTAAATAAATAAGGATAAATAAAAACACTGAAAATAAGATGGTTTGTAATACTAAGGTTGTATGAGCAATCGAATCCATCTGTCCCACGGTTTTTTTATAGGGCACTAAACTGACTAGTTTCCAATCAGCATATTCTAAAGGTCGACTTACTACTAAATAATCTTTCTTATTATAGTCAACAATACTATAACTCTCCTGACTATTATTAATATCATCGATATAATGAAATTTCTTGAGAATTTCTTTTTCATTTTGATTAGATAAAATGATGCCATCTGAGTTTATTAACATGAGCTTTTGTTCATCGTTAGAGCCAAATTGCTTAAAAAGATTGCTTATATCATTTTCATTTATGCTAATAATTGTATAAGCATAGGTTGTTCCAGAAATTTTCAAGGCATTTGCAATTGAGATTAAATATGGGTTTCTTATTTTTTGAGATTGAATGTAGGTTGGATGTGTACCAAGCCAAAACGTTTCATAAGAATCGAGATCCTTTATTTTTTGAAACCAATCTTCATTGTAAAAATTTTTGGGGTCATATTCATAAGTAGGGTAATTTGTATATGAGAAGTTATTTTGCATTAAAATCGTAATATAAGAAGGTGCAAATAAATTAGTAATCCCTTCTAAATTCCTAGAAATATTTATATGTTGAAGAGCACTTATCTTGTTAGAAGGTAGATTCTTCTTATCATAGAACCTGCTTTCTTTTAGGATTGAATTCATTTTGTCATCGAAATGAATATAGTTCGATACATACATTAAATCCTCTAAATAATTGGAAATATTTAAATCTAACAATCGTAAGGTATCTTGTGATTGCTTTACAGCTCTTTCTTCAAGTGTATCCTTCGTATAATAGGTCGATACCATATATGTTATCAAAGACGGCAAGATCACACATAACAATGCGGAGATGATTAAACGCTGTCTCAAAGAGAGACTCTTAAGTCTTTGTGTAAACCCTTTCATTTTGTTCTACCCCTTTAGAAAAAATAATAGAAGAGAGAACAACATTCATGTTCCCTCATCAATTATATTATACTATTCAAAATAACCTTTGACCCTATTATTTATTTGCGTCAATAATAGCTTGGATTTTCTCTTTCGCATTTTTCATTGTCGTCTCAATATTTTGCTCACCTAGTAAATACAACTCTGCTTCTGCATTATAATCATCATACGCTTCTGCAATAAATGATTGTGGAACACCACGTTCAGCCGCCACAGCATTTTCAAGTGTATAGATAAGTGATTCTTTGTCCACAGCTTCAGGTTTAGTTGTATTCGCAACTAGGTTATCAATTACCTCATTCAAGTCAGCACCTGTCCAAGATGGAAGAGACTTTTGTTGAAGCATAATCCCTTCTGTTGTAAACCAGCGAATAAATTTATAAGCTTCTTCTTGATGCTCTGAGTTTTGAGCGATACCTAATACGTCCCCTTGGATAATTGTCCAAGGTTTGTCAGCTTTATTGTTTTTTGGAAGCGGAGCCCAAGCCATTTTGAAATCAGGTGTAAATTCTCCCCACTCAGAAATCATCCAGCTTCCGGATGGTATCATACTAGCTGATTGAGTAAAGAATTGTTGACGATAATCAAGTTTTTGTGAAAGTGTTTCCGCGTAAGGAACAGATGTTTTATCTTCTTGTTCCATTCTATAACGTAATTCAAGTGATTCTTTAACCATTGGGTCATCCATATTAGACGTACCATCTTCATTAATAATGTGTGTATTTTTTTCCTTATTCATTAATTTTAAGACTAGAAAAGTATCTGGCCATGTATGGAAGTAAGAACCATAGCGTTTGTTAGCGCCTTCATTAATTGTTAATTTTTTTGCATATTCTTCATATTCGTCCCAAGTCCAGTCAGTAGGTACTGGTAAACCCGCAGCGTCTAAATGATCTTTATTTAATAATACTAATGAAGTGACAGATTTTCCCGGTAAAGCATAATAGGATCCATCGATTTGTCCTGGAAAACTCTTATACTCTTCTTCTAGATTTAAGCCTTCCTTTTCAATAAAAGAATCTAGTGGGGCCATTAACCCTGCATCAACACGTTTTGCAAAATCTGTTTGATTTGAGAACATTAAGATATCTAATTGATCCCCAGATGAAGCAAGTAAATCTAATTTCTTAAGATACTCGTCATGATTTAAATTTTCTACTAATGGTTGAGAGTTAATTTTCACTCCTGGGTTTTCTTTTTCATATGCTTCGATTACTTTTGCCCAGTTTCCAGCTTCTTCATTATACCAGTGATGGAAGTTTAGCGTGACAACACCATCTTCTGTTTCTGATCCTTTTCCACTAGACTTTTCATCGTTTGAACATCCAATAACAGCGATCATTAATACTAATACAGTTAATAAGGAACCAATCCATTTTAATTTCATTTCTTTTCCCCCTATATATAATTCTGTCAAATTTGCTTGTTGATTTCCACTGCAGTCATTCGCTTTCCATCCAATCAACAAGTGCATCAAAATCAATTTTTAGCTTTAACTAAGACTATTTATCACGGCTAAACTTAAGCTACTATAAATTAACTTACCCTTTAACACCCCCTAACGAAATTCCTTCGATGACATGTTTTTGCCCAATGACAAAGACGATTAGTAGTGGAACAATTGCTGATACTGCTCCTGTCATCATGAGGGAATAAATCATTCCATGAGCATCTGCAAATTGGGCAATTCCAAGTTGTAGTGTAAATAGTTCTTCAGAGCGTAAGAAGATTAGTGGATATTGATAGTCATTCCAAGTCCAGATAAAGCGTAGAATTGCGTAGGTTGCAATTGCCGGGCGGACTAACGGAAGTGCTATATGGAAAAAGGTTTTAAAATGACCTGCTCCATCCATTTTTGCTGATTCAATAATTTCATCATTAATTCCTAAGAAAAATTGTCTTAACATAAATGTGCCAAAAACACTAAAACTATTTAAGAGAATTAACCCGAAATGTGAGTCAAATAATCCTACCCATTTAAATAACAAGAATTGTGGTACTAAAACAGATTGGGGAGGAACCATATAAGTTGCAAGTACTATTAAAAATACAATTTCTCTCCCTTTAAATTTCACCTTTGCAAATGCATAGGCTGCTAAGGCTGATACAAATACCGATGTAATTGTTGTTAATAAGGTTACTTTAATTGTGTTCCCATAGTAAGTAAGAAATGATTTATCCTCTAACCAAACTCTTGAATAATTCTCTACCGCATTCCATGTAGATGGAATCCATTCAATAGGAAATGCTAGTACTTCTTGTTCTAATTTAAATGATGCAGATAACATCCATATAAATGGTGACAGAAAAACGATTCCTAGTAATGCCATAATGATTGTGGTCAATAATTTTGGTATTTCTATTTTCTTTAACACTCGTCCCAATGAAGTCCCTCCTCTTTAATTAATAGTTCACCCATTTTTTCTGGCCTAGCCATTGGAAAACTGTAATAATTAGAATTAAGGCGAATATGACTAACGCGATTGTTGAAGCATATCCTGTTTTTAATTCGATAAATGCTTGCTCATAAAGATAAAAGACAGGTAACGCAGTTGAATTTGCTGGTCCACCGTTCGTTAAGACAACAATTAAGTCGAAAACTTTAAATGAACCAATCAACCCTGTTACTAATAATAAGAAGGTTGTCGGTGAAACTAATGGAATGGTAATTTTTCTAAACTTATACCATGCAGTAGCTCCATCTATATCTGCTGCTTCGTAAAGTTCTTTTGGAATATTTTGTAGTCCTGCTAAGTAAATAATTAATTGGAATCCGATATGCGTCCAAATCAAAATGATCATGACTGATGGAAGAGCAAAATTAACATCAGCAATCCATTTGGGAGGATCATCGATTCCTATTGACAGTAAAAATTGGTTAACTGGACCCATAGTAGGGTGAAATAAGACTTGGAAAACAATTGCTACAGCCACAACACTTGAAATATAAGGCATAAAATAAATGACTTTAAAGAAATCCTTTAAATAGACATGTTTGTTAATAATGACTGCTAAAGTTAGAGAGATAAATAGTCCAATAGGAACGACTAATAATATGACGATATTATTTGTAAGCGATTTCAAAAATACCGGATCGTTAAATAATTTTATAAAGTTATCTAATCCTATAAAGTTAAATCCCTTCATCCCTGTTATGAAGTTCCAATCTGTGAAACTTAGAAAAATAGAAGCTAAGATCGGAAACACTGTTAAACAAGTTACCCCTATTAACATTGGTGCGATAAAAACATAACCTGCTAGTGTTTCTTGCCATCCTTTAAAACGAGAAATCCTCTTTTGCTTTGAAGATGTACTTATCTTGTGATGTGCTTGTAGCTCTGCTTGACTTTTCACGTAACTCACCTCTCTTTTAAACTTGTAGCCTTATTATAAGTTTCAGAAATGTGTCTAAACAATGAACTATTCTTACCGAAATGAAAATATTTTTACCTATTTTCATTATTTCGTTAAAATCTTTACCATCTTGCATATTAATTTGACTTATTTTCTTAAAGAGTATAAAAATACAAAGATAGGTAGTATAATGATCCCAAAAGATCAGAGGAGGGTTATTATGACAACGGGTGGTTTAACTGGATTAGCATACAAGCTAAGCAATTGGTTTATGAAATTAGCATTCATAAACATATTATGGATCGTATTTTCTCTACTTGGGTTAATAATCTTTGGATTGTTCCCTGCAACAATTGCGATGTTTTCAGTGGTACGGGCATTAGGAAAAAACCCCGATGAACCAATAGTTAAATATTTTTGGCAGGTATATAGAAAGGAGTTCATAAAAGGGAATCTTCTAGGAATTGTCATTATTATTATTGGTGTGATCTCTTATTTTGATATTCAATTTTTAAAGGCAGCAAACAATTCTTTCCTTCAACTACTCTATTATCCATTCATTCTTTTTAATTGCATGTATTTTCTAACAGTAATGTACATTTTTCCAACATACGTACACTTTAATGCAAGCAACCTTCAAGTGATTAAAAACGCATTTTTAATCATGGTTTTGAATCCGCTTTCAACCCTTTATATGATTACAGGAGTTTTCATTATTTATCTTGGAATATTATATATACCCGCGACCATCCCTTTCTTTAGCGGAAGTATTTTAGCATTAATGATTATGGTATCTGCAACACGTGCGTTCCAAAAAATTGAACAAAAAAAGGATAAAATGGAACCCGAGAATGCTTCATTATAAATACTCATACTTAAAAAACAAAAAAAGCTTTCTAGCTAGTAAAATATAAGTTATCAAACCTACATTTACAAATAAGTTAAGCGCTATATGTGTCTCTCAAATTCTTGCTAATTTTCTTTACATATTAAGCACTAAATAGAAAATAGAGTAGCACAAATGTGATACCCTATTTTCTACACTATTCTCTTGGTTCGAGTGGAGCCCTTCTAATTCTAGTAACTCTAGCCGATATGTGCTTGGCGCTGAGAATGAATACGTTGTTATTATCTTACTTCTCAAGACATCCAGTTCGTATGAAAGACCCCTTCTTTATCAACACGCTGGTACGTATGTGCTCCGAAATAATCACGTTGAGCTTGTAAAAGATTAGCTGGTAATGTTTCACTACGATAACTATCGTAATAAGCAATAGCGCTTGAGAAAGCAGGTACTGGAATGCCTTTTTCTACTGCTAATGAAATTACTTTACGCAATGCAGTTTGATAGTTTCCAGCTATTTCATTGAAATACTGATCTAAAAGTAGGTTTGCTAAATTTGGATCACGATCATATGCGTCTTTTATTTTTTGTAGGAATTGGGCACGTATTATACATCCACCACGGAAAATCATCGCAATATCTCCATAATTAAGATTCCAATCATATTCTTCGGAAGCTGCTCTCATTTGAGCAAAACCTTGAGCATATGAAACAATCTTACTTAAATATAATGCTTGACGGACCGCTTCTATTAATTCAGTATTATTTCCTTCAAAAGAAGTTATCTCAGGACCTTTTAAAAGTTTACTAGCCTTAACGCGTTCATCCTTCATTGCTGAAATAAAACGAGCAAATACTGATTCTGTAATAATTGGGAGCGGGGTTCCTAAATCAAGTGCATTTTGACTTGTCCATTTTCCTGTTCCTTTTTGACCGGCCGTATCAAGGATAACATCCACAAGTGGCTTACCTGTTTCTTCGTCTACCTTTGTAAAAATGTCTGAAGTGATTTCAATTAAGTAACTATCTAATTCCCCTTTATTCCATTCAGAGAATACATGGTGAAGGTCATTTGCACTTAATCCTAGTACATTTTTCAAAATAAAATATGCTTCACATATTAATTGCATATCACCATATTCAATTCCATTATGAACCATCTTTACATAGTGACCAGCGCCATTAGGCCCTATATATGTAACACATTCATCTTGATCAACTTTTGCAGAAATTGCTTTAAAAATTGGTTCTACAAGCTTATAGGCTTCCTTTTGACCACCAGGCATGATGGAAGGTCCTTTTAGTGCTCCCTCTTCACCACCTGAAACACCTGTACCAATGAAGTGAATACCTGTCGATTCTAATTCTTTATTACGTCTAATTGTATCCTGGAAGAAAGTATTTCCACCATCTATTAAAATATCACCTTTTTCTAAATAAGGCTTTAAAGATTCGATTGTTGCATCAGTTGCACTTCCAGCCTTAACCATTAATAATATTTTACGTGGTGTTTCTAATGAATGAACAAATTCTTCAATTGTTTTTAAACCAACAAAATTCTTTCCTTCAGCTTCGTTCTTTAAGAATTCTTCCGTTTTTTCATAGGAACGATTAAAAACAGAAACTGAATAACCCCTACTCTCAATATTTAACGCAAGATTTTTTCCCATTACCGCTAGTCCGATAACACCGATTTGTTGTTTTGACATTGTTATTTTCCTCTCCTAATAAATTCAGTCCCAAACATTCTAGTTATCTAGTGTTACATACTTCATTCCTAACAACCAATTCTTACTTACTAAAGAGCATTTTATTAATTTGTTTTGTAAACTAACTAATAGTAGTAAGATACCATCTAATCTATTCTTATGTCAATATGCACTTAACTATATAACATTACTTAAACTATAGGCCTATTTTACAAAGAGTTAGTTTCCAAGGTTACTAGAGGCTCTGACCTCTTACCGGCTTATTCCATGAAATGTGAAATAAGCCTTTAGTAGTGCTGTAGCCAGCTTGTGTAATGTCAACAGCAAAGTGCGCTTTATCAACTTCTTCTGATGACACGTTCAAATGACACTTCGCTTTGAAAAAGCCGCTGTAAATGTTCAATGAAAAGAAAACAGTGGAGTATTCCACTTTATTTGCAGGCTCAAACAGAATATTCGTAATCCACACCAAAAACTCGATTCTTTTGCCTGTTTGCAGAAGGTGAATATTAAGAATAAATCAATGATTCATTAAAAAATCCATCATTGCGCTATATGCGTTTTGGGCAGACTTTTCATTGTAATTTATTGAGTACGGATCACTAAAACCATGCAAACCGTTACACTTACATGTCATGATATTCTTTGCTTCTAAGCTAGTAATTAATTCACTTACATTAAATGCTTGCTCTTCTTGCGGAAAGAAAAGCATCGTAGGACAAAGAGGCACTACGTCTAAATAGTCTCGAATACGGGATCCATAATAACCTACAACACCGTTAATAAAATCTTTATTACTGCACAACCAAGCAATGGTTGCTCCCACGCTGTAACCGACGATAAAGATTTTATTATATTTACCTTTAACCTTTAATAACAATTCGTTAATGATTTCTAAAGCATTAGTAAAACCAATGTTGTTTATAAAATTCCGGTAAGCTATATCCTCTTGTGAATATTCAAAAGCTATCTCTTCGTTTAATAAATTGGGGCAAATGACGTCAAAACCTTGTTTATTAAATGAGTCACAAACATCTTTCATATGTTGATTAATTCCATAAATTTCATGAATCACTATGATAATCGTGTCAGAGTTGTTAAAGTTGTATATCAATTTAAACCTCACATATACTTTTTATTAATTATACAATTAAACCAAAAGGGTACACTAAAATCTATGAATTCACCCGATCAATGTGACTAGTCATAAAAATGGTATCGAAAATCATGAAAGTGAATTTCAGCTGTGTTTAATAAGTAAATATTTTAATCATTCTTTTTAATGCACATTTCTACTACCATATATTTATTTAAAGGGTATTTCCATTCCGCTTTTCTAATAAGCAGGTTTCAAGATGAGTGTATTTATTAGTAGAAATTATAAAAAATTGGCAGTTATTTTTCAAACTCTTATTTATAAAATAGGAAATTGGGCAACCTAAAAGGACTCTATTTATAAAGGAAGTTGAGAAAATGTATTTCTACAAAGAAGATCTAATTAATATGATAGTTCCGGACAAACCTGATCCAAACGCGGCAAAAGTTCTTCAAGAAGCTCTCGGAGGTCAATTTGGAGAAATGCGTACAATGATGCAATTTTCGTTCCAAAGTGCAAATTTCCGGGGTAAAGACAAGAAGTATAGGGATCTTATTAGAGGTGTTTTCTTAGAAGAACTTAGTCATGTAGAACTGGTGCAATCAACAATTAACCAACTTCTAAATGAATCTGGTGGAGATATGCCAGGTAACCAAGCTCAAGACAGCGCTCCATTAAATGATGTAATCCAAAGTGGAGCTAATCCTCATCATTATATTATAGGAGCTAAAGCATCTCTTCCTGTTGATGCTGGTGGTAACCCATGGAATGGATCTTGGGTATACGATCACGGAAATTTAGCCGCAAACTTATTAAATAATGTAGTCCTGGAATCTACTGGTGTGCTGCAAAAATCTAGGATATATGAAATGAGTGACAATAAAACACTTCGTGAAACTATAGCCTTTTTGATAGTTAGGGATAACGCTCATCAAAATGCCTTTGCAAAGGCTCTAGAGACGCTAGGTGTTGATTGGGGTAAGCTATTTCCAATCCCTAACTACGATATAAATAAATACCCGGAATGTCGTAAATATGTTGAAATGGGTTTCCACAATGCACAATTCAACTTTAGACTTGATAATACTCTGATAGGTGAAATCTTCAACGGTACAACTCCTAGTAGGAATGGAGGAGAACTAAATGTGACAGA
The DNA here is from genome assembly GCA_031180405.1 of Bacillus sp. (in: firmicutes). GTDB lineage: Bacteria > Bacillota > Bacilli > Bacillales > Bacillaceae > Metabacillus. Next base: position 38,835 of record JAPSLU010000001.1, on the reverse strand, counting down.
ACCACCACAAGGATACCCAGTACCAGAAATGCCTGAAATGCCAAATGAACATGCACCTGGTCTTTATGATTTAAATAATTAGGAGCCTTAAAAGGCTTCTTTTTTGTATAACTAATTTATCATCTTAGCTACTTTTACTTGGTCCCGACTAGCCAAAATTACTTTATAACCATCATAAGCTAATTGTTTAACCAACTCATATCCAATTCCTCGATTACGCCAGTTACAAGAGCAATTTTCTGTACCATTTAAACCCTCCATTTCTCCAATTTGAGAGCTTAATGATAATGCTTTTTTAAGCTGAGTTTTTTCACTAAACTTTCACTTTGAAGCAGAGATATGCAAAAGGATGTCCCAACAACTAATGTTAATTTAGGACACCCTGAATAAAAACAGTCAGATTTATCGTTACCAACTTATATTGTGCTGGTATCAATCACAAACCGATACTTAACATCTGAAGCTAATACGCGTTTATAGGCCTCATCAATTTCATCCGCTGAAATAACTTCAATCTGAGGAACAATGTTATGCTTTCCACAGAAATCCAACATTTCTTGAGTCTCACGAATACCACCAATCATTGAACCTGCAAATGAACGACGATGACCTATAAGAGAGAATACATTTACTGCCAACGGCTCTGCAGGAGCACCAACATTTACTAACGTACCATCTAGCTTTAATAGTGAGAGGTATGAACTAATATCGATACTTGCACTTACTGTATTAATGATCAAGTCAAAAGAACCGGCAAGTTTCGTAAATGTCTCAGGATCACTTGTTGCATAGTAGTCACTGGCACCGAACTGCAAGCCATCTTCCTTTTTCTTTAAAGATTGGGACAGAACGGTAACTTCTGCACCCATGGCATGTGCAATTTTGACAGCCATATGACCAAGACCACCCAAACCGACAACCGCTACTTTTTTACCTGGGCTAGCCCCCCAATGGTTTAATGGCGAATATGTCGTAATACCTGCACAAAGTAATGGTGCTGCTACATCAAGCTCAATGCTGTCAGGAATTCGAACGACAAAATCCTCTGTTACGACAATGTGAGTAGAATAACCACCTTGAGTTGGTTCACCGTATTTGTCAACACCAGCATATGTAGGGACATTCCCTTTTAAACAGTATTGTTCTTCACCTTTACGGCAGTTCTCACATTCCCCGCATGAGTCAACCATACATCCGACTCCTACCCTGTCACCGATTTTGTACCTTGTAACCCCTGGTCCTACATCCGTAACAATTCCAGCAATCTCATGTCCAGGAACAAGCGGATAATTCACAGGACCCCATTCTCCGTGAGCAGTATGAATATCAGAATGACATATACCTGCAAATTTAATTTCAATCAGAACATCCTGTGAATCGAGATCTCGTCGTTTAATTTCAGCTGCTCGAAATGGTTTATCAGGACCGTCAACAGCTCGCGCTTTAGCAGTTATCATAAAAAACCCTCCTATTAATTAAAATTCCAAGAGAATGAGCTTTTACTTTTTCTCTTGCAAAACAATGGTAATCCTTATAGTTAACTCTAGGGCAAGTGATATATGTTATTATTTTTGAAATTTTAAACTTTCTCTTTAAATCGACTTTGACATCCAGAAAATACCGTGATAAAATTCTTTCACTTCATAGAGTTAACTCGAGGTTTAAATCTTTTAAAAAATAGGGAGAGATATGATGAAGAAATATTCTATTAGTGAAGTGGCAACAGAATTGAATCTTACAGTATATACCTTGCGATATTACGACAAGGAAGGATTAATGCCTTTTGTAGAACGGTCACCCAATGGTACACGAGTATTTAAAGAAGCCGATATCGGTGCATTAAAAGTAATTGAATGTCTGAAATCTACCGGAATGCCTATTAAGGAAATTAAAAATTTCATAGATTGGTGTTCTGATGGGGACTCCACGTTGCAACAAAGATATGACATGTTTATAGAACGTAAAGCTACTGTAGAAGCACAGATGGAAGAACTTAAAAAAACAATGGAGCTTATCGAGCATAAATGTTCATATTACAAGACTGCATTGGATGCAGGGACGGAAGCTATTCATAAAAATGAAAAAATAGAGACATTCACTACTAATTAACAGAAAACTACCTATATTTCAAAAAATGTGTATATGAATCCTGTGGTTTCTATTTGTATCAATTACTACCGCAATAGTCTAATAAGCTGTTCCCTTTGCACATAGTGTTTCTTACGGCTATTTATATAAGACTTTATCTGTGATAAATAAGGCTGTTTTCGTATACTTTGTTGCTATTAGTAACTTGAAGTAAACAGCCCTATATCAAGTATAGTGGCATCTTTTCTTCTTAGAAATGTACCTTATATCTACAAAACAATGTATTCTAATAGAATAATTAGGTCAATTAGCAACAATCTTTCAGAAAAGAGCCATAAATAAAAACGTCTTAAACCCTAAAAAGGATTTAAGACGTTTATTGTTTATAGTTCATCTTTTTCTACTATTTCGTAAAGCACAGTACTTAAGACTAGCTTTACAAAGCTACAGTATAACCATTAGCTTCCTTTTTCACTTCTTCTCCATTTACATACAATTTACGCTCTTCATTTGCAGGTAAATAGAAGCTTAATGATTCGTATGGAAGCTTGTATTTACCTTCTATTTTGTAGCTTACATCTATTTTTTCAGAATCTGCATTCATTTGAACCGAAACAATTGTATGATTTTCTTGGTAATTCGCTGAAATACCATCATCCTCATAAAGATCATAGGAAGTACTTCCTGACTGCTTGTGAGGGAATAACAAGAAGCCTCTTTCATCCTTTTCTTTATTTTTGAATGAAGATTCTGCATCATTTATAGGAATAATGCTTCCCCCTTTAATTAATAAAGGATTATATTCTAATGGCGCTGGGACCGTAACGGTTTGACCACCTTCATACCATTTTGAAGTATGGTAATCATACCAGCCACCTTCATATTTTGGTAGATATACAGACCTTTCTCTTTGTCCTTTTTCAACAACTGAAGCAACAAGCATCGATTCCCCTAACATGAAATCATCATTTTCTTCGAAAGTTTTTTCATCCGCTTCAAATTCATAAAAAGTTGGACGAAGGATTGGTTCGTACGTTTCATGTGCATTATATAATGCAGTGTATAAATAAGGAATCATACGATGACGGAACTTGATCAAATCACGAATTGGGCCCGTTGTTTCTTCATACATCCAAGGAACATTAACAGATTTGTCATCATTCCATGAATGGATTGTAAAACGAGGGTGAAAAATCCCATTTTGTACCCATCTCACTAGTAATTCTGGTTCCGGTGCTGGTCCTGAAAAACCGCCGATATCGTGACCAATGTTATATATACCAGATAAGCTTAATCCGATTCCCATTTTAATATTATATTTTAATGATTTCCAGCTTGTATAGTTATCTCCTGACCACGTTTGAACGTAGCGCTGCATTCCTGGACTACCTGATCTAGAAATTAAATAAGGTCTGATTTCGGGAGCAAATTCCTTTTGTGCTTCATAAGAAGCCTTCATCATAAGCAATGGTTGTAGAGCACGCACGTTTTCAAAATTCGTTTGTTCACCAAATCCATTACAAATAGCATTTTTTGACCAAACTTCAAATTCATTATTATCATTCCAAGTGGAATCGATCCCATATTCTAATAATTGCTCAGTAACCTTTTGTTTCCACCATTTAATTGACTCTTCATTAGTAAAATCAATGTATGCACCTACTTCATCCCAAAACTGAGACATTTCAACTTCTCCATCATCATTCAAAATAAACATTTTCTCTTCTTTTAATTCATTAAAAAGAGGATGATCTTTAAGTAATGCCGGTTTAATATTCGCACAAAGTTTTACGCCTTTTTCATGGTACTCATTGATAAACCCTTTGGCATCTGGAAACTTATCAGTATTCCAGTTAAATACGTAACGTTTATCTCCAATCGATGTATACCCAGAAGATAATTGAAATGAATCACAAATGATGTCATTTTCTTCACAATTATCAATGAATTTTTTCAATTGTTTCTGTGCATCAGGTGCATCTGTATAGGTCATTGTTGAGCCTGAGTATCCAAAACTCCATTTAGGAGAAAAGATTGTTTTACCCGTTAGCCAAGAGTATTTTTTTACTACATCCTTCACTTCAGGTCCTAACATCAAGTAGTAATCTAAATCTCCGGCCATTGATTGATAATATCTGTACCACCCATGGTAGTTATCCATTTCATTTCCCATATCAAAGATACTTTGGGCCATATTATCATAGAAAATACCGAATGAAATATTTGTTTGTTTATTTCTAGTAATATAGAAAGGAATATGCTTATAAAGCGGATCAGTGTGTTGAGCATCATAGCCCATCGGATCAATACTTAACATACGGTAACGTTTGCCGTGACGGTCTGTTTCTCCACTTTTCTCCCCTAGACCATAATACTGTTCGTCTAGTGTTCTTTGCTGATAATGAAAAATCCCATCTCCTAATGAACCATCTAAATTATAAGCCTGTGTATTACGGTCTGCTGCAATTTGTTGTACATTTCCTTCGTTGTCTTTAGAGAACCAGGTGATTTTAAATCCATCTAAATTGATGTTTAACTTTAATAAATCCGTTTCAACCGTGAAGGTTTCCCCTTCATTTATATAATTATATTTTGGTAGTGAGAATGGAGATAAATCTAATCGATCTCTACCTTCCATAGGAACATCATCCATACCTGGAGCAACAAGCCAGGTTTTCTTGACCTTAAGTTGCTCACCTTTTGTCATCATGACTCGAACTATATCTTTTTCTAGTACAATTACTTTTGCTATTACATCTGAATTTTTTAATTGGAACAATAAAGTATTACTTTTTTTATCTAAAAACTTAAATTGATAATTTTCTCTTAATGACATTCCATTCACCTTTTTCTGTAGTTATCTGTTTATGAGAGTTTCGTAACCTAATTTAAAAGTGACCTGCGCTTCTACTCTTAATAACCGAGCATTCTTGGTAGAACCAGACTAATTTCCGGTATATACGTAACAAGGAGTAGCACAATAATAATGACGATATAAAACGGTATTAGCGGTTTTATTACATCTTCTAAATCTAATTTGGCAATACTGGCTCCAACAAACAGCGCACTTCCAACGGGAGGTGTAATATTTCCAATACTTAAATTCAGTACTAACATGATTCCAAAGTGCACCGGATCCATTCCAAAGCTAGTTACAATCGGCAAGAAAATTGGTGTGAAGATAAGTATAGCCGGTGTAATATCCATGAATGTTCCTATAAACAATAAGAATAGATTCAAGATTAAAAGAATAATAATTGGGTTGTCGGAAATTCCCATAATGAATTCACTAATAGCTGTAGGAATACCTGTAAACGCCATAACCCATGACATAATCGAAGAAGCAGCTACAAGCAGCATGATGACAGCTGTAATCTCTACTGTCTCCATGATGATTCTAGGAATATCTGAAAGCTTAACCGCTTTATAAATCATAGCTAAAGCAAATGTATAGGCTACCGCAACTGCTGCAGCTTCAGTGGCAGTAAAAATCCCACCTAAGATCCCACCAATTACAATAACGATCAACATTAAACTAGGTATCGCATCTAAAAACGTTTTAACAGCAACTTTAAAAGGTACCCTTTCTGAAACTGGGTATTTTCTGCGTTTTGCAATAATAAAACCAACAACCATACAAGCCAATCCCCATAAAATACCTGGTAAATAGCCTGCGATAAAAAGAGCAGCTACAGATGTTCCACCACTTACTAAAGAATAGATAATTAGGGCTCCACTAGGTGGGATAATTAACCCTGTTGGTGCTGAAGCAATATTTACAGCCGCTGAAAATTTCGGATCATAGCCTTCCTTCTTCTGTAATGGAGTCATTACACCACCGATTGCTGCTGCTGCAGCAACAGAGGATCCAGAAAGAGACCCGAATAACATATTCCCTAGTACGTTTGCATGAGCCAAGGAACCTGGCATTTTCCCTACAAGGACCTTTGCAAAATTAATGAGTCTTTCTGCAATTCCTCCATTATTCATTAGGATACCTGATAGAATAAAGAAAGGTACGGCTAGTAATGTAAAGCTATCAAGCCCTGTTACAATTTTTTGAGCTGACGTAAAGATGGCCATATCCAAAGGCATAACGGTAAGAATAGCAGCAATAGAAGCTATTACGATACTTACTGAGATAGGCACACTTATTGTAAGCATGAGTAAAAAAACAAATAGTAAAACCAGACCCGCTTGTAATGCCACGTTGTTCACTCTCCTTTATAAACTAACAATTATTCCGTTGGTGTAGTTTGTGCATCCTTTGTAAAATACTCTTTTATATGGAGTAGTGAATAGAACATGAACAAAACTCCAGCTACCATAAGACTTAAATATAAATACTCCATTGGCATTCCTAAAGCAGATGACGCCTGGCCAATTGCATTTTGATATGCTTTTGTTCCTCCAAATAGGAGAATCACAAAAATAAATATCAAGACCACCGCTTCAACGAGTAATTTTACGAATATCTGATTTTTTCCAGGTATTTTTCTTGCTACAAATACCACAGCTAAATGTTTCTTTTTTCCATAAGCATAAGCAGAACCAATCATTGTTAACCAAATAAGGGCGTATCTTAAAAATTCCTCTGATACAGTACTAGGGGAATTTAGAACAAACCGAGTAAACACTTGCCAACAAGCTACTAAGACCATAATGATCATTAACGAGCATGTTAAAAACGCTGTAACCCTATCTACTATTTTTCTCATAGGATCGTCACCTTCTTTTTAAATTTTAGGCCTCTCTTTCTGCATGTATCAGAAAAAGAGGCCTAGTGGTCTTACGAATTATTTAAGATGACTTTGGATGTCATCAAAGAATTTTTTGTTGTTTTCATTTTCTGATTTATATTTTTCATGTAATGGTGTTGCTGCATCAATAAAGGCCTGTTTATCAATTGTATGGAAAGTTACTCCCATTCCCTCTGATTCTTTAATAGATTTTTCAACTGCTTTTGCCCATACATCTTTATGACTCTCAGTAGATGCTTTCGCAGCATCTTGAACAGCTTTTTTCTGGTCCTCTGACAGCTTATCCCACATGTTAGTGCTTACAATTAACACATCAGGAACATACTGGTGTTCTGTATACGTGTACGTTTTTGCAACTTCACCGTGTTTATTATTTGTTAATGCGGTTTCATTGTTCTCTGCTCCGTCAATGACACCTTGTTGTAGAGATGTATAAACTTCTCCAAACGACATTGGAGTTGGTGCTCCACCCATTGCTTCAATCATTGCGATAGATGTTGGACTTTCTTGAACACGAATTTTCATACCACTCATATCAGCTGGAGATTCCACTTTTTTATCAGCTGTGTAAATACTGCGCTGACCTGCATCATACCAACCGATAGCAATATATCCTTCATCCTTCGTACCTTGGAAAATTTCTTGAACAGCCTCACTATTATCCATTACTTCATAGTAGTGGTCTTTACTTTGAAATACATATGGAAGTGAGAAGATCGCATAGTTTGAATTAAACGCTTCCAATGCACTTGCACTTACTTTAGCCATATCTAGAGTACCTGACTTCACAAGTTCAATCACATCACGCTCTTGCCCTAATTGTCCATTTGGAAAAAGGTCTACCTTTACATTTCCACCTGAATTTTCCTCAGTTAGTTTTGTAAACTCCATTAAAGACGTATGAACAGGATGATCCTCTGGTTGGTTATGTGCTAAACGCAGAGAAACTGACTTTTCACTCCCGCCTTCTGAACCGCTTCCACCAGTGCTGCCTGATCCACACGCAGTTAATAGTGACAGAGATAAAATACTAGTTGCTGCTATTGATAATAACTTTTTCATCTTCATTGTTGTTCCCCCTAGTTTAAGAGTTATATAATAGGTACATGCAATAAGTCTGTAATCCCTTTCATTATTCTTTTTTAAAAAATATGTTTTCTAGAATAGTAAATTACACTTTTCCTATTAAATGAAAAATCATACTTCTTAACCTAGCGAACGCTTACACGATTCGCAAAAAATAAAGGGTTTACATTCAACGTTATCAAAATAACAACGTTGTTATTACACTTTTATACTAACTTATTGATCCTAACAATTCAAGTGTTTTTTCTTAAAATTTTTATATTTTCAAATATTGAAAGCGTTTGACTTTTTGCCATTTTCCTGTAAAAATATAAATACAAATAATTTATTGGTTAATCTTTAACAACGTTATTATTAAATGATACATTAATTCATTTTTAATATATAGATAGTTGGTGAATTCATATGACAATCACGATAAAAGATATTGCAAAAAAGATTGGTGTTAGCTATTCAACTGTATCAAAAGCATTAAATGATAGCCCTCTTGTAAGACAGGAAACAAAAGATAAAATTATTAAACTAGCAAAAGAGATGGGGTATGAACCAAATTATGCTGCACAAAGACTCGTTTCTAAGCAATCGAATGTTATTGGGTTGATCTGGCCAACTTTAGAACGAGTAGCTCCTTCGACCTTAGTAACAAAAATTAATGAAGAGATTAGTAAACATGGCTATTCCATGATTCTTTCTATTAACTCAATTGAAGAATCGATTGACATGTTTAAGCGTTTCCAGGTAGACGGTGCGATCGTGTTTAATAAAGACAATATTCATATGCCAAAAACATTTCCAATGCCTATTGTGACTTATGGTGTTAATCAAAATAAGTCTATTCCTGTCATTGATGTAAATTATAAAGAGGCCATGCATGCTGCTGTTGAATACTTATACAACCTAGGACATGAAAACATTGCTTTTCTCGGAGACTTTTCATTTATGGACGAAAGACAAGTTGAAAAATATCACGGATTTCAACAGGCCATGGAAACATTCGGACTAAAAACTGGTAATCATAACTTAATTAATACCGGGGGACTAGACTGGTACGATGGATACATGGCGACTAATCGCCTCTTAAGTTCACCATTTAAGCCTACTGCAATGATTGGAACTAGCTTTGACATTAGCGCAGGAATTATCCGTTCACTAAGACAAGCGAATTATATTATTCCAAAGGATATGTCAGTCATTAGTTACGATAATATCCCACAGATGGAAAATTTAGAAGTTCCATTAACAAGCGTCGGTGTTCCTGTTGAAGAGATTGCTCAACAGATGGTGCAAACGTTGTTATATTACATGGATGATCCTCGTTCTGTTCCACTCAGTCAAAAGTTAACACCAAAAATTGCTGAAAGAACCTCTTGTGCCCTAGCAGGTACTATTAGAAAATAACATGATAATTCAATAAGCTATAGGAAATGATCCCTGTAAAACAGGGATCATTTTTTTGGCTGTTTTCGTATACTTTGATGCTAAATTAAAATGTATGTGCTTGGTTACTTTCCATTCATAAACCAGTTAAAAAACAACATTCTATTATAAATGAGTCTTTGTTAAAAAAATCAATTAATAATTTGAAACAGTCGAAGGACTATAATTCTTCCCTGTTGCTGCTTCGATTTCTCTTTCAAGTTCAGAGATAAATCTATTTTTGTTAGTATTTGACCATTTGAACTGATCTTCCATATATCTACTCACTTGAGTTTTCCATTTATGAACGGAGTCGATATCAAATAACAGACTTCCAGTTCTTCTAAAATAAAAATCAACAGGGGTAACAGCCAATTCATATTCGATTGCGTAAAGCAGTTTTGCAAAAACAACCAAAGGAATGCCGTATTGTTTTGCTGCCTCTTTATTATGATGCAAAAGTTCAAATACAATTGGAGCATTTGATCCATAGAAAGAAGCCAGATGAGTTGCTTCCTCCTGAGATAAACCTGCCTTCATTCCTTTTTCTGCGGTTAACTGAACAAATTGATTGTAATTCTTAGAGCCACCTACATTTCCACCTGAAATAGGAAGCTTTAATGTTTGACAACCTTTGAACTTTCTACCTTCTTCAGAGTTAAACTTCTCAGCAACAACGTTAACAATCATTTCAGCCATCTTTCTGTAACCTGTTAATTTTCCGCCTGCGATTGTTATTAACCCTGAATCGGATTCCCAAATTTCATCTTTTCGTGAAATTTCTGATGGATCTTTTCCTTCTTCTAGGATCAGTGGACGAACGCCAGCCCAAGATGATTCAACATCATTTCTAGTTGCTTTTACATCAGGGAACATAAAATTAATGGCATTGAGAATATAGTCAACATCTTCTTGAGTGATTTCTGGCGACACAGGATCATCATAATAAAACGTATCTGTCGTTCCTACATACGCTTTCCCACCACGTGGAATCGCAAAAATCATTCTTTTATCATCTTTTGTATCAAAATAGATTGCTTGTTTTAACGGAAAACGTGACTGATCAAGAACGATGTGAACTCCTTTTGATAAAATTAATCCTTTTCCTTTTTTGGATCCATCTTTCTCTCTTAACGAATCAACCCATGGACCAGTTGCATTGATTACTTTCTTTGCCTTTACTTTAAATTGCTCTCCAGTTAACTGGTCTTCAACCAGCACTCCTACTACCCTACCATTTTCATAAAGAAATTCTTGAACTTTTGCATAATTTAAAGCCGTTGCTCCTTTATCAATCGCAGCCTTTAACACTTCAATCGTTAACCTTGCATCATCGGTACGATATTCAACATAATAGCCGCCGCCCTTTAAACCATCCTTTTTTATTAAAGGCTCCTTCTTAAGTGTTTCTTCAACATTAAACATAACTCTACGTTCGCTTTTTTTCACTCCAGCAAGGAAATCATATACTCTTAGTCCAATAGAGGTCATAAATTTACCAAAATTTCCACCTTCGTAAAACGGCAGTAACATCCATTCTGGTGTGGTTACATGTGGACCATTTTCATAGACAATAGCCCTTTCCTTCCCAACCTCTGCCACAACCTTGAAGTCTAATTGTTTTAGGTATCTTAAACCACCGTGAACTAACTTTGTAGATCGACTAGATGTACCTGCAGCAAAGTCTTGCATTTCGACTACGGCCGTTTTTATTCCTCGAGTCGTTGCATCAAGTGCGATTCCTGAGCCTGTAATACCTCCACCTATAACTAATAAATCAAAAGAGACCTCAGATAATTTGGAAATAATATCGTTACGTTTTATATTTGATAACATTCTTTTTCCTCCTTTTTAGGAAATGCTTAGTTGTTTTACGTAAAAAAAGAGACCACGAACTACATTACTTGTAAAAAGTAATGCGTCGTGGTCTCTCCGTTTCTCCTACCGAATATTAACTTATTATTAGTATAGCAAAAGAACTTCTTCTTGTGTATGAAAAATTTAAAAAATCATCATTTAAATGCCATTGCCGCATGAACAGCCTTTTTCCAGCCTGAGTATAGCTGATCACGTTTCTCATCGGACATTTTTGGTTCGAAGGAACGGTCAACAGCCCACTGAGATTTTATTTCATCCTGATTTTTCCAGTAACCAACAGCTAACCCAGCAAGATATGCTGCCCCAAGTGCCGTTGTTTCATTGATAACTGGTCTTTCTACAGGCACATTTAATAAGTCACTTTGAAATTCTAAAAGGAAATTATTCATGACGGCCCCACCATCAACCCGAAGTGTTTTCAGGCTAATTCCTGAATCAACTTCCATTACAGACAATACATCTTTTGTTTGGTACGCCAATGCTTCAACGGTTGCTCTTATAAAGTGCTCCTTACTCGTTCCACGAGTTAGCCCAAACACTGCGCCTCTTACGTCACTGTCCCAATATGGTGTACCAAGGCCAACAAATGCTGGAACAACATAAACACCTTCTGTTGATTCGACTCTTCTTGCATATTGTTCACTGTCACTGGCCTTATTCAACATTCTTATTCCGTCACGAAGCCACTGAATAGCAGATCCAGCCACAAAAATACTACCTTCTAGAGCATACTCGACTTTTCCGTTTAATCCCCACGCAATGGTAGTTAATAAGCCATGTTCAGAACGTACTGCTTTTTCACCAGTATTCATGAGCATAAAGCATCCCGTGCCATAGGTGTTTTTTCCCATACCTTTTTCAAAGCAAGCTTGCCCAAACATAGCAGCCTGCTGATCTCCAGCTGCTCCTGCAATTGGCACTTCTTGACCAAAGAAATGGTAACCAACTGTATGTGCATAAATTTCTGAAGAAGATTTTACCTCAGGTAGCATGGAAACAGGAATATTAAGGATTTTTAGCAATTCTTCATCCCACTTAAGGTCATAGATATTGAACATCAATGTTCTTGAGGCATTACTAAAATCTGTTACGTGCGCTTTACCACCCGAAAGCTTCCAAATAAGCCATGTATCAATTGTTCCAAACAACAGTTTTCCCTCTTCAGCTTTATGCCTAGCACCTTCAACATTATCTAAAATCCACTTCACTTTCGTTCCTGAGAAATAAGGATCGATTAAGAGACCTGTTTTTTCACGAATAATATTATCATGACCAGCTTTCCTAAGTTCTTCACAAATCTCATTCGTTTGTCTAGATTGCCATACAATTGCATGATAAACAGGCTTACCAGTTTCTTTATCCCATACAACCGTTGTTTCTCGTTGATTCGTAATCCCAATTCCTTCAATTTGCTCTGGTCGAATATTTGTTTCGGATAATACTGTTGCTATAACAGCAAGAATAGATCCCCAGATTTCATTTGCATTATGTTCAACCCAGCCTGGTTTTGGAAAATACTGTTTGAATTCTGATTGTGCTGAGTGCACAATTTCACCTTTTTTATTAAAAAGAATAGCTCTTGAGCTTGTTGTTCCTTGATCTAACGATAAAATATATGTTTCCATCTTGATTTTCCCCCAAACTATATGTAGTTAGCGATTCTTAATCAGAAATTTATATATATTTTTCCAAAGTGTCATAAAAAAAGGAAGATTCCACAGAAACCATCTAAGAAGGTATTTCTGTGTGAATCTCCCAATCTCCGTCACTTGTATTAACTTATAGTAAATTATACTCTGGGGCTGAAAACGATGTCAATTGTTTTATTGCACAACTTTAAAAATGAGTATTTTTATCAACAACATAATAACCGAATCATTTAAATAAAAGGCCAATTTCGTCAACTTTGTTGCTATAACGGGGTATGCCGAGATGGTTGATTTCCGTTCCAGGATTGCTCGCTTTCCGCGGGGTGGGCGGTGAGCCTCCTCGGCATGCGCCTGCGGGGTCTCACCTGTCCCACTTCTCCCGCAGGAGTCTCGCATCCTTCCACTACAATCAACCATAAAAAAGTTTTTGTTTTAAAACACCAATAACAAATTCCCCAAAACCTATCTAAATAAACGATTGCCAAAGCTCTTTATTAGAAGTTGTAACCGTAACAGCACCTGCATCTAGTGCATTTTGTACCTGTTCGGGAGTTTTGATAAAGCCTCCTGCAAACATTGGAATGTTGATTCGCTTCTTTACTTCTTGAATAAGGCTAGGCATTGCTCCCGGAAGTACTTCTATAAAATCCGGGTTTGTTTTCTTAAGCAATTTAATACTTTTTTCAAGTGCATGTGAATCAATTAAAAAGATCCTCTGTACAGCTAAGACCCCTTTTTGCTTCGCTTTCAATATTACGCTTGATTTTGTAGAAATGAGACCATAGGGCTTGAATTCCTGACAAAGATATTCTGTCGCATGCTCATCATTTTTCAAGCCATTTATCAAATCAACATGATAAAGAATCTTTTTCTTATGTGCCTCTGCCATCATATGAATATTTTTTAACTGGGCTATGTGAGTTTCCATAAAAACACCAATCTCAAAAGGGCTTTTTAGAAAGGACTCAAATTCTTTCATATTTGACATTACTGGGAGTACTTTTTGGTCCATTTCTCTTCCCTCCTTTATTATCGTTCAAAAAATTTAAAGTATCTATTTTTTATAATATAGCATAAAAGCTCTTTATTGTTGAAACTTAGAATTATTAGTTGTTTGGCTGACCCGATGGTCTAGATATAGAGAAAGGTGCTCAAAAGGTCGTTATTTATCGACTTTTGAGCACCCCCATTTCTTACATCTTCAAATTACAACATATTACTCCTTATTCGCTGTTGACTTTAACGAGATTGATTTTTATAAACAAGCATTATAATTCTACTTCTTCATCATCCATTCCAAAACATGTTGTATATAGCTATCCCAGTAATCCCAGTCGTGGTCCCCTGTTCCTTCTTCATAGATAAATTCTACCCCAGAATCTTTGATACGATCGCGAACTGATTGGTTCATAGGATATAAGAAGTCTTCTGTCCCACAAGCTTGATATAACTCTGGTATGACACCAGATTCTTTGCACCGGGAAAGCAGATAAAATAAATCGGCCCTACTTCCTTTAAGATGTGATGGATCTTCAAAAATGTCCTCCCATATAAAGGGGCCTGGAATAGAACCTTTTTTCGAATTATCGTAAAGCATAGCAATATCTAGTGCTCCTGATAAACTTGCCGCTTTAGAATACATATTCGGATTGGAGAGTGCTAAAAACCATGCACCATAACCACCCATCGATAAACCTGCAATATAAGTATCTTCTCGCCTCTTACTTACCGGAAAAAGACTGGTAATCATTGTAGGAAGTTCTTTTGAAAAGAAAGTAAAAAATGCACCTCCATGTCTCATATCCTGATAAAAACTGTTTTCGGCTGATGCCATTACTACTGCACAGCAATGTTTCTGTGCATAACGTTCAATATTACTGAACCTTGTCCATGAGCTATAATTACCATAAGCTCCATGTAGAAGATAAACTACTCTAAGCCCTTGTTCATACTGATACGAATCTTGTGTTTTTTTATCAGTAATTTGCTCATCTCCCTCTGGAGTAGGGATAATAACGTTTATTTCCACAGTACGTTTTAAAGAAAAGCTATAATAGTTAGAATTTATAAGAGCCATAATAACTCCTCCTCTAATATATAAAGACTAATTCTATAAGTGTAGGCAATACGTTAAAACATTCACCTCTTGACCATTTCCTATCATAATAAAAGGTTACCATCAGGTAACCTTTTATTATTAAAATTAATTAATTGTATCTTCATATTCTCTCTTTATTTCTTCAAATGCTTCTTCAGGCTCAATTTGACCAAAGGTTAGTTGTTCACCAACTTGTCTATATCCATTATTTGCGAAATCTCCCCAGCCTTTTGGTCCACCATTAAATGGTTGAGCGTCTGGTGCCGTTTCGTTTATTAACGTTAACTGAGCAGTCTCTGATTCACTAAAGCTTGGACTCAATGTTTCTAATATTTT
Source organism: Bacillus sp. (in: firmicutes) (assembly GCA_031180405.1). Taxonomy (GTDB): domain Bacteria; phylum Bacillota; class Bacilli; order Bacillales; family Bacillaceae; genus Metabacillus. The sequence goes on along the minus strand of JAPSLU010000001.1, from coordinate 23,524 downwards.
ATTAGAAACCGGAATACCACGAGAAACGCCTAAGATCTCTGCTGCTTCAGGGTCATTGATGAAGAAATCAACAAACTTCTGAGCTTCTTCCTTATTTTTAGAATGTTCACTAACAGACCAGAACATTGATGGTTTTAGATAGCCACCTGCTTCATCACTTCTAGGTGCTGTTACTAGTGCATAGCTTCCTGGTTGAACACTATCATAACTTGGGAATTGTGCGGCAAATGACTGCTTAATTAAAACAGTATTATTCAATAACAAATCTTGTTTTGGGTCATATTCTTGTTCTGAAACAGTCACGTCTGGTGGAGTAACAACACCAAGTTCTCTTAACTCTTTAAAAATACTTTGCCATTCTAACCATGTTTCTTTATCAATATTAAACGATCCATCTTCCTTAGATAAATGGCCTTTCCCCTTACTTAATTGATACAGTTCGTAAACTCCTGGGTCATAAGTAAAGTCTCTTAAAGCATATACACCATCTTCTAACTTAGGTTGAATTTCTTTTGCTAATGTAAACAGATCATCCCACGTCCAACCATTTTCAGGTGGCTCTACCCCTAATTTTTCAAAAGCCGATTTATTGTAAACCATTCCAATAGCGTTATTTCCTAATGGTACAGCATATGCCTTATCCTTATATTTCCCTGATTCAACTAGAGATGGGTCTATATCTGAAGTATTAACTCCTGATAAGTCGGCAAGTTGATTTCTTCCAGCATATTCTTGTAAATATGAAGCATCCATTTGGATAATATCAGGTGCATTTTTTGCTGCAGCTTGAGTAGCTAGTTTATCCCAGTAGCCATCCCATCCAGAGAATTCTACTTCAAATGATACATTTGGATTTTTCTCTTCATATAGTTCTATTGCTTTTAATGTTGCATCATGTCTTTCTTGTGATCCCCACCATACAATTCGTAACTTAGTGTTTGAATCATCTGAAGATGAGCTATTATCTGATTTACTATTCGTACTTGCACTACAAGCTACCAAACTCATCATTAGAATTGAAGCAATCATTAAAACCAGCCATTTTTTGATATTTTTCTTCACAAACATCCATCCCCCTTAGAAATTTAATTGTTTCTTGTGTTTAAGTATAAAGCGCTTACATGTGTGTTTATATAAGAAGGATGCACAATTGTTTTTAAAATCTAACAATCCTTTTATTGTTTTAATAAATCTGTTGGATTAACCCCCGTATACTTCTTAAATAACGAACTGAAATAAGGAGTATTCTTGAATCCAACCTTTTCTGCAACCTCGTATATTAAATAATTCCCCTCCAATATTAAATATTTAGCTTTATCCATTCTTACCTTATTTACATAATGATTAAATGATAGACCTGTTGCTTTTTTAAAAATTTGGCTAAGGTAGTTTCTAGAAATATAGACTTGTTCACAAAGTTCGTTAAGAGTGATATTTTCAGCATAGTGGTCATGTATATATTGAATCATATAATCTACTGCCTGCTTATGTCTTATATTTTCTTTATCATTCATTTTTTGATAGTCAGCTATAGTCATGATACTTTTTCGTAACCAGTCTTCAAATTGATCCTTTGTTTCAATCCTATCTATTTGACGATTCACTTTTTTCTCATCAAAAATTTCTTCTAAGTTGATTCCATTATCATAGAGATTATAAGTCAAAACAATCCATATTTCCTTACATAACAGTTGCCATTGGTATGGAAGATATGAGTTTTTTTCTACACAACTTTTTGTAAATGTTTCAACTAAATCTAATGTTTGATCAAATTGATTGTTCTTAATGGTAGCTGAAAGCTCTCGATAAAATTGGACAGGCCTTTTAAAATCTAGCTTTATTTTTGGAATCTCACATTCTTTTTGTTCTATTTCCTCAAAACATTGAATGATATGCTCATCTGTAGAAAAATACGCAGCTTGAATCGCTTCCTCTGTAGAAGAAGCTATTTCTGTCCAGTTTTCTTTTAATCGTCCAATTCCAATACTTATGGGTTGATGGATTGAATGTGCCATCACATTTACCAAATCCTCTACAAGGGACTTAGAGAATTTCGAACAGTTTCTAAACTCTTCTTCTTTGTCAAATGAAAGCAAAATAGCTGAATGATGTAAGCTTAATTCAACCCATTCCACATTTTTCAAAGAGGTAAATGCTGATTTCTTATGTATGTCTCTAAGCATATTTCTTATGGTAGCCCAATCAGGTCTCTGTAGTTCCAATTGTTCATATTCACTTTTATGAATTTGGATTGAAATCACCATATGTCGCTGGTCTACCATATGTGAATTTTCTTGTTTGAATTCCATCGTAGACTGATCTTCAATCCCCATCATCATTGATTTTATCCAGGAATTTGAATAGAGAGATTGATAGTATTCCAGTTTATGGCTTAAGTCCTCTTGATCAAGTTGCTTTTCCTTTTCTTTCTCAAGCCCTTGAATAATGCCAGTCAAGACGGTTTCAATTGTTTCTATACTAACAGGCTTTGAAAGATAATCATGAACATTTAATCGCAAAGCCGTCCTAGCATATTCAAAGTCTGAATATCCACTCAAAATGACCACTTTACCATCAAATCCATTTTCTCTGGAATGTTGAAGCATTTCCATCCCATTCATAATCGGCATATAGATGTCTGTTAACACAATATCAGGATTGTTTTCCTTGATTAACTGAAGGCCAACCTCACCGTCAGTTCCTTCTCCTACGCATGTAATTCCAAGTTTATCCCATGGAATGACCTTTTTCATGATACGCAAAATTTGTCGGTCATCATCAATGATGATTGCCTTCCACATATAAAGACACCTCTTCTTTTTCAAGATTATCTAACTTAGGAATTTTAATCATGACAGTTGTACCGCTTTCAACTTCGCTATAGAAATCTATTGAATAATTCTCACCGAAATAAGCCTCTAATCTATCTTTTACATTGCGAATTCCATATCCACCTGTTGTTTTAGTAGTAGATTGTTTTTCCTTATGAAAACCTACACCATTATCTTGTATGACAATATAAAAATATTCTTGGAGATAATACATCTTTATTTTAATCATTCCATGATCTCTATTATGAAATCCATGAATGATACTATTTTCAACAAATGGTTGAAGAGTTAATTTAGGCATGTAAGAGCTTAAATAAGATTCATCCACATCAACTTGGTAACGAAAGCTTTTCCCTAGTCGTATTTGTTGAATTTGTAGATAGGATTCCAAATGATTAATTTCTTGTTTAATGGTTATAAAACTTTCACCCTTGGATAGTCCGATTCTAAACATTTTTCCTGTTAATTCAAGAACTTTACTTATTTGGGTTTGTCCTGCTTCTATCGCCATCCAGTTTAGTTGATCAAGAGTATTATATAAAAAGTGAGGGTTTATATTGGCCTGTAATGTTTCCACTTCTGCCTTTCGCTTTTGCCTATATCCCGTTTCTAGGTCTTTATACAGCAATAAAATGCGATTCATTAAGTTTTTATATTGACGAAATAATGAACCAAATTCGTTTTCATAATCTTCAGGTAATTGAAGATCGTTTTTTGTCATTGAAAAATTATCCATTCTTTTTAATAGAATATGAATAGGTTTTGTAAATTGTCTAGAAATCTGATAATTGATAATGATAGCGATTCCAATAGCAAGCAACCCGATACTACCAAGTAGAATAGTTAACCGTATACTCCCCAATGCGACTTGCTTCCAAGGAGTTATCTCCATTAATAACCAATCTGTATTAAATAATTTGGACCAAACAACAAAATGATCTTCATAACGAATAAAACCGTCTTTGTTTAAGTTAATTTGTTGATTTTTCTTTAATTCTTTTAATATGGTAAAGGAAGTATCTTCTTTTGATCCCACATAAGTAATTGGTTGATCAGATGAATCAATTAATATTCTATTAATACCACTTACTTCATCTTCCATGATTTTTTGGAACTTATCCGTCTTTACATTGACAACAATAACCCCTTCAACTTCATGGTCTAAATCATATACTTTACGGGCATAACTAACAACGGAAATATTTCCTTGCACGGAATAAATATTATGTTTTCTTAACCAAGAGGAGTCTGCATCTCTTAATGGTGATAGCCATTTTTTTGTTCGATATTCTTGAAATTCTAAATACCGAATAGGACCTTCATTTTCTCTAAATGGCACCTTTTTTAAATAAATATGAATAGAATCAATCATTGGAACACTAAAGGCAATATTAAAAAATGATTTATTAACTTCGGAAATACTTCTATATGCCCCATAATCAGTTTGTTGTCCCCTAATATAATTTTGCAAATCACTATTTCTTGTCATCGCTAACGTCACTTCTTCAATTGACGTTTTCTGAATACTAATTTGTTCATTTATTTCTCTTAGGAGCTTTTGCTGGTAATGTGAGGTATTATGTTGCATTTGATTAATAGAAACTTCGTAACTAACCAGAACAATGATTCCAAGAAGGAGTGTCACAAAGATTGAAAAGGTAATAAAAAAGGCCTTTCGTATAGGGTAATGTTTAAAAGGATTTTTCATGGCCCTACCTCACTTTCTATTACTTTAGAAAATAGTACCACATAAGAACAAAAGCGCAAGCGCCTTGATCAGCTCCGACAAGCATAAGACGCAATTGAATAGAAGACGTTCTTTGTCTTCAATTCAATTGTGGCTTATGACCTCGAGGAGCTAGCGCTGGAGCTGGATGTCGAAGCGCTGATCCTCAGTTCAAGAATTTTATAATTTCCAAGATAAATAAAAAGAAAAGGTATGTGAAAATAACCTTTTCTTTTTCATATACGTCATTTTTATCCCTTTAATCCAGTCGTTGCTACTCCCTCTACAATATGGCGTTGTGCAAAGAAGAAAATAATAATAGCTGGTATGACTGAAACAAGGCTCATTGCAAATAATTGCCCCCATGGAACTGCTGAGTTTGCGTCAACAAACATTTTTAAAGCTAGCCCTACGGTATACTTATCTACCGAGTTGATATAAATTAAGTGTCCTAAGAAATCATCCCAATTCCAAAGGAAACAATAAATAGCTACAGTGACTAACGGTGGTTTCATAAGAGGTAAGATAATTCGAAAATAAATCCCAAACCATGAACAACCATCCATTTTCGCAGCCTCATCTAATTCTCTTGGTATCCCTCTAATGAATTGTACTAATAAGAATATAAAGAAAGAACCGCCAATGCCACCAGCCAGTGCATGTGGCACAATAAATGGTAAATACGTATTAACCCATCCAAAAGCATTAAATAAATCGTATTGCGGAACCAATGTAATTTGGCTAGGAAGCATTAGCGTCACTAATACAATCGAAAACCAAAAATTCCTCAAAGGAAAATCAAGTCGTGCAAATGCAAAAGCAACAAGACTACATGAGATAAGTGTCGTAAATAAAACACCTAAAATTAATCCAAACGTATTTATGAAAAAGTGAGTAAATGTAAATCCTGGTATTGCCACCCAACCATCTGTGAAGTTAGATAATATAGGAGCAGAAGGAAATATATTAATGGAATTTATCTCTTCATTTGACTTAAAAGCCGCTCCAACCCACCATAGAATTGGGTAAACCATCAAGAGGCAAATACTGATTAAAACAATATGACTCAACCATTTTCTTTTCTTCATTAACCTTTTCCTCCTTCCGTTTGATAGAATACCCATGAGCGAGATGATATGAAAATTAAAGCTGTAAAGATGGCGATAATGATAAGTAAGATCCATGCTAATGCTGATGCATACCCCATTTGAAATCCGGCAAACGCTCTTTCATAAAGATATAGCGCAAACATATACGTCGATTGAATGGGACCTCCCTTTGTGATAACAAATGCTTGAGTAAACATTTGAAAGGAACCAATTGTTTGAAGAACCAAGTTAAATAGAATAACAGGAGACAGCATTGGTAATGTAATCTTAAAAAACTGCTTAACCTTTGTAGCACCATCTATTGCAGATGCCTCATAAAGGTCTGGCGAAATTTGTTTTAAGCCTGCAAGAAAGATAACCATTGAAGAACCAAATTGCCATACTACTAATAAGATAAGCGTACCTAACGCCGTATCTGGACTCCCAATCCAATTTTCTCCCTTCATACCAAACAAAGCTAGAAAGCCATTTACCATACCATCTCTTCCGAAGATGTTACTCCACAAAATTGCAACCGCCACACTTGTTCCAATAAGGGAAGGTAAATAAATTGCTGTCCGATAAATAGACATTCCCTTTATATCTTGATTTAAGAACATAGCCATGAATAATGCTGTTATTAATTTAAGTGGAACAGATATAACAACAAACAAGATTGTAATGCTTAATGATTTATAGAAGAGCTTATCCTCCGTAAATATTTTTTGAAAGTTTTCCATCCCTACCCAGTTTGGTGCTTCTAATAATGAATAATCAGTAAAGGAAAAATAGATTGATTGAACCATAGGATATAAAGTTAATACCAGAAATCCAAGTAACCATGGTGAAAGAAACAAATATCCTGTGAAAGGTGTCTCCCACCTCTTACTTTTTACTTTTGACGTTTTGACTAGAGGCTGCTTATCCAATGTATTGGTTACGCTTTCATTTATCGTTTTCATAAATCCTCCTTTATTGCCTTTTTTTTAAGTATAAAGGAGAGATGATACAGGTTAAATGTGACAGATGCACAAATGCTTTTAATATTTACCAATCATTCATTATGTAGTTACTTTTTATATGTTATCAGGTAAACTCCTTCTTCAGGTCTTCGTATACGTAACTTCCTAAACAATTAATGTCTGTTTCCACTTTTATTTCATGCCTAAGGCCTTCTTTCTAACTGGATCTGTCTACTTTAGATCAATCATGAGTATTTGTAACTACATCAAATAGAAAAAGCTTTGGAAGTTCCAAAGCTTTCCGGAGAACCCTATTCTATTCTAGATAATCGTTTCTCTCGCTTCTTGTGAAACGACTATAGACCGTTCTTGTGCTAATAAACATAATTCGGATGCTTTAAATACATGTGCTTGTGTCATGGCCTTTTCTGTTCGATGAATACAGTCTAAAATTAATTCTCCAAAAAACGGGAACCCAACTTTTCCAAAAACCTCCAAATGTTGTTCGCCGTCTTTATTTACTAAATAAATATGATCTTTCTCTGAAGATCTGGCCACATCCACATACTTACGAATCTCAATTGTTCCTTCAGTACCAATAATGAATGTTCGCCCATCACCCCACGTACTTAAACCTTCAGGCGTAAACCAATCTACACGAAAATAGTTTGTTGCCCCATTATTTCCTCGTAATGTAGCATCACCATAGTCTTCTAACTCTGGATAATCGGGGTTATTATAATTCGCTACTTTACTATGTAATACTTCTGCATCATTACAGTTTGCATAAAATAAGAATTGTTCAATTTGATGGCTACCAATATCACATAATATACCACCATATTGCTCTTTGATGAAAAACCAGTCAGGGCGTGTCGGAGCATTTAACCGATGTGGACCAAAACCGGTTACTTGTATAACACGGCCAATGGCTCCATCTTTTATTAAGTCACCAGCAAATACTGCACTTTCCACATGAAGTCGCTCACTAAAATAAACCATGTACTTTTGTCCTGTCCGCTCAACAACTTTTTTTGTTTCTTCTATTTGAGCCATCGTTGTAAATGGGGTTTTATCAGTAAAATAATCCTTCCCTGCTTCCATTACACGATTACCTAATGCACTTCGTTCTGATGGAATTGCAGCAGCAGCAACTAATGCTATTGTTTGATCATTTAGTACCTGTTCAATTGAATCAGCAACTTTTGCATCTGGAAACGCTTTTAAAAAATCTCTTACCTTTTGTTCATCTGGATCATAGACCCATTTAACCGTTGCTCCAGCTTCTACTAACCCATTACACATTCCAAAAATATGACCATGATCAAGAGCTACGGCTGCAATCAAAAAATCTCCAGCTTCAACTACAGGGTTTGGCTTACCTTTTGGAGCATAATTCATACCATCCTTGCTCATTTTCATCTTCTCCCCTCACTAGTTAGTGTGTACCTTGCACATTCAAGGTAACGTTCGATACATTCTCTTTCTTAAATGAAGATTGGTTTATTTTTTCCTGAAGTTTTTCATAGAAGAGGTCTGCATTGATCGGAAGTTCTACTGCATCTTTTAACCAAGAAGATAAATAGATAGCATTTGATATTTCCAGTCCCTTGATTCCTTCTTCACCAGGAGCAAGAAGAGGTGTGTCATTTAAAATCGAATCTGTCCAATTTTGAATAATTCCTTTGTGTCCGATATTTTCACCACTTATAGGGATATCAATTTTCCAGCATTCCGGCTCACCAAAACCGCCTTTATAGGTTCTATTAAATTCACGCTCTGACCTGGTTAATCGATAAAATGTCATTTGATCATCTTCAATGACAATCTTTCCACGATCTCCTGTAATTTCAAATCTATTAGTCCCAGGTGCTTCACCCGTTGACGTAATAAATACACCTGTCGCCCCATTTTCGTATTCTACATACGCTGTCACATCGTCCTCAACTTCTATATCATGATACTTTCCTGTTGAGCAAAAGGCATGAACTTTTTTAGGCATTAGTCCAGTCGTCCATTGCCATAAATCCAATTGATGCGGAGCTTGGTTTAGAAGAACTCCTCCACCTTCACCTTTCCATGTAGCTCTCCATTCACTAGAATTATAGTAACTTTGAGAGCGGTACCAATTTGTCACAATCCAATTTGTTCTTTTTATCTCGCCTAGCTCCCCAGATTGAATAAGCTCCCTTACCTTTTGATACAATGGATTTGTTCTCTGGTTATACATTATACTAAAAACTTTACCGCTTTCATTTGCAGCCTTGTTCATTTCTAGAACATTCTTTGTATAAACTCCTGCAGGTTTTTCTACAAGGACATGCAATCCTTTAGAAAAGGCTTTCATAGCTAATTCTGGATGACTATAATGAGGAGTAGCGATGATAACTGCATCAATATTTGCTTCATTGAAAAACTGGTCAACATCCTGAAAATATTGAATCGAATTATTCGTTTGTTGATCTACCCAATTTAGACGTTCTTCATCTCCATCACAAACAGCCCCTAAAACAGCTCCGGAAATTTCCCCTTTATCTAATTGAAGAATATGTGAACTACCCATATTTCCTACCCCGATAACACCAACCTTAATAAATTTCATGCATCCACCTCTTTTTAATAAAATAATTTTGTTACAATACCTAAGAACATTATAATTCATATTATAGATTATCAGGATCTTTTCACATATGAGAGAGATGCACAATTCGTTTTAATATTTAACTAGTCTTATTTAAAAAAGGATCCCAGAGCATGTTATTTAGCTCTGGAATATTACACATTCAATTAATATGAATAAATTACGGTTGTTTTCGAGCTTTCTTTACTTTCTTTCCCAAACTTATAATAGTACCTAATCATACACACACTTCAACCTTCTAACTGCTGCTGGATAGGATACCATACATTTTTAAAAGGAGAGCGCTGCAGGACATTGTACGCTAAACGAAAAAAAGAGCTACTGAGTAGCCCCTTTCCAAAATTATGTGATATTTCTTTTAACATTACTATCCGTTTTATAGTTAAATTATAGCTTCTCGCCATTGCTTTCAATAACATCTTTAAACCAGAAAAATGACTTTTTCTTCTTCCGTTCTAATGTTCCACTGCCATCGTCATGTTTATCCACATAAATGTACCCATAACGCTTGGAGAATTCACCTGTTGACATGCTTACCATATCAATACAGCCCCAGCTTGTATAACCCATTAGATCAACACCATCTTCAATGGCTTCTCCCATTGCTTTAATGTGTTCACGAAGATAATCAATTCGATAGTCATCATTTATTGAACCGTCTTCTTCTACTTTGTCATATGCTCCTAGCCCATTTTCTACAACAAATAATGGTTTCTGATAGCGATCATATAATTTGTTTAAGCTTATACGTAATCCTTCTGGGTCAATTTCCCATCCCCAGTCACTTGCTTCTAAGAATGGATTACGTATTCCGCCAATAATATTTCCTTGAGATGCTTCCTCATCTGTTTTCACTTTCTTTTCTGTACGGGACATATAATAACTAAAGCCAACATAATCAACCGTGCCTTCCTTTAGTAATTCTAGATCACCGTCTTGAATATCCAATTCAATATTATGTTCCTTAAAATATCTTTTAATGAAAGCTGGATACTCACCGCGGACTTGTACATCTCCACAAAAGTAATTGAAAAGCTGTTCTTCCTGTAAGGCATGCATGACATTTTGCGGGTTGCTGTCAAAGGCATAGACAGGTGCAAAAAGAATCATACAACCAATTTTCGAATCAGGAATCATCTCATGGCAGGCTTTAACTGCAATAGCACTTGCTATAAATTGGTGATGATACGCCTGAAACGTAGGCTGGTATTTATCTTCTTCATTTTGTATCGAAAACCCGAGACCCTGAATTGGCATAACCAATCCACTATTTATTTCGTTAAATGTCATCCAGTTCTTTACCTTGTCTTTATAACGGTTAAAAATCGCTTTAACATATCTTTCAAAAAATGTGACTACTTCACGGCTTCTCCAACCACCATATTCTTTTACTAAATGGAGGGGCATTTCATAGTGAGAGATTGTAACAACTGGTTCAATACCATGTTTATGCAATTCATCAATAACACGGTCATAAAAGTCTAACCCTTCTTCATTCGGCTCTACCTCATCACCATTTGGAAAAATTCGAGTCCAGGCAATCGACATACGGAATGCCTTAAACCCCATCTCCGCGAACAATGCAATATCTTCTTTATATCGATGATAGAAGTCAATTGCCTCATGATTTGGATAATAGTATTGATCAGGATGAATTTCAAAATCAAAACCAGGTTTTACTAATAGTTCATACCTCGCTTTTCCACCTGGAAGAACATCAGCAATATTTAATCCTTTATTTCCCTCATTATATCCACCTTCAATTTGATTAGCTGCAGTGGCTCCACCCCATAAAAAACCCTCAGGGAATTGATATGTTTTCATAAAGATAACCTCCTGAAATATATTCCATCATTACTATTTGCTTTTTGCGTTATTTTATCAATTTCTATTTTTATTAAGCTGTGTTCTCAAACTTTGTTGACTTGTAATAAGGTCAGAGAATGGTTGGTTGGAGCTTTAGGATAGCTAGATTTCCGTGGGGTTGGCGGTGCGCCTCCTCGTCGCAAGCGACTTGGGGTCTCACCTGTCCCGCTGCTCACACAGGGGTCTCGCACCTCCCACTCCAACCAACCTAAAGAGTTTCTATTAAAAGAACCTATTAAAAAACAGTTGCTAACACAAAAAAGTGCTCTTTATTAAAACAAACACTATAAAAGAATCATAACTACATTTCACATGATAGTAAATGCATGGAGAGTATCTTAGTTTTTTATGACATAAAAAGAAATTTGTTACATATAAGAAACACTGTGTTTTTTACAGATGCATTTTTTTCACCTTTAAGAATTCATTTTAAAAAGCACAATTACAGCTAAGGCGTAATTGTGCTTTTAAGCTAATCTATAAACCAAAAAATGCTAAAAACTTTTGCCAAATTGAAGGGGTTTCAGCTTGTGTTTCGGAATGGACAATTAGTTGATTTGGTTCTTTGGTTGCTTTTTTGCTGCTAGCGTTTTCTGTTGAAACCTTTGTTTCCTCAATATCTGAAACATTCGTTTCTGCCGTAACCATTGTTGCTACTTCATCTATATCCTTATCAAATACGACTACATATGTTTTGCGATCATCTCCGTTTTCAACAACAACAGAAATGACTGTTTTCGCTTTATCATCAATCGTTACTGTTGTACTACCTGATATCTCTTTGTCATCAATAAAAATTTTTGCATCTGATTCCTCAGCACCTGCCGTTATGGTGAGACTTGTAACATCATCTTCTAATGCTAGATGATACGTATATTCATCTGAAGAAAATGTCTTGTTCCACGTACCATTTGAGGCTGTTAAAGAAGCTAGATTAGCTGTAGTCCTCGTTTCACTTGTGCTTGTCATTGTCGATAAAGAATCAAGATTCTTCGTACTATTTGTTCCATTATCACTTGCTACTGATAGTGATTCAACATTTGTAAAGGACCTTGTACCATTTGTATTTAACCCTGTCGTTTCTGTTGTGGCATTAAGCTTGCCACTGCCTGAAGAGGTCTCATTCGCTGGTAGTACTTCTTCACTTAATTGCTCTTTTGCTTCATCGTTTGAATCTCGAGCTTGACCATCCTCTTCCTTCTCTTTTCGTACAACAGCCACAGTGTATGTTCGTTTGCTACCATTCTCTGCTGTTACAATGATCTTTATGGTAGTAGAGCCAACAGGAAGTTCAACAGAATGACCTTCCTCATTTTTTAAGATCCTGTTATTGACCTGGACAGTTGACGTATCAACTGCCACTTTTGGTTTTATTGTCATTTTACTAATCTCGTTCTTTACTTCTAGGTTATACGAAGACGTTTCAGGATCAAAGGCCAAGCTTCCACTAGATAAAGAAAGGCTTGATAGGAGGTTATTATCATTTTCTGCACGAACAACCGTTATCTTATAAGAAGAAACCACTGTTCCATTTGTTACAATAATGGTAAATGTATTTTTGCCGGTAGTTAAAGATAGGTTCGTTTTTTCCCCACTTTCTATTGTTTCTCCATTAATAGTTATGGACGCCGATTCCTCTTTCTTCTCAACGACTAAATTCATCTTTTCTATATCATTTCCAACAGATGCCGTATACGCCTTGACGTCAGGTGAAAATTCTTGATTCAGTTGAAACTCTTCAATTTTTAACGATTGTAACACTGTTGTGCTTTCAGTAATGCTTATTTCCTCTGCACTTGTATAGGATATCGGAAAGGCTGATACATTGGAGTATCCGATGATCGTGCCAGCAACAATTAATTTCATTCCTATATTTCGCCCCATTCTGCTTCCCCCTCACTTCTATTTTAAATTTGCTTATATCATTATTGAATCTCACAACTCAAAGAACAACTCGTGCTATTCCTCACGTAACGCTTGAATTGGATTTAATTTCGAAGCCTTATTTGCAGGGAATACACCAAAGATAATCCCGATGGCAAAAGAAAATAAGAAAGCTGAAAGTGTTACTGTAGGTGAATATGAAATAGATAGACTAGAGAATACCTCAATAAATTTGGAAATACCTAATCCCAATACAACCCCAATTAATCCACCTATAATACTTAATACTACTGCCTCAATAAGAAATTGGAGCAGAATCGATTTTCGATTAGCACCGATTGCCTTTCTTATTCCAATTTCCTTTGTCCGTTCAGAAACTGATACAAGCATAATGTTCATCACACCGATTCCACCAACTAAAAGAGAGATACTTGCAATCCCGCCTAGCATTAGCGTCATTGTATCTGAAACAGAAGTCATCGTCTCCATTAAATCTTCCTGGCTCGATACAGAATAGTAGTCATTAAAATTTGGAAATAAGGTCGTCATGACAACTTGTACTTGAAATTTCACACGATCTACCATTTGTTCATTTTGTGCCTTTAAATAAATGGTTCCAATTGTCGTATTTTTTGTCACTCTTTGTGTTGTTGAAAGAGGAGCAATAATCACATTGTCACCGCTTGTACCAAGTGAGCTGCCTACAGACTCCAAAACTCCTATTACCTTAAAGGATACGCCATTGATTTGAACATTCTCTCCAACTGGGTTAGCATTTGGAAAGAGGGTGGAAGCTGTATCTGATCCAAGGACCACAGTTCTTTGTCTTAGTTCATTCTCCATATCTGATAGGAAGCGACCTTGACTTAATGATAAATCTCTAACAGTTAAGTAGGAGGAGGTCGTACCAGTAATCAAAACTTGAGTTGAATTCTGACCATTTTTTGCTGTTACTCTTCCAGAGACAACCGGAGCCACTTCAGAAATCCCATTTAACTCCTTAAATTGCTCAACCTGATCTTCTTTCAGCTGAACAGATTCAGTATCCGTCACACTTAGAGTTAATAGATTTGTTCCAAGACTCCCAATCTCTTCTGTTACTGAATTTGAAGATCCCTGTCCTACACCTACCAACGTAATGACTGACGCAACCCCGATAATGATTCCGAGCATGGTAAGGAATGCTCTTAATTTATTACCTTTGATACTCTTTAAGGCCATCTTGATTGATTCCAGCAGGTTCAAACCAGTCACCTCCATTTTCAAATAGCTGTCCATCATGGATTCGTACGACGCGTTTAGCTTGTCTTGCCACCTCTAAGTCATGGGTAATTAAAATGATGATATGTCCTTTTTCATTTAATTCTTTAAGCAATTGCAGGACTTCATTACTTGTTTTACTATCTAGCGCACCAGTTGGCTCATCAGCTAACAGAACAGAAGGGTTTCCAGCAAGTGCTCTTGCTATAGCAACCCTCTGTTGTTGTCCTCCTGAAAGTTGGGTTGGTAAATGATGATACCTCTCGTTTAACCCCACTAAATCAAGGCTATCAGTTGCCTTCTCTCTCCGTTCTTTTACACTCATACCTCTGTATACAAGGGGAAGTTCAACGTTCTCCAAGGCTGTTAATTTATTTAATAAATTGAAGTTCTGAAAAATAAATCCTATCTTCACATTACGTACCGTCGCGAGTTCAACATCCTTCATGTTTGCGACATTTTTTCCATCTAGTAAATACTCTCCTGAGTCTGGCTTATCAAGACATCCTAGCATATTCATAAACGTTGACTTTCCAGATCCAGATGGACCAATGATAGAAAGGAAATCCCCTTCATAAATTTGAAGGGAAACTTCCTGCAACGCATGAACGGTTTCATCGCCAAGCTCAAATGACTTTGTCATATTTTTAATTTCAATAATGGGATTTTTCATTACTCTCCACCTCTTCCAGCTCCGCCTTGTAACCCTTTTCCCCCACCAGTACTTGGAATTCCTTGATCTTCTCCAAATGCAGGGATTCCTTGTTCTTTTTCCGTTCCTCTCGCTCCTTGTTCTGACTGTGTTTCAGATGAAACCGTAATTGGTAGTTCAATCTTTTGTCCTTCTGTAAGACCGGAAATGATTTCTATATTTTGTTCGTCATTAATACCCGTTTCAACCACCTGTGATGACGTATTTGCTTCTGTGTCATTACTTGAAGTAGATCCTTGAATAGTGACATATTTTTCATCAAAATTAACCTTTACCGATTCAATTGGAACATAAAGAACATCTTCTTTACTTTCTGTAATGACGCTAACTTCTGTTGTCATCCCAATTAGCAAGCTTTTTGGATCCGTAAGCTGGATTGTTACATTGAAACTTGAAACCCCATTTTCGGCTGTCCCTTCTTTGGAAACCTCTGTGACAGTACCTTGGAATGTTTCATCAGGAAAAGCACTTGCAGTGATTTCAGCAGTTTGCCCTTCTTTCACATCTGTAATATCAAGTTCATCTACACTGATGACTGTTACTAATGTTTCATAATCTGTTATGTGACCCACTACCTGAGAAGACTGGATGCGGCTTCCGCTTTCTACATCAAGAGAGGTAATGGTACCAGCATGTGCAGCGGTTATTGGATCACTACCATCTGTAAAGGTAACGAGTTCATCGCCTTCTTCAACAACATCATTTTCCTCTACTAAAACCTCATCAACTTCTCCTTCTAAATCTGCGGTAATATCTGAGCTATTAATAGAAGCAACTGTTCCAGATCCACTTACTTCAACTCTTATATCTCCTTTTTGAACGGTTGTTGTCGTTACTTGTGCCAAAACAGGTGTTACTGTTTGTCTACTTTGGAAAAACCAGAAACCCCCTCCTACAGTGAGCAAGATGATAACGATAATAGAAATCCATTTTTTCACTTCTTTTTCCTCCTATTTGATGTTTTGTTGTATTTAAGATCATTTTAGAAACTCATTAAAAAAATCCGAACCTTAATGTTCCTTAAAAAATGTGTGTGCAGCATCGTTTTAAACATTAATATAAACTCAAAACACTTCTTACAATAAAAAATCCAGCATAAAGAGATTGACCAAGAAGGACAACACCAAGCATGAGTAACGGTATAAATTTTATTCCGGGGAAAAAACCAAGCCTAACTGGACTTTTTCGTTCGATAAGAATTTGCCTACACACTTTTATACCGTTAAAAATTGATTGTATAAAAATCAAGGAAGATAGAAGAATACTAATATGCATAATGGCAATGTCGTATTTGAAATAAATAGATATTGCTAGGAAGGCAATAAATGACAGCGCCCAAAGAAAACCCCAAAAGTTACGGATCCATAGAATCACAGCAACTCCTAATATTCCAACAAATAAATATAGAATATAATCGTAGTGCTGATTTGCAACTAAATAGAATAACCCAATTGCCGCAATTGACTCACTCGTATGTCCAGCGTAGGTGATAAGTGTATGTTTAACCTGAGATTTCTCAATATTAGTTAACTTCCTCCCGCGGTTGTGATGCAGTTTGATCTTATTTATAAATGCCCCTTCTACCATAACCCAAATTATTTCGTGGAGAAGGATATTGCAAAGAGCAAAATAAACTCTTAGAAAAGGAATTTGAGTGATGACCAGAGCAGTAAGCAGGTAAACAAAAATAGGTAATAGATCATTCATTGTAATTTCCCTTCCTTTTCCATTCGATGAAAAAAGAAACACCTAACATGGTTTGCTGGTGCTCCCTTTTCATATTCTTTATTAGGCCTGAGACTGATGCTCTTTTTCACTTTTTAGCTTTTCTATTTCTCTAGTTAACTCTTCATCATTCACATAGTTTTTGTAGGTAAGATCATGCTGTGCTAAAGGATGTGTAAATTGGTTACCTGCTTGTACTTCAGCTTCCATTAATAAAATTCTTTCTTCTGCTCGAGCTACACCTCTAGTAATCGTATCTGTTTGGAAGGAAGCTGTGGCTTTCTGAATTTGTTTAATCGACTGAGCCACATTTGCTCTTGATGCTAATAGCACTTTTTGATGCTGTAATTCGTAATAGATTTCCTGCAGTTCTTGTAGTTTTTCCTTAAGAAGTTGGGTTTGTCCTTGAATCGCTAAATTTTGCTGTTGATAAAGGTCAAGTTGCTTTTCATGGGTTAATTTTTCTTGAACAGCTAGTTTTGCGATCTCATCCTCCCCCTTTTCGATTGCAAGCTTTGCCTGTCGTCCTCTTTTACTAAGTAAATTCTTCGTTTCCTGAATAAGCGCCGCTTGTTTATTTTCTACAAATATCTGACGTGAAAGAGCCTTTTGTGCTTTTACTATTTCCTGTTCCATTTCTCTTGAATATTCATTCAACATAGCGATTGGATCTTCCATCCCATCCAATAACGAATGAATATCTGCCTTTGCAATCGTTTTTATTCTTTTAAAAATTCCCATTCTATTCATTCTCCTTTTTGTTTGTTACTTTTCGTTCCCATTGATCTAAAAAGCTTTCATTTTGGTTAATAACCGGTTTACTTGAGCTCATTAAAGTTGTATCGATAAGTTGCTGCATAGAAGAAGTCTTTGATTTTCTTTTTAGCCATTTCACCAGTAGCATCAAAATAGCTACCGCGATAATCAAAAATAATAGAAATCCTATCCAGGAAAACCCTCCGTGATGAGAGCCATACATATGGTGGTCTTCTATACCTCCTCTAGGTCCCATTCCACCTGGGCCGTGTCCATGTGGTCCTGCTGCTAGAGCACTATAGCCTCCTACCAAAAAGTAGACTCCTACTACCATCGGGGTGATGATCGCACCCCAAAATATCGTTTTTTTCATTCCAGTCTTTTCTCCTTTCGTTCTTGATGTTTGTAGTTTAGTAGAGTTTGGTGAAAACTTGGTGAAAGAGAAGGAGAAAAATTAAAAGAGGTGTCCCGATCAGCAATCTTGAAGTTTTTTAACACAAAACATCCCTCAAAAGAACTGTAAATCTAGTTGCTCTTTTGGGGGATGTTTATAGTTTTTAATTCATTTTTATTTTTACAAATTTCCTTTTTCCTACTTGTACAATTAATCCTTCTATTATAGAAACTTGTAATTGTACATCTTCTACTTTATTGCCATTCAGTTTAATTCCCCTGTTGTCAATCATCCTGCGTGCTTCGCTTTTAGAGCTCAGAAGTTTAAGATCAACAAGTAAATCTACAATTGATACTTCCTGATTGCCTTCCCATGTGACAACTGGGATCTCATCTGGTATAGCACCCTTTTGAAAAACAGAAACAAAGTGGTTTTCTGCATTTTCTGCTGCTTCTATTCCGTGGTACATTCTCACAATTGTTTTAGCAAGTAACATTTTTGCATCTCTTGGATGTAAGATATTTTGCTCTAGCTCTTCTTTTAATATTTTTATTTGATCTGGTGTAAAATCAGTTACTAATTCAAAATATTTGCTCATTAATTCATCTGGTATAGACATGGCTTTCCCGTACATTTCTTGAGGACTTTCATCAATCCCAATGTAATTCTTCTTAGATTTAGACATCTTTTCTACACCATCTAGACCTTCTAACAATGGCATTAATAATGCAACTTGCTTCTCTTTCCCAAACTTTTCTTGGAAATGTCTTCCCATTAAAATGTTAAAATGCTGATCTGTACCACCCAATTCAATGTCATTTTCTAAAACAACAGAGTCATACCCTTGCATTAATGGGTAAAAGAACTCATGGAGTGATATCGGCTTATTAAATGCGATTCTTTCCTCAAAGTCATCTCTTTCTAAAAGTCTGGCCACAGTGATTTTCCCAGCAAGTTGAATAACATCCTCAAATTTCAGATTAGATAACCACGAGGAATTGTAATGCAGTTCAACTTTATCCATATCGATAATCTTTGCAAATTGCTCAAAGTATGTTTTAGCATTATGCTTCACTTCTTCATCTGTTAACTGCTTCCTAGCAACCGATTTACCTGTTGGATCACCAATTTTCCCTGTAAAATCCCCAATAATGAGTTGTATAACATGCCCATTTTCTTGGAATTGTCTCATTTTATTAAGGACAACGGTATGACCGAGATGAACGTCCGGCGCTGATGGATCTAAACCTAATTTGATTTTTAAAGGACGATTTTCAAGAATTGATTTTGCTAATTTAGCTTCTAATTCTTCAGTTGGAATAATTTCCGACACACCTTGACTGTATATCTCAAGCTGCCTCTTTACTTCTAATAATTGATCTTTCGTTAATTTCTCATTTAATTCAGTCATAATAAACTCCTCCAACTTTTTAAAAATATAAAAAACCACATCCCTAAAAAAGGGACGTGGTTTAACTTTTTCACGCGGTACCACCCTTATTGAAGAATCACTGTGATCCTTCCACTCAACAGGTAACGGCTCAACCGTTCTTTGCTGCAATACCAGCAACAAAGAAAGCTCAAGGAATGTAATTCGTGTTATCTTTGTATCGATTTACACCAGCCATCGACTCTCTGTTAACAGGGAGATAACTACTACTTTATTTCCTATCTTAGCTTTTATCTATTAAAATTCATTTTCCCTAATGACTCTTCTAAGCAATTTCGCAATCGAAACTTGTTCTGATACAGTTAAACCGGAAACAATATCAACTTCACCTGCATGGAAGCGTGGATAAAGCTCCTCTATCACTAGCTTCCCTTTTTCAGTTAATACGACAAACGTATTTCTTCGATCATTGTCATCAACTTTTCGGTAGCAAAGCTCTTTACGTTCTAATGTGTTCGTTATATTACTTATTGTAGCTTTAGATACTCCAGCTGATTCTGCCAGCTTTTTTGTTTCGAGAGATCCCCATATCCACAGATCATAAAGAATAGAAAAGGATGTCCACGAAAGACCATATTCTGAAAGTACTTGTTGCTCCATTTTATTTCTTAACCCTTGTGCCACTCTATATATATTTGTCACAACTGCAATGGCATCCAAATTAAGTGAATTCAAGGGTAGTTTAGTCAAAAGACTAATTGTATCAACCTCTTCTGGGAGTAATTCTCCATCTCCATTATATAAATGAATATGAATTCACCTACTTTTTTATATTATTCGTTAGCTATGAAACGATTATAATAAAAAAAGGTGAAATATGCAAGAAATCTCTTGCAGAGCCAATCAATCAGGTCCTTTTTCTCACCTTTAAGGTTTATTCTTAAAAATGTAATACATAAATTAATTAAAAAGAAAAGGCTGTTTTCGTAAACTTTGTTGCTATAGTAATATGTGCTGTGCATGGTTGATTGCAGCTCCAGGATGCTCGCTTTCCGTGGGGCGTGCGGTGAGCTTCCTCGGCGCAAGCGCCTGTGGGATCTCACCTGTCACGCTTCTTCCACAGGAGTCTCGCTCCTTCCGCTGCAATCAACCTAAACAATTTTATTCATAAAACCTGTTATAAAACCATTCATTAATATATGTATTGGATCGATCAATGTTTTATTTTTCAAAAAGGAGTCAATCCCATGACAGTAGCTTTTTTCTTAACATTACGCTTGCCTCACTTACATTAGTAGGAACAATTCCAAATGTTCACGATCATAACTATACAAAAAAACTAAAGGAAATGTAACGAGATTAACGTCAATTTACGCTATTGTAATTGTTATATCTCTTTTCGCTGTCGGTATTTATAATGTCATAAAATAAAATTTATTTAGCTAATCAACGGGGTAAGGCTAGAATTACTACCACGGCAATAGAATGCAGTCAACTTTTGTGAAGAACGTAAGAAAGTAGATCAGCAATTAAATTAAAAGCTAGAAGCTAACACTGCTTCTAGCTCTTCTGGATGTAGAGACAAATTGTGCAGCCTTTGTATCAAATTAACCATGTAAACCTAACAAAAATTATAATTAGTCATTACAGCATGTTTCCTCGCCTTCCAAATGACCGGACTTACTTATTTTTGTCTTTAAATACTTCTCATTATATTCAGAAATATCACCCCATATAGGCTCTCTTCCAGAAACCTCCAAACCGGCATTTTTTAATGCTTGCAGTTTATTAGGATTGTTAGTGATTAGTTTTACAGTTTTTTTTCTTATTGCTTTAAGAACAAGAATCGCATCACCGTAATTTCTAGAATCATCTACAAATCCAAGAGCTTCATTTGCCTCAACAGTATCAAGGCCATTTTCTTGTAGAATATAGGCCATTGCCTTACTAAATAAGCCAATTCCTCTTCCTTCATGATTTGCTAGATAAAATAGTGCACCCGTTCCATGATCTGAAATAATCTTTAAAGACTGTTTTAATTGGAATCCACAATCACATCTCTTACTGCCAAAAATATCTCCTGTATGACAAATTGAGTGAAATCTAATAATAGCATCATCCTCATATTCAAAATCTCCATAAACCAAAACACTTGATTGCTGTAATTCGGCTAAGTTAACAGAAGACAATTTTTGAATAATTCGTTCATAATTTTCTGTTACTTCCTCACAATTTAACCAGCAATACCATTGGAAAACGACTGTCTCCTCATACAAGTTAATTGGCAATCGAATGGGACCCACTAAATAGATAGCTCCTTTATCTGTTTTAATTAATTGAATTTTATCTTCTAATATTGAAAGGACCTTCGAATCAAGCTTTGTTTGTGTCATAAATACACACTCCTCACTTTTATTTGTGTAAGTATCCATTCACTACATATATTGTGACCCTTTAAAGAGATTCCATTTCAATATTTACTACGTGATCGATTTGCTTTAATGTATAATAAACCTCTGTCACATAAAGTTTTTCATTAACTAAAAGGATGAGCTCTAACTGTTGTAGACCTTCTAGTTTTAAGTCCCTTACTCTCACTTTTTTTGCTTTCATACCTTTTTGTTTAAGCTCTTTTAAAATATCTGTCAATCTCTCTTCATTATTAACGGTTATTTTTACTTTAAGCTCACGCTCTCGTAATGTTTTTGGACCAATAAATTTAAAAATAAATGGGATAATCTCTACACTAACAAGTATTAGAAGTGTAGCAACGGTTGCTTCGAACCAAAAACCTGCTCCACATGCAATTCCAATTCCTCCAGCTCCCCAAACCATTGCTGCTGTTGTTAATCCTGAGATCATATCATTATTTCGTCTTAGAATAACCCCAGCACCTAAAAAACCAATACCGGAAACGATCTGAGCCGCTAACCTTAAAGGATCCATAGGTCTTATATAGGCTTCTGCATATTTTTCAGATGATTCTATTGATACAGTTGTTAATAAACAGCTAACGATTCCTATAACTAAACACGTTTTTAACCCAAGTGGTTTTTTCTTTAATTGACGCTCCAAACCAATAATAATAGATAAAATTGCTGCCAAACCAATGTTAAATAAAAATGTATTTGGATGAATAATCATTTGCTAGATCTCCTAATTAATATATTTCCTTTACTATGTAAATCGCGTCGGGAGGATTCTTTTTATCATGCACACATTTTTAAGAGATGTACTAAACAGGAGGATAACAAATATTGCTAGTAGATAGTTTTTTGATTACATCTTAAAACTTTTATCATAATAGAGTAAATCAGGTGCATCTCTATATAAGCACCCGATCCCTTGATTTAAATATTAATAAAAACTTCTCGGTGTAATGGCCCCTTATTAGAAATGCGCCTTACTTGCAATAGGTTAATGAAATGAAACACTATCTTTTTGATACGTAGTAGGAACGAACAACTAATATTTGATAGTAATAAGGAGTAAGTTAATTCTTTGAAATTTGGAGTATGTTGACAAGCTTGAAATTTAAACCTACCTGCTGATCAAACCTCTTAGCATTAAAAAAAGGATTTCACAATCTCAGTTTTCTCATGGCATTGTGTACAGCAATATTCAATTTCCAAAGCATCCTCATATGCTTGATGGATTGTTTCTACCTTGCAATTCTCACAAAACTTAATCTTTTGAATCTCAATAGCCAAAGCAAGTCCTCCATTCGTAATATAGCATATCATTCACTATTTTTATTTTCCCGATGAAGGACAATTTTAACCATCTAATTTTCTACCACTGTGAGTATACAAACTAGAAAATAGCTATCAGTTCTTTTGTATAGTCATGACGTTGTTCACTAAATAATTCAGTACAAGGAAACAGGTCGACTATATTCCCTTTTTTCATCACCATAATTCGTTGACTCAATTGTTTTACTGCTGTAAGATCGTGTGAAATAAACAAGTAGGAAAGGTTTAGATCTTTACGTAGCTCATTCAACAATGCCAAAATATCTGCTTGAGAAATGACATCCAAACTTGCAGTTGGTTCATCTAAGATAAGGAGCTCCGGTTCGATACTAATCGAGCGGGCGATGGTAACCCTCTGTCTTTGTCCTCCACTTAATTCGTGAGGATAACGACTTGCTAAGTTAGCTGGTAATCCCACAGCATCTAATAACTGATTGACGTATTTTTCTTTAGAAGTATAAGAAAAATGCCTTAGACTTTTATCATTTCTAAATTCCATAAAAGATTCTCTAATGGATCCTTATATGGAATTTAGAA
>JAPSLU010000417.1 GCA_031180405.1 Bacillus sp. (in: firmicutes) | reverse complement strand
TATGACTTCCTTTAGTTTAAGTTTGACAGAAGCTGCAGAAACATCACCTTGATCTTCCGAAAGCTTCGTTGAGAAAAAGGATTTCATATTCACAAGTCCATGCGGTGTAAGGATATATTTATCTTTTACCGTACGACTAACAGTTGATTCATGTATCTCTAACGTATCTGCAATATCCTTTAATGTTAATGGCTTTAAGTAGCTTTTGCCATAAGTAAAAAAGTCCTCTTGTCTGTTTAAAATTTCTCTCATCACATTGACCATTGTTTCTTTTCTTTGTTCCATTGCACGCTGAAGCCATCTTCCTTGCGTAACATTCTTGGCATAGAAGCTTTTTGTTTCTTTATCTATTGCGAAGGAGGTTTCTATTGGGTCATTCACAATTAACTTTGGGATCAGTTCATCATTATAGATAATTCGCCAATCGCCGTTTACTTTTTTTATCGTCATATCTGGTGTAACATATGTCGAGTCGTCCGCTTCAAATTTTAAACCGGGCCTTGGTTCTAACCGCCTAATTATTTCTTGAATCTCTTGGATCTGAATAATCTTTATTTTTAAGTTCTTTGCAAGCTCCTTCCACGATTTTTCTGCAAAAAGGCGAAAATATTCAGAAATGATTTCTTCTGCAAGAGCATTTCTTGTTGGCATTCTCCTTAATTGCAGCAAAATACACTCTTGAAGTGACCGAGCACCAATTCCAGCAGGCTCTAAGCTTTGAAGAAAATACAATTTACTCTCCAGCACCTCTTCCTTCACATTCATGACGCTTGCTAAGTCTGTAAGTGAATCCTTTAAATACCCATTGGGATCTAACGCATTAATTAATAATTCCAAACACGCTCGATCATGCTTGGTTAATGAAAAATCAATCAGCTGCTGACATAGATGATCTCGTAGACTCGTTTTCTCTTTCACTATATTTTCAATAAAGGATTGTTTGTTAGAGGAGGGAGTTGCCTGCCGATTGAGAGAATGTTTACTCTCCCTTACTTCAATAAGAGGATTTTCCATTGAAAGCTCTTGAATATATGTGAGTAGATCTACCGAGGAATACTGCAATAAAGAAATGGCTTGTTGTAGCTCTTGAGTCATATTCAGTTTTAACGCCTGTTGTTGCACTAACTCCATTTTCATTTTCGTTCCCCCTGTTTTACATTCTATACGAAAAATTTGAATAAAGTGCTCAGTGTTTTGTTAAGCGCTTTCACAACTAACTTTATGCATATACTTATTTCGCTACAAATAGACAGATTACATATTATCCTACTACATGCTTATGAAGTTGTATTCAAAAAATGCAAAATAAAACGTATAAAATAGTTATCTTACATTTCATCAACAATAAAACTTCTATTGATAGATCTTCACTTCTTATTTGTACCACTCTGTAATTGTATTTGTATACTGTTTTTTTCATAGTTTTTCATAGCATTTTTTCTACTAAAAATGATATATTATTAATAACTGAATTGTTAAAATTTTTCTAATTTTCCATTAAGAGGAGTTACACTAATGATATATAAAAGAAAAGAATCTTTTCGCTTTACTTTTAATCCCCCACCTGCATGTATATTTAATATAGTTGAGGTAGATAACATGCGTTTGGATTCAAGAAATGCGGAAGGTATTTTAATTGACATTAGTCCAAGTGGTGCAAAATTAGCTTCTAAGCTTGATATACCAATTCATCATAAAAAAATTAAAATTAAATTAAGCTTTAAAATCAATGAAGATACCATTTATGCTAATGGGATTTTAATATGGAAAAAGACAACTCAGCTGGGGAATAATTATGGGGTTCAATTTGTAAATGCTTCAGACCTCACAGACGTCATTATGGAAGAATTAAAGACATATGTTAAACTGAAAAAATAAACACAAATGTTTTTAGCCTTTAGTAATAAGCAGAAGCTCGAGACTACTTAAAGGTAATCCACTTACTTTCCCTAGTCAGCTAAGCTTCTACTTGCCAAAACGATTCATTTTCCATTTGAATAAACTTGAAACGTATTTCGACCTTTTTTCTTCGCTTGATATAAAGCCAAATCTGCATGCTTAATAAGCATTTTTGGATCCTGTACACCAGTTGAATAAAAAGAAATTCCAATACTTGAGGTTGTTTTAAAACAATACCCTCCTATAACCCAATTTTCTTGCAAAGCTTGAAGGATTCGATTAGCTACTTCAATAACTTCATCTTGATTAATTGCCTCAGGAATAAGAATTATAAATTCGTCTCCACCAAGACGTGCCATGACATCTTCCTCACGTAAACATTTACTAACACGCTCTGCAAAACTCTTCAGCAATTCGTCTCCAATATCGTGGCCCATCGTATCATTAATTGATTTGAAATTATCCAAATCAAGATACATAACCGAGAGATCTTTTTGCATACGTTTGGCTTTTTCTAGTTCCTCTTTAAGTCTTTTAGAAAAGCAGATTCGATTAGGTAACCCTGTTAAATGATCATGATAGGCCAGGTATTTAAGCTTTTCCTCATATTTTTTTCTTTCAGTCATATCGTGGGCCTCAAAGATGATTTGATGAATGAGTCCATCACGATTAAATATAGGCGTTGCAATCGCATTAAACCAAATCCACTCACCTTTCTTGTTGAATCTTCTAATTTCTACTGAATAGGGTTCCTTTTTCTCTCTTACTACTTTTAGAGCATGGTCCACTTTTGACATATCATCAGCATGTAAGAAGGATAAAATGGATTTATTCATATGATAGTCCGGTTCTATTCCAAGAATATTTAAATGAGAAGGAGATGCATAGCGTACCGTTCCGTCAAGA
>JAPSLU010000416.1 GCA_031180405.1 Bacillus sp. (in: firmicutes) | reverse complement strand
ATTTATTGATGAAATGCTTTAACATCGCCTCTGTTACATCAAAATCAGCGATAACACCGTCTTTTAATGGGCGAATAGCAACAATATTTCCAGGCGTACGTCCAACCATACGACGAGCTTCTTCTCCTACCGCTAACACTCTCCCTGTATTGCGGTCTAATGCCACAACAGAAGGCTCATTTAATACAATCCCTTTTCCTTTTACATGAATGAGAACATTTGCTGTTCCTAAATCGATACCAATATCTCTAGCAAACATTATATATGCTCCTCCTTCGCCTTAGCTTTTCAATTTTTTTTGTTTTTCACTTTATAATTTCATTTTCCTTATAGAGACAAAGAGCTGGCTTCCACACTATATGTAACGACATCCTCATACTTAAGTTTCATTAAATGTAGTTAAACGAATAACATTCGCTAGAATGTCTTCCATTAACACAGTTATAGCACCTTTTTTTTAAATGCCACTAAATATTTACATCGCTTAAATATGTCTTTCTTATCGCTCTATATTAAATCAACCATTTTCATTCTTTTGTAAAGTGAATTATGTATGTTTTCAGGTTAAAAGTTGTATGTTTTTTTCTCTATCTATTTAAACCACTCTAATTTTTTATTTTATCATAAGATAACGAAATAAGTAACTTTTTGTAAAAAAAATGAGTTTTTTTTCACAAAAATAATTCCCATATATCCTCACAAAAGAAAAAGGACATTGCTCCCAAGGTCCTTTAAGCTATTATGTACTCTTTGTTAGCATTCCAAAATGAATTACTTTTTATACTACTATTCTTTTTTTCTATCGATGGAGACACCTCCACCGATAGACTGTTGTAACTCCATTTTTCTAAACTTCCCTTTCTTTTTTAAATATTCCCAGGGTAACTTAAGATCGCATTCTTTTTCTATATGATTAATGCAATCAAGGTTAAGACATACCCTGGAATTTCTTACTGTACAGTTTCCCCTTCAAGCTCTTCCTTTTTATACTTCATTTTTGTTGCTTCCCCACCGCGTAGATGTCGAATAGATTTATGGTAATCAAGGATCTCTTTCACTTCATTTGCTAAATCTGGGTTAATTTCAGGAAGTCTTTCTGTTAAATCTTTATGGACTGTACTTTTGGATACGCCAAACTCTTTCGCTATTACGCGAACCGTTTTTCTCGTCTCCACGATATACTTTCCAATCTTGATAGTTCTCTCTTTGATGTAATCGTGCACACCACTCGCCCTCCCTAAATTGGATGTGAGAAGTGTGAAATGAGACTCGCTTTTCGCTTCATCGAAATTCTTCATCCCGCACGTTTCCTTTCCTGCAAAATACTCATCTTCATGCGGCAGAAAGACAAAAGCTTTCTGTTCTTATAGGGATTAAACATGTCCTCAACTACATATCCATTGTCTTCAAACGACCCCTCACTCCAAACTTCCGCTTTGTAAGGTTTGTAACATTTTATTAGCTTGGGTAAGACTTTATGCAGAAAAATATGAATAGGGACAAGGTTTATCTGTTTTTTTCTATATTTACTTGTTTTTTGCTGAATTAAATGGCTTTGTTTTATACGAAACTGCTGATTTGGTTTAAAAAAGGAGTTTTATTTTGCAATGTGGAAATTATAGATGTGCGGCTTTACATATGTTATGGATAAAAAATCTATCATTTTTCATTGTTTGGGGGTTGAATATTTCCCGAGAAATTTGTCATTTTCCGCTCGTATGTGACTATATTTCATTTATGTCTTCGACCTTTAGTTAATTCATACTATTACTTTATATTCACAAACACCCAAGAGATTATTGGTTTAGTGGTCTATTTGAGGATATAAACTGAACTGCCGAGATGGTGAATGTTTGTATTACATATTTTCTTCGACATTTCCCATCCATAAAATACTTCTTTCGAGAATACATAAAGGTTGCCATAAAGTAGAGATTACTTCGCATAATCATTTTTTATGCTTTGCAAAAACTACTTATAGCAACCTTTCATTGTTTTACTTTTTTATTATTACGCGTTCGGATCTGTGGATGTAGACCCTTCTGAATCTTCATCCTGATTAGCGTTTGTTCCATTTTCTAATTTGTTATCTGTCGGCATTTCTTCATCGGAATTGCTTGATTCTTCTACTGGTGATTCCTTTTCAGAAGTAGCACCAGAAGTATCGTCACTCTGTAAAGCACTTAACGGTTTACCAAAATAATCAATAGGATTCACAGCAACATTATCTTTTCTTACTTCAAAGTGTACATGAACACCTGCTTCTTGATTCAACTTACTTTTACCAGCAGTTGCTAATGGTTGGCCTTTCTTTACTTCAGCGCCTTCTTCCACTTGGAAATCCTTCACCGATTGATAATATGTTTTAATTCCATTGTCATGATCAATTTCAATCGTATTCCCTAACAGAGAATCTTCCGCAACTTTTGTAACCGTTCCACTTAGAGCAGCCACTACTTCAAATTCGCTATCATCTTCCATTTTTAAATCAATACCTGTGTTTGGCTGATATTGATTATTATAGAATACTAAAGATTCAGCTTGTTTTTCTTTACTAGCCGTATTATCATAAAACTCTTTCTGTGTAATGAAAGAATCTTCATCGACTACTGGCCATGCAAAGTTCTCAAATTCTTTTGCTACTGGTTCTGCAGGTTCATCTGTTTGTTTTGTTGGCAAATCAGCATTATCATATTTATACTTGTCTGTTTCTGATGCGCTATTTTGATACCAAAGGACCCCTGTTAGAATAATAGCTGCACTTGCGATATAAACGGCTGGAAATGCCCAACGCTTTTTAAAAAAGCTTTTT
>JAPSLU010000415.1 GCA_031180405.1 Bacillus sp. (in: firmicutes) | reverse complement strand
ACTGATGAACTCGTGTATTCCTTCGCTGGAATAAATCATTTTCATTGGCATAGAGTGCAAGATTTAGCTGGGAATGATGTGACTTCCCAAATTATCGAAAAGCTTTATGAGAAGGATAACGGGCTTCCAGCAAATATCTTCGATGTTCCGTTTTTTAAAGAGCAATTGAAGCAAATGAACCTGATTCCGTGTGGCTATCATCGTTATTATTATCGCTATGAAGAGATGTTAAGCCATATGCTTGAAGAGTACAATGATCCGAACATTGGAACAAGAGGGCAACAAGTTAAACAAACAGAAGCAGAACTATTTGAATTATATAAAGACCCTAACTTAGATCATAAACCTGAACAGTTAGAAAAACGTGGTGGTGCATACTATTCAGATGCCGCATGTGAAACCATTGCATCGATTTATGCGAACAAAAATACACAGGTTGTCGTTTCTACGAAGAATAACGGCGCGGTTCCTGACCTTGCTCCCGATGATGTTGTAGAGGTATCCGCTTATATCGGGTCTGCAGGTGCAAGACCAATTGCTTTTGGTTCACTTCCACCAGCAGAAAAAGGCTGGCTACAAGTAGTGAAGAATATGGAGCTATGTGTAGAAGAAGCAGCTGTAACCGGTGATTACGGCTTAGCGCTACAAGCATTCACAATAAATCCACTCATCCCTAGTGGTGAAACGGCAAAACGTGTCCTAGATGAACTATTGATTGCACATAAAAACTACCTGCCACAATTCGCAGAAAAAATTGCAGAATTAGAGGCTGCAGGAATTACTATAAAAGACGAAATCGCTAGAAATCTAGCTAAAGAAGAAGTAGTTACTGTCTCATAAAACATCAAGTCAGGAGACCCTTAAGTGTCTCCTATTTTTCCTTTTATTGACATAAACGCTGCCATTAACTCTCAATCGGCTTTGTCCAACAAACTGGATAACATGTGACAAACCATTATGGAGCTCTCCTTCTTTTCGGATAACCTCGCAATCCAAAAAATCAATTATTAAATAAAGAGTTTATCGAGTATACACCTCATAAATAGTTCCTAGTTTTTCCTCTAAACGACCAAACCGAACAAAACGATCCTCTCGTAAATATTCTTTTTGATTTATCATCAAAAGCATAATTGGGGCAGTTAAAATTAGAAATTTTTCCGCTACCTCTTCTACCTGTCTTGCATCAATATGTCCTAGATGGATAAGTGGGTATTGATCTAGAAGTTCTCTTAGCTTAGGCAATATCGCGTGACACGTACTACACTCTGGTGTGGATACGTACAAGAAGCTTAGTTCATGTTTTTCGAGAAACTCTTCTACCATGTTCAGTGTTGTTAGCTCATTTACCTTTTTCATTTCTAAACTCCCTTTAGGATCTCTGAATCCTCTATTTTTTTCCTATTAATCACAAGGAGGTAATTCAGCTTCCTCCCAATAGTAATAATCCCCCAAACACAATAAGAAAGGCGTTCATAACCCATTGTAAATTTGCCTCTGTGTATCCGAGTGCATCTTTAATAGATGGTAAGGCAACTTGAATAACAGCAGAATCCATCATTACAATAAAATTTGCAAATCCCAATAAAGCTAATGCTTTCCAACGTTTAGGATCGGGTTGTCCAATCACTTGTGAGCTCATAAAATAAAACCTCCTATACTTAGCAAAAGCTATATATAAAACAAGTTAACAACTCGTAAATATCTAGCTTTTTGATGTTGTTTGTAAACCTTTTACTATTTAGTTAATTAATGCTTCTAGACCTACTTGTTTAATAAATTTATAAAAAGGTTGTCGTTTCTTCCCATTTTGTGCGTAAACAGCAATAATTTTCTCAACTGAGTCATATAATTGCTCTTTCGTTAAATTTTCTAGCAGCAAGGAACCAACCTCTGCATCTTTCCCTTTTGCTTTTCCTCCAACATACAAATTGTAATGATCTTTAATTTTCATAATACCTATGTCGCTTAGCAAAGGTTCACCACAACCAATTGGACAACCTGTGTAAGCAACCTTTAAGGTAAATGGCACGGCTTTTCCTGCTATTCGGCGATTTAACTCTTTTGCTACTGGCATTCCTTCTTCTTCCTGGCCTTTGCAAAAATTACAGGTTCTTAAGCTCTTAACGAAGTTTCCAACTGGATAGCATGCTAATCCAACACTTTGAAACTCTTCTATTATTACCTCTTTTTGGACTTCTGGAATTTCTAAATAGAGCTGCTGGAATGTTGTTAATTCCAGTTCCTCATCCTCCTGTACATATTTTGCGATAGTCATAAGCTGTTTGGCGGATAGTTTTGCTCCAAATCCTATGCCTCCATTTACAGCGATTCGAATCCTCTTTACGTTGTCCATTGTATTCACCTTCCTAATTTAAACTATACGAGGGTATAGTATAATTTTAAATGAAAATAATAAACCTATTGTAGTAGGTCTCACACACCAAATATACTATACCCCCCTAGTGTATGTAAAGATTTTTTAAAACCACCTTTAATTCAGGCACACTGAGACTCATTAACATTTGTTCAGATAAAGTCCTTATCATAAATTTATATATATAAATAAAAAACATCTTACCCGAAAATACCGAGGGTAAGATGTTTAATTTCATTCCTATAATAGTTTAGCTCTTTTTTCCCCTTTATTTATCATGCCGTATGATTTTTCACCAACTGAACAGGCAAAATAATCTCCATCATTTTATCGTTTTGAATTTCCTCAATAATTTCGTTTAATTTAATCACCGCGGTTTTCGCAATATCTTCAATTGGCTGTCTGATCGTTGTTAATTGAGGTAGTAGGCTTGATACCGTTTGCGTTCCATCATAGCCAACCACTT
>JAPSLU010000057.1 GCA_031180405.1 Bacillus sp. (in: firmicutes) | reverse complement strand
AACTTGTAACTAAGAGGTTAAGTACGATAAATAAGATGACTACTAGCCATACCCACCAGCGAGATATGATTTTTTTCATGTGCAATCAACATCCTTACTCTTTAAATTCAGGCTGTGTTATAAATATAAGGGCAACCCAATCAAAAGAAGTTGCCCCTATTACTTAATGAATTTATTTCTTACCATATTTTTCTTCCCTGATTGCTTTTCTAAACTTTCCATCTTCTTTAATTGCAATTGCTTCTTCAACACCTATTCCTTTAATTGAGTAAAATTTTGTTCCTTCTTCATATTCATTAGAGAAGTTACTAGTGTATGTATCTTCGATATCGGAATACTTTACCACTTCTCCAATTTCCCTATTTATTTCGTTTACATAGTCATCACTTACTCGATAAATATAACCTTCCCAAACCACAAATGAGAAAGCCCAGTCTGCTGAAGAATTAGAAGAATTACCTTGGGAACAACCTGAAATACTCATTAAGAAGAATGAAAATATCATCGTAATAATAGAAAAATTTCTTCTTTCCACTTGATTTCCCCTTTTCTTTAATGAGACCATTAACATTCTGATTATGATACAAGACCTTGGAAGACGGTTTGCCATTTGCTTATTAAAAGGACCTCCAACTGAACGCATTAGATCAGTAAGAAAAATATCCTGTACTTACATATACATAACATTCACCCACAAGTTCGCATCTTTTTTTACCCTTCTGGAGCAAGTGAACTGACAAGGCAAAAACTGCAACTGTCTTTTTTAAGAAGACTATTCCCTGTTCTTTATTTAACCTTCATTATAAGTAGAAAGTTTGGAGAGAGGTTGAAGATGATATCTTCTAAAAGTTCTTTAAATCTCTTGATGTGCCCTCACCTATTATCTTCAGGTCAATTATGTCATTTATTTCACATGGTCTGCTTTATGGTTAATCCCTTTTCCTGATTCAGCAAGTTGACTCCAATTTCCCCCGGAATCTTCCGTCATATAAATATCGTTTTCAAACGTTGTAAATATGATCTGTTTTTCATTTTTCGGATTAACTGCAATATAACTAATGGCATTTCCCTCACGTAACGATGGAATTGTAAGCATTGATTGTTTTTTTGTTTCAATATTGAATGTTGATAAAGTGAATTCATCTGAAACACTGCCTACAAACAATTCACCATTTAATGAAAACGATACTGCCGTTGTTGGAGCATCAAAAATCTTTTCGAACGTTTGCCCGAAGTCTTTTGATACAAAAACACCTTTATTTGTACCTAAGACGACTACTGTATCATCTTGGGGATGAACAGCTAACGATGATACCTGACCTTCAAGGCCTTCCATCTTACTTTTTATCCACGTTTTCGTATCATCTGTCGAGTAATATAAACCAATTTCGTTCATCCTTGAATTTTCTTGTGGATTTATAACATAAATGGCATGTGATTGATAACCTACAGCCATTCCATGAAAATCAACTTCTCCATATAAATCTAGCATATCCAGGCTTTTCCCCATATCTGTTGTTTTTATCACACCAAATGGGTTTTTTAATGAAGAGCCTTCACCAGGATGTCCACTACTGTAAAAACCATCATCTACCATAGAAAAGCCCATATAATCGTGTTTTTCACCTTCTGCATTACTCCACATGCCATCTTTAAAAACTTTTAATCCATCGTGTGCAGGTACATAAACTTCTGCTCCATCATCTGTGATCCCTAAACCATGAATATGTATAAACTCTACTTTTTCTTCTGTTGTCCTATTATTTAGTAGTGCAAACGAAACAGATATAACAAGAACAATTAGAGAAATAAGAGAAACCCACTTACTAACTATCACCCACATTTTTAACTTATCTCCTTTTATTTCCCCTTCTTGCTTTTTACCATTCACCGTCTTTAAACGGTTTTTACTAGTGAATAATACAATGAGCCCTAACACAAATAACAGGGCTGAAATCACGATTCCAATTGTTAAAAATGTGTTTATAACAACCTCCTGATGATGTTCCTCTTCCGTCCCTTGTGCTAGAACATCACTTGGAATGGTGGTTACTAAAGGTAAAATAAAACTTATTATCAAAGATTTTAATTTCATTATTTATCTCCTTTTATCTGTGAACTAAATAAAATAAGCCGATCAATATAATTGGAATACCAATCCAAAGGCATACCTGAGTAAAATTTCAAATAGAATGATGAGCCAGACAGATGACTAAGACTTTCCTTTTAACATAAAACGTAGCTTGTCACACTATTTTATCAAACACCTTACTTATATGCTAAATTACTTTTGAAGAAACCTACCCTATTGAAATCAAGATGAGACCCGAAACTCTTTGAATATATAAGCCAACTTTTCTTCCTTTTTTCATGACAGCACCGCTCATTCCATAATACCAAATGAAGAACATGGCCAGGAACAATGCCCTACAGACGACCCAATTTTCAGGGAAGAGGCTAAAAAATAAAACGTACATTAACATCATCGCCTCTCATTCAGATCGTAAAGATGATAAAACCTTTGAAGAAGTTGTTGAAATTTATCAATCTGATGAAGTGACAGACTTTATTATTTCACACTTTAAAGGTGCTGCTGTTCCAGTTAAAAAACTAGTTTCTTTCCTTGAAGATTACAATTAAAATTAATAGAAGAAACATGTATTTGCCACAGGTCTGTACTTTGATTAACAGTAAATGAAGAATGGAGTAATATAAAATGAAAACTGAAATTATTTATGATGTGGCAATTATCGGTGCTGGCACAATGGGAATGGCGGCCGCTGCTTTCTTAGCACAACAACAAGTAAAGACATTAGTAATTGATGCTTTTGACCCTCCTCATAATCATGGAAGCCATCACGGAGATACGCGTTTGATTAGACATGCATATGGTGAAGGCCGGCAGTACATTACACTGGTGAAACGTGCCCAACAATTATGGGAAGAACTAGAAAAGCAAAGTGGCTATAAAATTTTTGAAAAAACAGGTATTCTTGGACTTGGCCCAAAGGATTCTGCTTTTCTCCATGAAGCGGTTGAGGCTGCTAAAAAATATGACCTACCATTGAATGTGCTAAACGCCGCTGAGGTGCAAGAAAAATGGCCTGGTATTTCAATACCTAATCACTTTATTGGCTGCTTTGAAACAGAATCAGGTGTCATTTATAGTGAGAATGCCATTAAAGCTTATAAAGAGATGGCTATTAAAAATGGTGCACATCTTGTAACAAATACTCCTGTTCAGCAAATTAACGAACATAGCAAGGATGAAGTAAACATCATAACCGCAGATACCGTTTTTAAGGCGAAGAAGGTTATTGTCACAGCAGGAGCCTGGGCAGCCAAACTTCTGCCTAATTTAAATCTGCCTATTCAGCCGGTTCGAAAAGTAGTAGGCTGGTTCGATACACCTGAAGGTCTATATGACTCCCCTACTTTCCCGTCCTTTTATGTCGTTGATAAGGATAAAACGTTTTATGGTTTTCCTAACTTAAACGGTACCGGTCTTAAGCTAGGAAGAACAGATGGCGGACAACCAATTGATCCCGATCAGCAAACGCAGAACTTCGGACAATATGAAACAGATGAGGGAGATCTTCGGAATTTTCTTGGTACCTATATGCCTGATGCAAACGGTACTTTGAATGAAGGAAAAACTTGTTTATATACTGTATCAAGTGACCTTCATTTCATCATCGATCACCATCCAGAACATAGCAACGTTATCATTGCCTGCGGTTTTTCTGGGCACGGCTTTAAATTTGGCAGTGTCATGGGCGAGGTCCTAAGCCAGATGGCAATAAAAGGACAAAGTGAATTTGACATTTCTATTTTCTCTCTCAAAAGATTTCGTTAGATATAAACAATTCATATGTCTTTGATCTCCAACAAGTATGAAATAAAGCAGGTCCCCCACATTATGACTCGGGACTTTCATTCTAGCGATTTCTCTTATCGCCTGGCACACAAAAAAGCATTGAGGAATTCCTCAATGCTTTAATACCTATTAAACTAAAAGCGGGATAATAAGACCTGAAAGCAGTAATATTAACGCCCCACCCAATCTTGATGAAATTTGCGCGAATGGCATTAACTCCATTCTTTTAGACGCAGATAACACGGCAACATCACCAGTTCCTCCCATGTTAGCCATACATAAACCTGCTGTAATTGCTGCTTCTATTGGGTAAAATCCTACTAATTTCCCTAAAAGACCTGCACCAATAATGGCACCTAATACGACACCAAATACTGTTAGAATATATTGAACTGTAAGTGCTTCAAGGACAGTATTTAAATCGGTATAGGCAACACCAATACCAAATAATAATGCAAACGTCCAGTTACTTGCTACAAACTGATACCATTGACTAGCTCCTTCAAGTACAATAGGCGGGATAATATTTGCTATCTTCGTAATTGCTACGATAATGATCATAATTGCATATGGATGTAGCGGAATAAAGGCTCCTAAAAGATTACCAACCGTAAAGAAGGTTAATGCCGCTAATAGCCCTACACCCATCTTTCCAATGTCATACTTCTGTTTCGTTTTTTCATAATTAAACCCGCTTATTAATTGTCCGTTACCTGTTAATGAAGGAAATTTTTTCCCTACCATATCTAACACACTTGCAAAAACAATGGCAAATACATTTCCTAACGCAAGTGCCGGAACGAGCATTGAGATATAATAGCTTGGTTCATTACCTAACATTTCAGAATAAATTTGGCTCATTGGTACAGCGCCAGCACCCATCCCACCACCCATAATCGGCAGTGTAATGACTAATATTGCTTCCTGAAGTGAAAAGCCTACTAATGCCCCGACAATACTTGCAATGACGATTGCACCTATGACAGCACCAAAGATTGGTACAAAATAACGTAAACCTACTTTAACTAAAATTTTTGAATTCATCCCTAAAATACTACCAGTTATTAACGCAGCAATATAAAAGTCTAGAAAACCAGCTGCTTTCATAAATTCCGTAACAGATGTTGTGATTGATTCTGGAAGAAAGCCGCTATAAACCATGTAAGCTGATCCAAAAATCGCTAAAATGGCTCCCCCGCCTAAAAATGTTTTCATAATTGGTGTACGGTCGCCAATCCATCCGAATGCTTCCCCTAATATGATCATCACTAGTAAACTTCCAATCATTCCACCTGGTAAGTTGCCAGTATACATACTAACTATTGTTATTGCTGCAAATATACCAAACCATAAAACCGGTGTATGAAACACTGTTAGTTTTGGCTTCAGATCAAACTGATTTCCCTTTCTGTCTGTTTCATAGGTGATTTTTTTTGCTGTTTGTTCCATAAGAAACCCCTCTCTTCCATAGTTTTAGTTTTCTACTTAGTATAAATTTTTTTTTGAGAAGTTTGTAGCTCTCAATATATGGTTACTCTTACAAACTTCCATTACAGCATGTTACTTTGTTTTAAACAACGGCTAGTAGTGATTGACTAACTCTACTAGTAACCGCTTTCATTCACATATTTCATATTACTTGAAAATTGGCTCAATTTACACTTTTGTAATTATTGATACTTATTTGTAATTAAAAAAAGCAGCTAATGCTGCTTTTTTTACTCATATTGCTCAAGTATAGATTGGTTCGATTCATTAAACATATATGAATAATGTGGTCTGCCTATTCCATATGTTAATGTCTCGTCAATAACATGAATCTCATTTAAAAATTTTAAATACTTTCTAATTGAAACTCTTGAAATATCTGTGATTTCAGCCATTTCATCTGTTGTAAATGGACTATTACCATGCTTTTTTATAGCGTTAAAAACGATATGTAAAGTCATTCTAGATAATCCTTTGGGCAAAAACTTGGATGGATCAGACGCAGGAGATTCCTGTTTTACTAGTAATAGTTCGTCAAGATCCTTCTGGTTTATCATACCTTCTTGATTTAGTAGTTGGAATTTTTCTCGGTACGAAGCGAGTGCTTGGTGAAATCTCTTAAATTCAAATGGTTTAATTAAGTAATCAACAGCTCCATTCCTTAACGCAGTCTGGATTTTATCTGCGTCAGAGGCCGCTGTAATGAGAATTACATCTAATTCTTTTTTTTCTATCCTTATATTATTTAATAGAGTTAAGCCGTTTTCACCTGGCATGTAGATATCTAAAAGTACTAAATCAACTTTTTGATTATTGATGATTTTTGTCGCTTCCTTTACTGAATGTGCTACACCAACTAAAGTAAATCCATCTATTTCTTTTAAATATCGCTTATTAAATTCTGCTACCATCGGGTCATCATCAACAATTAGAACATTAATCATTTGTCTCCTCCTCCCCCTTATAAGGAATCTGAATAATAAATTCTGTAGCCTTTTTAACACTTAAGTTTAGTTGAATAGATCCTCCTAAGGTTTCTACACTTTTATTCACTAAATAAAGTCCGTAACCTCGATTTTCTCCCTTGGTAGAATACCCCTTTTTAAATATGTGTGCAAACTGTTCCTTTTTAAGACCTGGACCTGTATCCCGGACCTTTATAAGAAGCTGATTTTTATTGTAACTTAACTTCAAGTGCAGCTTCTTTTCCTTCATTTCGCTCATGGCTTCCATCGCATTATCAACGATATTACCGATAATTGTAATTAAATCATGGGTAACATGATCCTCACTCGGTTTTGGAATAATGCTTGTCTCATTTTCTATTTTCATCTCTACCTTATTTTCTCTTGCGGTACTAAGCTTGCCCATAATAAATCCTGCAAGAACCGGATCTTTAATACTTTTTGTAACATAACTAACTTCGTTTACACGGTGATCAACAATATCAGCTATATAATCCATTAACTCATCATAAAACCCCATTTTCACCATTCCAAGAATAACATGGAGCCGATTCATAAACTCATGTGATTGGGCACGTAATGCTTCAGCATATAACCGAACACCTGTTAATTGCTCTGCTAATTGATGAACTTCCGTTTTATCCCTAAACGTAGAGATTGCTCCAACGATTTCGTTATTTACAATCAACGGAGCCCTATTCGTTAAAATCGTTACACCATTGATTGTTATCTCTTGATCTTTTTCGGCTTTACCTGTTTTTAAGACCCGATCTAATGTGGAAAATGGCATAAAATCAGTTAGTTTCATACCTACTGGATTATCAGATAAACCGATATTCGCAAAAATTCGTTTAGCTGACATATTAACAATCGTTATTGTTAAATCTTTATTAACTGCAATAATCCCTTCATGTACAGATTGTAGCATCGTATTTCGTTCTTCATGAATTTTCGCAATTTCAGATGGTTCTAAACCAAATAGAATCTTTTTAATATATCTTGCTAGAATTACTGCACCTATAATACCTACAATAATACCTAAGGCGGATCCAATGATAATATTTTGATGTCCCTTTTTCAGGGCTCTTTCAACGTTATTAAGAGATATTCCAACTGCAACAGCCCCTATTTGTTTATTTTCATCATTCTTAATAGGAGTAAAAGCGCGCAAGGATTCCCCTAGTGTCCCTTTCGATACTGAGATATGTTCTTCCCCTTTTAATACAGCCATTTCATCCCCACCAACAAAGGCTTTCCCTATTTTTTCTGGATCAGGATGCGATTTTCTAATTCCGTTCATATCCATAACCACTACAAAAAGAACATCTGCGGCTTGTTGAATATCGACTGTATATTCCTGAATTGCACCTTCATCATCTAATTTCTCAAGTCCGCTTTTAACAATAGCTGATTTGGCAACTGTTCTTGATACAATCTTGGCTTTTTCTTCTTGGTTATTGCGAATTGTTTCACTTACTGTATGACTTATTAATAAATCTGTAAATAGTAATGATAAAAGAACAACTAGGCATACAAAGAAAATAATAATCGTACTTAGTTTAAACTTCTGTTCTGACAATGAAAACACTCCTAAAGACTTTCCTGTATGATGATTATTGTAAAATAAAAAGCCTTTCCTAACAAATTAGTAGGAAGGCTACAAAAAGTAAAATATTACTTGATCTGCATGATTCAGGATGCAGCAATTTCCTTAATAACAGCAAAACGGATTGAAAATCTTTTTTTTTGTCGTTTATAAAACAAATTCTACCCGAGATTCAACATGCAATTTTACATATTTGCAAAGATCCTAGCTATATAGCTACGTTAACAAGCCTGATTGAAATTACTTTGAACAAACTTCCTAGTTTTTCAAGAAGTTAAACCTATATCAAACAGACCAGAGTGTAGACATAGGATAATTTCAAGTCCTTCAGACTAATTAAAAACGCTTGTCTTTCGAGCCTCGAAGCCTTGTGAGGAGCGGAGTTACCGGGGGTGGTAATGAGCACCGCAGCAAGGTTAGTAACGAATAAAGCGAGCGTTTGTCAATAGTCTGAGACTTATTTTACTATTAATTTATCTTCATTAGGTTCATGTGCATTACATTTCTTTTGCGCAATCCCGGTATTTATTGCTGCTTCTGCAACAGCTTCTGCAACATGTTTCGCCACTCTTGGATCAAATGGATCTGGAATGACATAATCAGCGTGCAACTCTTCACTGTTAATAAGTCCGGAAATAGCATAAACAGCAGCAATTTTCATTTTTTCATTAATTTCCTTTGCACGAACATCTAAAGCACCGCGAAAAATTCCCGGGAATGCAAGAACATTATTAACTTGATTCGGGAAATCTGAGCGTCCTGTTCCAACGACAAGTGCTCCTGCTTCTTTTGCCTCTTCCGGCATAATTTCTGGTACTGGATTAGCCATTGCAAAAATAATTGCATTCTGATTCATTGAACGAACCATTTTTTTTGTTACTGCTCCTGCCGCTGAAACCCCAATAAACACATCAGCACCTTCTAATGCATCTGCTAATGACCCTTGCTTTTGTTCTTTATTTGTGATGCCTGCCATTTCTTCTTTGAATTTATTCATACCAACCGGGCGATCTTTATAAATAATCCCTTTTGTATCACATAATATGACATCTTTCACTCCCATATTTAGTAACAGCTTGACAATTGCTACACCTGCAGCTCCAGCTCCATTTGCCACGACACGAATATCCTCAATATTTTTATTTGCTAGTTTGAGAGCATTAATTAATCCTGCTGCTGTCACAATCGCTGTTCCATGTTGATCATCATGGAAGATAGGGATATCGCACTCTTTTTTTAAACGATCTTCAATTTCAAAGCATTGCGGTGCCGCAATATCCTCTAAGTTTACTCCTCCAAAAGTAGGTTCTAACATTTTAACGTGCTCAACAATTTTATCTGTATCAGTAGAATTTATGCAGAGTGGAAAAGCATCGACATTGGCAAATTCTTTAAATAACAATGCTTTTCCTTCCATGACTGGCATAGCTGCTTGTGGACCGATATTTCCTAGTCCTAGGACAGCGGTTCCATTTGATACAACAGCTACAAGATTTCCTTTTATTGTATAATCATATACTTTGCTCTCATCCTCATGAATAGCCAAACATGGCTCCGCTACACCAGGTGAATAAGCAAGACTTAAATCTTTTGCATCACGTACTTTGACTTTAGATTTGACACTAAGTTTTCCTTGATTTTCTTTATGCATCTTTAATGCTTCTTCACGTAATGTTGACATACCTGAATTCGCCTGCCTTTGTTGGAATTTTATGAGTAATTCGTAGATTCGCCTATTATTTTCATATATAAATTACTAAACGTATTACAAGTTTTAAAAAAGCGCTTTCTATTTATTGCGTTGTTTTTGTCTCCCTTCTTTAACAAGAATTATAATATTTTTCAGAAAGC
This sequence comes from Bacillus sp. (in: firmicutes), assembly GCA_031180405.1. Taxonomy (GTDB): domain Bacteria; phylum Bacillota; class Bacilli; order Bacillales; family Bacillaceae; genus Metabacillus. The sequence goes on along the minus strand of JAPSLU010000057.1, from coordinate 10,564 downwards.
TACATAGCTTTTGTAATTTTTAAAACTATTTTTTAATTTAAAAAAATTTACACTATACATAACAGTTACCGTTTAAGAATGAATTAACTAAAGACCAGTTCAGGCTTTTTTTCTATTTAAACCAAGCGTTTGAGCTACTGACATATGAATTTCGCTTAACAAATCAGGATTTTCCATTAGTGATAATCCATAAGATGGAATTATTTCTTTTATTTTCGGTTCCCACTCAGTTATATGTTCCGGGAAACATTTTTTTATGATGTCAAGCATGACGTGCACGGCCGTAGAAGCGCCCGGAGAAGCACCCAGTAACGCTGCAATTGATCCATCAGCTGCTCTAACAACTTCCGTACCAAATTGAAGTGTTCCTTTACCTTCTTTAGTATCTTTAATCACTTGAACACGTTGGCCTGCAACTACAATATCCCAATCCTCACTTTTTGCGTTCGGGATAAACTCACGTAATTCTTCCATGCGCTGTTCTTTTGACAACATAACTTGCTGAATCAGATATTTTGTCAATGATATATTTTTTGCTCCTGCAGCTAACATCGTAAAAAGATTATCAGGTTGTATGGAAGTGACCAAATCAAACATTGAACCGTTCTTCAAAAACTTAGGTGTAAAACCAGCAAATGGTCCAAATAGCAATGATTTCTTATTATTCATAAATCTTGTGTCTAGATGTGGAACAGACATTGGTGGAGCACCAACCTTAGCCTTTCCGTAAACTTTTGCATGATGCTCCCCGATGACATCCGGATTATTACACACCATAAATAATCCGCTAACTGGGAATCCTCCAATATGCTTTCCTTCTGGAATACCGGATTTTTGTAGTAAATGAAGACTTCCTCCACCACCTCCGATAAAGACAAATTTCGCAGTATGATGTACAGTAGTACCGGTTGTAAGATTACGTACTTTCACTTCCCACAGACCATCTGTCGTGCGACGAATAGTTTCAACACTATGTTTGTAGCTAACTTCAACATTTTTACTCTGTAAGTGGTTAAATAACTTGCGCGTTAAAGCTCCAAAATTTATATCAGTGCCAATGTCGATTTTTGTTGCCGCTATAGGCTCGTTCAATCTGCGATTTTGCATAATAAGCGGAGTCCATTCCATAATTTTTTTAGGATCCTCGGAAAATTCCATCCCTTGAAATAATGGATTCTTTGATAACGCTTCAAATCGTTTCTTTAAAAACAACACATTTTGTTCTCCATGAACGAAACTCATATGAGGCAATGGCATGATAAAATCTTGTGGATTTTGGATCCGCTTTCTTTTTACTAGATACGACCAAAACTGCATTGAAACCTGAAATTGTTCATTAATGTTTATTGCTTTGCTAATGTCTATAGATCCATCCGGTTTTTCGGCCGTATAATTTAGCTCACACAATGCCGCATGACCCGTGCCCGCGTTATTCCACTCATTAGAACTTTCCTCTCCCGCGTTCGAAAGCTTCTCAAACACCTTAATTTCCCACTCCGGTACTAATTCTTGCAAAAGTGTTCCCAAAGTTGCACTCATCATTCCAGCACCAATTAAAACAACGTCTGTTTTCGTTCTATTGTTCATTTTACTTCTCCTTTCTCTGAGAATTTACACCTTCTTAACGTGTGTGAAAAAAAAGACAACTCCACCTAAGGGTGAAGTCTGTCCAATTGGATATAATAGCTGTCATTGAACAATTAATCATTCGTTTTGATGTTTCTATCAGGTTAATAGCTAAACGTTGAGCTTGCTTTTTGTTATACTAAAGGTCCGCCTAGCTTAACAATCTCTTCGGATACGCTTGTGAACTTTTTGAAGTTTTCATTGAACTTGCTAGCGAGAACGAAGGCTTTTGCATGGTATGCTTCTTTGTCAGGCCAAGTTCTTTCTGGAATTAATACGTCATCAGGTACACCTGGAACATGAAGCGGAATATCGAGACCGAATATGACGTCCTTTATCGTTTCTACATTTTCTAATTCTCCATTAAGTGCTGCTTTCACCATTGCGCGAGTGTAGGAAAGATTCATACGTTGACCTATGCCATATTCTCCGCCAGTCCACCCAGTGTTCACTAAGAATACTTTTGCATTGTGCTTTTCAATTTTTTCTCCGAGCATGTCTGCATAACGAGATGCGTCTAGCGGTAAGAACGGAGAACCGAAGCAAGTAGAAAACGTTACTTGTGGAGAGGTAATCCCTCGTTCTGTTCCTGCTAGTTTACTAGTATAACCGCTTAAGAAATGATACATGGCTTGTTCTTTAGATAGCTTGCTGATTGGAGGTAATACGCCGAAAGCATCCGCTGTTAAGAACACAATTGTATCTGGGTGTCCAGCAACACTTGGAAGCATGATATTATCAATTGCGTCAATTGGATAGGCTGCACGTGTATTTTCTGTTAGGGATACATCCTTGTAATCTGCAAGACCAGTCTTCTCATCTATGACAACATTTTCTAATACAGAACCGAATGTAATCGCATCAAAGATTTGAGGTTCCTTCTCCCTAGATAAGTCCACGCATTTTGCATAGCAGCCTCCTTCCATATTAAATACACCATTATTAGACCAGCCATGTTCGTCATCACCAATTAACTTACGGTTTGGATCTGCAGATAGCGTTGTCTTACCTGTTCCTGATAGGCCGAAGAACAATGCCACATCGCCTTCTTCAGATACATTTGCCGAACAGTGCATAGGTAAAATATCTTGTTCTGGCAATAAGTAGTTCATAATCGAAAAGATCGATTTCTTCATTTCACCTGCATACTCAGTACCACCAATCAGAATGACACGCTTTTCAAAAGAAACAACGATGAACGTTTCAGAATTTGTTCCATCAATAGCCGGATTAGCATTGAAAGTTGGGGCAGATACGATTGTAAATTGTTCATCTTGGCTCGGGGAATCAATCTCTGTCGGACGAATAAACAATTGTTGAGCAAATAAGTTATGCCAAGCAAATTCATTTATTACTTGAATTGGAACACGAGATCTCTGATCTGCTCCGGCATAACCTTTAAAAACAAAGATTTCTTCTTTTTCTTTTAAGTGTTCTAATACCTTTGTATACAAATTATCAAAATGCTTTTCAGAGATTGGTTGATTAACATTACCCCAATCAATTTTATGTGCAGTAGATGCTTCTTTAACAATGAATTTATCTTTAGGAGAACGTCCTGTATACTTACCTGTTGAAACAGAAACAGCACCAGTAGAAGTTAAAACTCCTTCTCCTCTTTTAATTACTTTTTCCACTAACTGCGAAACACTTAGTTGAACTTGTGCATTTCTTCCATTTAATAACTCATGTAATTCAATTTGAACGTTCACACTATTCATGTTTATATCATCCTTTTATCTTTTTTATTAGCTTTTAAATAGTACATACTTTAACGTAAATGACTCATACTATTTATTTGTGTTTCTCTTAAAGTATCTAAACCATCGACTTAAACATGTTGCATCTTTTTTTGGCTAGTAAACTGATCTGATACTAGCTTTACGAGATCTACTACGCGGCAGGAGTAGCCCCACTCATTGTCATACCAAGCAAGAACCTTTACCTTACGGGTTCCCATTACGATTGTAGATAAACCATCAATAATGGACGAACTTGGATTAGTATTGAAATCAACTGACACAAGTGGTGAATCACAGAATTCTAAAATTCCCTTCATTGATCCTTGCGCAGCAATCTGGAAAGCATGATTAATTTGGTCTGCTGTCACATCACATTTTACGTCAACTACAAGATCAACAAGCGATACATTTGGAGTCGGAACGCGTAGTGCCATACCATGCAATTTACCGGTTAAATGCGGTAGCACCTTTGCTAATGCTTTAGCAGCACCTGTTGTAGTTGGAATAATGGATTGGGCACAAGCACGAGCTCTACGTAAATCTTTATGTGGATTATCAAGATTTTTTTGATCGTTTGTATAGGCATGTACAGTCGTCATTAAACCATTCTCTATGCCAAATTGTTCATCTAACACCTTAACGACTGGAGCAAGACAGTTAGTTGTACAAGAAGCATTAGAGATCACATTTTGTTTTGTAATATCCAGCTGCTCATCGTTTACACCAACCACAATCGTAATATCTTCATCTTTACCTGGAGCTGTTAAAATGACATTCTTTGCCCCTGCTTCTAGGTGCAGACTTGCTTTTTCTCTAGTATTGAATTTTCCTGTCGCTTCAATGACAACATCTACCCCCAATTCCTTCCAAGGTAACTCTTGGGGATTCCGTTTATTAAGAAGTTTAACAAGCTTACCGTCTACCAATAAGTGATCTTGTGATACCTCTATCGTGCCGTCAAATTTTCCGTGTACAGTGTCATACTTAATAAGATGTGCCAATGTTTCCGCTGGATAACTCGCATTAATGGCTAAGATATTGAATGCGCTTTCTTTTATTGCTTGACGAAACACCATTCTTCCAATACGTCCAAACCCGTTAATAGCAACATTAATCATACTAATAAGTCCCCCTTCAGCTATTAGGTTATACTATTAAAGTGATAATCTATAAAAAGTATATCATATTTAAGGATTATTTCATAACTATTTTGATTTTTTTAACTTTAAAAAACTAACCAAATATTTTAAATGATCCTTATACTAATGATTTACAGCTATTTGTCATCTGTACGACATCACGAGCAATGATAACTTCTTCATTTGTAGGAATAATGATCACCTTTACGGGAGAATACGGATAGGTAATAAATCTTTCTTCACCACGGACCAGATTGAGTGCAGGATCCCAATACACACCCATAAACTCTAAACCACGTAATACACGTGAACGGATAATGTCACTGTTTTCCCCAATTCCAGCAGTAAAGATAATAGCATCTACTCCAGCCATTTGTGCTGCATATGAACCTATATATTTATGAATTCTACTAGCGAAGACTTCAAGAGCTGTTTCTGCACGCACATTTCCCTCTTTAGCTGCTTGTTCGATGTCACGAAGATCGCTTGATAATCCTGAAATCCCCAATACACCACTTTTTTTATTTAAAATATCTAAAACTTCCATTTCTGATTGCCCTGTTTTTTCCATAATGAATGGAATCAACGCTGGGTCAATATTGCCTGAACGAGTTCCCATTGCAACTCCTGCAAGTGGAGTAAAGCCCATTGACGTATCAATAGATTTTCCACCTTCAATTGCTGCAATACTCGCTCCATTTCCTAAGTGACAAGAAATTAATCGCAATTGTTCGATCGGGCGTTCTAATAATTCCGCTGCTCTTTCAGATACATACTTATGTGATGTACCATGAAAACCATATTTTCGTATTCCATATTTTTCATAATATTCATAAGGTAAACTATATAAGAATGACCGTTCAGGCATTGTTTGATGGAATGCCGTATCAAAAACTGCTACTGCATCTACATTTGGTAAAACTTCTTTGAATGCTTTAATTCCAACAACATTTGCTGGGTTATGAAGTGGTGCTAAATCTGATAGTTCCTCAATTTTTTGAAGTGTTTCATCTGTAATTAAAACAGAGTCATTAAACATCTCTCCTCCGTGTACAATACGATGACCGATTCCTTCTATCTCATTTAAAGATTCCACAATTCCAAAATGGGTAAGTTTATAAAGAAGCATTTTAACAGCAACAGAATGGTCTGAAATCTCTACTGTTTCTTTTATTTTTTCTCCGTTTACTAAAATGGTAAATACTCCTTTATCGAAGCCGATACGTTCAACTAACCCAGCTGTAAGTACATCTTCATTCGGCATTTCAAATAATTGGAACTTTAAAGAAGAGCTCCCTGCATTAATTGCTATTATTTTTGACATGATATTTACTGCTCCCTTTCATCTAAACCATTTTGTTTAGAAACATAGTAGATAACTAGAAAGAACTAATGAATTTCTTTAATACTTGATAAACGAATGGAGATCGCATTTTGTTTTTGGTTTATTACATTAATCGTCTGATTGAAATAATTAAGTTTATATACTCTACCTTTGCAAGTTTTAAGCAATCCATTCTGAAAATAAACAATGGTAATCAAGCGATTTTTAGTTATTTCTTTTAAAATCATCTATCTATCCCCTCAATCACTAAAGTCCTATATGGGAAGGGGTTCTCATACATGAATGATGACATGGGTAAATATCCCCCTTACCATGTAGTAAAACAATCTTAAACATACTTACAACGTCTTTTATTAGACTTATAGACTCAAAGTTTAAAGTTTGAATGAATAAACATATTCCTTACAACTAACGTGAAAGAGGCTTTACTTATTAACCGAGAATTTCCAGATCTAAGTTCCAGCGTTTTCTTTTAAGACAACAGCAGTTAGATTTCTATAATCATATACTCAATCTCCTTGATCTCATTTTCATGAATGCACCGGGAGAACAGTCAAGGCTTAAATCCTTTTTATCAAATCCACGGGAATGAACATTACACCAAGCTTCCCTTAATTTCTCTTATACTATTAACTCAATAGCTTCATTAAGAGTGTTGCCATGATTACTGTAGCAGCACCACCAAGTCTTGTTGCTACTTGGGCAAATGGCATTAAGGACATTCTGTTGGAAGCAGACAAAATCGCTACGTCCCCTGTTCCCCCTAATCCGCTATGACACCCGGTTACAATTGCTGATTCAACCGGATGCATATGTAAGAACTTGCCAACAATATAACCTGTCCCAACCATTGCGACGACAACAGACATACAAACGACTACGTATGCAGGAGTTACAATTTTCACAACATCTTCCAATGGAATAAACAACATTCCCAGCCCAACCATAAGCGGCCAAGTTAAACCGGTAGAAACAAATTTATACAGATGAAATGCACCTTGTTCCATTTTTGCTGGCATTAGCTGAAGACATTTAACCAATGTAGCAGCCACAATCATTAAAACTGGACCGGGAATACCTAAAAACATATGGGCAAATTGACCAAAGATGAAAAAACCACAGGCGAGCAGTAACCCTGCACCCATTAACGAAAAATCGACAGGCGCATTTATATTTGTAGTCTCACTCTTTATCTCTTTTACACCGTCTTTTGATTTGACTAATACACCATTTCCGGTAAGCTCTGGTCTTCTTTCACCCAAGTTCTTCATTAATCCTGCACTTATAACTGCAACAATATTTCCAATGACTGCAGCAGGGATCATTTGAGATACAAACGTTTCAGGGGATCCACCTAAAATTTGCGAGTATGCGAGAGATAATGGTAGAATTCCCTCCCCAACTCCTCCGCCAATAATCGGAACAATGATATAGAAAAAGGTATGCTTCATTTCATACCCAAACAGTGCTCCTACTGCAATACCTACAACAACAGATGCTACCGTTCCGAGAACAAGCGGTATAAACATTTTCGAAAAACCTTGAATCAACACTCTGCGATTCATTCCTAGAATACTTCCAGCTACTAAAATTGAAATATACAAATAAAGAAAGTTAGACGTTTTCATTAACGTTGTTACCGCTTCCATCGAAACCGGATTAAATATGTTATAAAATACAAGAACAGATGGAACTAATAGAGCTAATATAGCAGGTCCGCCAATGTCTTTTAAAATTGGAATCTTCATCCCAAGGTCCCCTAGTAAAATTCCAAGAACCATAATAACCGCAAATCCTCCGATCATGTCTGGAGGTAGTTGATTGTAAACAGATGCACCATAAACAATTGCCGCTAATACTAAATAAAGTGGTAACGGGATAACGCCTACCTTTAATTGTTTGAACTTAGTAAAAAAAACTACTTTCTCATCTTCCTGTTGAAGCGTTTCCAATTTTCTTGCTGTTTCCAAGATGATTCCTCCTTTTATTGCTGCTGTATCTAAATATAGTTGTTTTATTTTTGAAAATATAGTTTTTGAAACTTATATTATTGTTTTGACAATTAAAAAAGTAAGCAACAATAGGTTGCCTACTCAGCTTGTAGAAAAGTGGGTATTTATTCTAACGGGTTCAGTTTGGGAGTTCATTAACAGAAGAACCCCCGAAAAGCTTAATCCTTCTAGTATCAAAACTAATCCGTTGGTCAAATAAGAAAAAGTATTATCCAGATTGTTTATAAACGCTCGCTTTATAAGGCATACATTTTTAATTTTTTTGACGGGCTGGAAATTACACTTTGTCTACAAACTGTAATCGAAGTAGCCTATTCTCTAACTCTCGTATCTCGTACTCCGTCAGTAAAATTATAATATCTATAAAATTCACTCTAATTTAGCGCTTAATTTCTCTGACATATCTAATACAGCTTCTATTGGGTAAAATTCTACTAATTTCCTTAGTATTCCTGCTCCGATAATAGCTCCTAATACTTTTCCTATAATTCTGAACGTATTTATAACAGAAATTATTTGGTAAAATTTCTATAAAGCCAATTTTATCTTCGTAACCTTCGATTGTGCTACAAAATCTTCAAATGAACAGTAGACAATTTATTTTATGTATTTTCAACTTCGATTTTTTGATTGGTAAATTAAGGCTTTCTCAGGATAGTTTTATACTTTTTGCAAGAAGAAAGACGATTACACTACGAATAATCGTCTCTTAATGGTTGTGTATTACTAGTATCATTGTATTGCTCAGCAAATGACTTTGTTTTGTTAGATGTCCTTTTTTCAAAGTACGCTCCCGATAATTTAATAAGGTTATACATTAACAAATGGTTCTGTATGAGTGATTTTTCTAATATATGCTATTGTCCCTCTAACAAACAAAAAGGTTCCTGTTAGTGAAAAAAAAGTGTAGTACCATCTCCATGTGTTGTACTTAATGAGATTTGTTTTCTTTTCAAAAATGTATTCAATGCCGGTTATTGATAAGCTATAAATAAATGCTTGTGTAATGATACTCACTAATCTTGATTTATAAGTTGACTGATTGAAGTACACACATAATAATGGAAATAATAAATTGTCAAACAAAACACTACTTTTAAACGCTTTCGGAAAAAGACGAATAGGAAACTCTAATAACTTTTTAGCCGCAATTATATTGCCTAAAAAACCAGATAATAACGTTTTAAATAGAAAAACAATTATCCAATCCTTTTTAGGTTCTTTTTTTAGTGCAAATGGCAATAGAACTAATCCAAGTAAGTATAATCCATAAAGCATAAATCTATCTTTCATATAGTAACACCTCAGAGAATCTTTTTCGGATAGTATTTGAAAAAGATTCTTCCAATATTCGCATAATAAAAACACAGGGACGGTTCCTTTGTTCCCTTCGTTTTGCAAAACAAAAGAAACAAGATAACCGACCCGTTGTTTGATGTATCCTCCAAGTTAAAGCAGTTCCTACTATTTCTCTTTTGGAGTACACCCAGCTATAAAAACACATATAAAATTATATAAAATAGAAGAATCATTCACTTAAGAATTTGTGCATGCTAATACCACAGCTTTTATCTACAAACTCGTCCAACTGCTACTAGATTAGGTACATTCCCTACTTTTATTTTTTTGATTATTTTATTAGTTAATGTATCAATGACTGAAACGGTATTATCTAAGTTATTCGGTACATAAGCTTTTCTTCCATTTACTGTAAACGCAACATCACTAGGTGAGTCCCCAACTTTCTTTTTAATCGTATCGACTACTTGATTAAAAGTAGGTGAATTGGGGTCAGCGTCAATTACTGAAATTGAATCATCTTCTGAATTGGTTACAAAAGCTCTCATTCCAAATGGTGTGTTGCCAATCCCTACTCCAGCAGGTCCTACACCTACTGGTATGTTAGTAACAAAATTGGTTCCTGTATCAATGGCTGAAACAGTGTCATCACCTACATTTGTTACATAAACTGTTGTTCCGTCTGGAGTTATCGCTACATCAATTGGTGCCACCCCAACTGGAATATCAGCTATTTCTTTATTGTACATAGGAGAATGTGGATTTGCATCGATTACTGTGATACTCCCCTGTGGTGTAATTGCTACATAAGCCCTTGTTCCGAATGGAGTATTGCCTATTGCTATTCCAATAGGAAAAAATCTCACTGAAATGTCATCAGTGACTGTATTACTATTCGTATCGATAACAGAGATTGAAGATTCTTGTGTCGTTTCTTCTCCGTTACCCACATAAGCCCTAGTTCCATCTGGAGTAATAGCCACTAAAATTGGAGTTTCCCCTACTGTTATTGTATCAATTACCTTGTTGTTGGTTGTATTAATAACTGAGACGCTATTGTCATCTCTATTTGCTACGTAAACTTTTTTTCCGTTTGGAGTAATTGCTAATCCTATAGGTGCATTTCCTACTTTAATTGTGTCGATGACTTTATCTGTTACCGTATCAATGACGGAGACAGTATTACTAGGGTTTTCATCCGTACCAGTATTCGTTACATATGCTAGCTCTCGGCATTTTGGAACAAATTTATCTTTTTTTAATGTTTCAGATTTGATGTATTGATTTTTTGCCCTTTTAATTTGGCTTTCCAGATTTTTATGACATCTCAAAAGTAATAACCTCCCATTCATTTGTACTCTATTAATTTATGAAAGGTTTAATAATCAACTTGGACAAAAC
>JAPSLU010000414.1 GCA_031180405.1 Bacillus sp. (in: firmicutes) | reverse complement strand
AAAAATTCTAGTTAATCCAAACACATTGGATCCAACATCGATTAAAACAATTGAAAACTCAATTCAAGAATGCATTGATGCAATTACAGCTTTAACACACTATGTAGCTATTTTATGTAAAGAGTACGGTATCAGTTGGATGAAGATGTGGACTCAACATAAATTAAAGTTAACTCAAAGGAGGTTTATTAAACAATGATTGATGTATTTACTGTATTTTTCTTAGTTTTCACTGTCGGTTCCTTGGGAGTTATGATTGGTTCATTTGATAGAAAATCTAGAGAAAAAAAATAAGCAGAAGTGCTCGCAACACAACTGCTCTGATAATCAAAACCCATTGATTAAAACTAATTATATCATTCTATAACATTAAAAGGCAAGAACTCTTGTTCTTGTCATCACGGGTAGGAATATTAACTTTCCCCTTTTAGTTTTTATTCCTGGCCGTGATGATGCGAATAAGTGCATCGGAAAGAAGGTGAAAGTTAATGTGTATAGCAAATAATACGCAGCAAATTACTAAAGCATTTGAAGAAAATTGTAGGCTACTAAATGATGCATTAGAGATTATTCTACGAAATTTGCACAATGAAAAAGAATTTAATATTAGTTCTGAATATCTAGAATTGGCTTCCCTGACTTACTTATTTACTGAATTGTACTTTTCAATTAATAAACTTGATTCTCAAGAAAGATAACGAATACAAATGCAACGATCTAATTGTTGATGAGCAAGAGACATAATAATAAAAGCTGTTATAGCATCGTTCTCACTTGTTGGGTTAAATAACTTAGGTGAATGTGCACTAGGATTTCTATAAAAATAGCAAATTGTATTTAATAATGATTTTAATCCGTTATACTCACTTATTTCGTCATTAGTAGTTAGCTTATTTCCTTTAAGTATTATTGAGGGATTTTTAACAATGAATGCCTCATTAATTAAGGAGTTTCCATCTTTAGTTGAAAGAGTAATATTTCTTATTTTATCAAATACACTTTTGCTTGCTTCAAAAATAGCATGGAAGTAATTCTCATCTAGTAATTCTGGTTTACAGAACTTTAAAATATCCGGATGTATATTATGGTTTTTAAGTTTCTCAAGGAGATTTTTAGTTCTGTCAATTGCTTCACTATAGGTGTTTGCAGCTTTGACTGATTTGATTTTACCTGCATCTGTTAACTCATATCCATAAAAACTAAGGGCAAAATTAATATCATTCTTATTTTTGGTCCATGTTTCTTGCTCATTATTGAAATTAATAGGGTCCATTATTTCTTCAATCATTTTAAAAAATGGAGTAGCAGAATTTGCTTTTCTAATCTCAGCTGAGAGGGAAGCACTAATTCTCTTCCACTTTGTACTTAATATTCTTTGACCAGAAATAGTATCGTGATCTATCCAATTGTATTTTGAAAGAATTCTTGTGATTTTAGATCCTGTAGTTAATTCTCCTAAAATCTTTGAAATTGTTTCAATGCATTGATTATCAATAGTTCGCATTTATTATAAACACCCTTCTATAAATATAGGTAAATTATACAAGTTTTATAGGAATCTATAAAGAAAGGAAGTGTTTTTTATTATGGATCATCCAGATATTACCCGTACTGAAAGGACCGGCTTTCCAAACTTAGTTAGTCAATCTGAACACATTGGGATTGATTATTTTGGAGAAGAAGTACTTGTTGGTGACGAATATGTCGAATATGACGGAGATTTAATCTTGCTGGACAATTTGGAAAGGTATCTGTCTGAATTGGGTTTTGAATTTAAAACCGCATGAAAAAAGCCCACCCGGCACGGTGAGCTTTAAGAGAACTAATTTCTTAATACTATGAAACCAATTTTAGTGGATTCCTTCAAAAAAATCAAATGGAGGTATTAATAGAATGGCTAAAAACCTAAATGCAATTCCTACTTATGAGATGACTCGTACTGAGTGGCTTATGGAGAGAATGAAAGGAATTGGAGGTAGTGATGCTGGAATAATTCTTGGATTAAATAAGTATCGCACACCTTTTGAATTGTGGCTTGAAAAAACAGGTCAAGTTGAACCAATTGAAATAGATAATGAAACTATTTATTGGGGTAACGAGATGGAAAATGTAGTTGCTAAAGAGTTTGAAAAACGAACAGGGAAAAAAGTAAGACGTGCAAACTTTATGTTTAGCCATCCCATTTACCCATTTATTAGAGCAAATGTAGATCGAATGGTTGTAGGAGAATCAGCAATTCTTGAATGTAAAACAGCTTCCGCCTTTTTAGCAAAAGAATGGAAGGGTGAAGAGATTCCGGATACCTATTTAGTTCAAGTTCAGCACTATCTAGGTGTGACTGGCAAGAAAAAAGGATATATAGCAGTTCTAATTGGTGGGAATCGATTTGTATGGAAAGAAGTTGAACGTGATGAGGAATTAATCAAAATCATTTTTGATGCGGAAATGCACTTTTGGAAATATCACGTTAAACAGGGAAATCCACCTCAATTAGATGGTTCAAGTGCAGCTGAACAATTCTTAAAAGAAAAATTTGATCGTGCTGAAAAAGATAAACAAATCATTCTACCAAGTGAGTATAAAGAGTTAATTGAACAATATAACAAGTTAAAAGCAGACGAAAAGCTTGTATTGATAGCTAAAAAAGAGATTGAAAACAAAATAAAAGCAACACTTGAAGATGCTGAAATAGGAACAGTTGGGGATTATCAAGTATCTTGGAAAAATCAATCTCGGACTAGTGTTGATTCTAAAACTTTAAAAGAGAAATTTCCTGATATCTATAAAGAAGTTTTGAGAACAACTTCCTTCAGAAAATTCGATATCAAGGAGGCTAAATAATGGCTACAAATCATGGTTTGAAAAATCTATTAGTTAATAAGCAAGAGACCTCTGCACAGCAAGTCTCTGCAGG
>JAPSLU010000413.1 GCA_031180405.1 Bacillus sp. (in: firmicutes) | reverse complement strand
CCAATTGTCCACCAAACTGTGGCATTATCGTACCTGCAATTAAAAAAATACTCAAAAATAATGCCAGTTTTGATTTAAACCTATTCAAAGTTTTCCTCACTCCTTTTTGATTGATATCCCCCTTCATTGAACTCGGTAGTTTTTCCTATAAGGATATAACTATCAAATTCAATTGCCCAAAAAATAGGATATCAGAACTATCTATACAAAAACTCTACAAGGAGTTAGGGTTGGTTCTTTTTCTTGTTATTAGAGTATTGCTTTTATAGTTTTGTGGGATATAAATAGTAGAGAATCGTTATTTTTAATCCAAAATTCTTTTTAAGGTTCTGTTTCCTAACCTTCAACAAAAAAAGAATGCCTGACAAAATCAAAATGATCGTGTCAGGCATTCTTTTTATATTAGATAGAAAAGTTCTTCTTCAATTCATCTAAATCTATATCTCGAATCATTCCATTTATGAGTACTTTGCCGTCTGGTTGGATGTGTATTTCTAGTTTGTTAGGATAACTCGTTAATGTTTCTTTTAGGTGTTCATATCGCTCAGTTAAGAATCTATAGGATTGATTTGATGAGCCGATCCACGGTCGACTCAAGTCATGTTTTTCCTTAACATAGGGACCATCGATTAATAAATCTGTAACCGAAAGTAGTTCTTGCCAATCCTTTCGATTCGCCTTTAGGATACTATGATAGTCGTAGCCACTGAACGTCATGATTGATAGGCCTTCCTTTTTTAGTAGTTTCCCTAAATAGGCAAGTCCTTTCGCCTGTTGAAAGGGCTCTCCTCCCAAAAATGTTACACCTTCGATCTGTTCTTCTGAGTGATTACGATCACTAACAATTCTTTCTGCTAAGGAATCGATATCAACCCATTTGCCTCCATGATTGTCCCATGTGGCCTTATTAAAACATCCGTCACACCTAATTGGACAGCCTTGTACCCAGATGCATGCGCGCAAGCCTGGTCCTTCCACTCTAGTATGTGGTTCATAGCGATGGAGATTTAACTTCATTAAAAATCAACGGTCCTTCCTCTTCCTGCATAGTTTGGTACTTGGGTTTCAATAACATCGACTTTTATTAATGGCTTTAGTCTTTCGAACTTCAACTCACTAAGTCCTAGCTCTGTTGCAAATTCCTCGACGGAAGTGAAACCACCTTTTGCTTCTCGAATTGTAATCGCCTTTTTAGCTAAAATTAAGGTAATACCTGGGAGTTGAGTCAACTCAGCTTCAGAGGCTGTATTAAGATTAAGGAGATTTTCCCCTTTTGGAGTTGGTGGAGCCACTGCACCTTGTGCTTGACGATTTATCTCCATGACAGGCTTTCTCTCGCGTTCAGCTTCGTGTGCTTTTGGTTCATACAGATCTCTTCCACAATGCTTACAGACTTTTGCCTCTGCTAAAATCGTTTCAGCACAATAAGGACATTTCTTTTCATTTACACTATTATTTACTTGAACTATTTGTGCGACATATGGGTTCTTTAAAGATGGTCTGAAAAGTAAAATTGCAAATGCAAAATAACTAAAAAACATCCCTAAAATTAACCATAGCCAGCCTCGTCGATTCTTTTTCTTTGCAACCAAATAACAACCAATTGCAAATGCAAGCCATAGGATAACGCTCACTTGTTTTCTCTCCTTTTATTAAAAATCAATTACACGACCAGATCCCCCGATGCTCAAGGGCTTTAACGTCGTAATCTGTTTTATTTCTTCAAATTCATGTGGCTGGACGTTTAGCATAGTCCGTACTTCTTGATAAGTTGTAAAACCATTTCTTCGAGCACGCTCCTCAATAAAGTTTTGGGCGCTGCTCAAATCAACACCAGGTAATGCAAGGAGATCTTTTATTGATGCTTGATTTAAGTCAATGATTTGCTCCTCTTGAAGTAGTTCTCTCTCCGTTGCCTTTGACGAATTTGATGGTATTGGTGGCGGTGGAGCTGATGGAGCTTGTTGAATAAATTCCGAGAGATTCCCCAACATTTCCCATTGCTCCATTCCTTGCTTCCAAGCATATGTTACCTCTACGTTTATTTGATGATTACGGATCATCTCTGTTACATCTTGAGTAGAATATGGTCCATATTGTTGGCCATCAATTGCTAACATCCACTGATTACTTTGTTGCCCAAGAGCTGGTGGAGCTTCATAATTGTTTCTCGTCGTTTCCTCACGATTAAGGTAGGATTGAATTTGAAACATAATATCCATCAGCATATCCTGCTTCATACTACTACCAGCAATATTAACTGTAAAACTAGGAGTTACCTCTATTTCGTACCGATCAAGTTTACCTATATCAGCATACTTAAAATCCTCCCAGCTTATAAAGCCTCGTCTTGTTCTCCCTGTCCAAGAATTGTTTACATACATACCCTCTCTACAAATTGCTAATCCATTTTTACACGAACCAAACACAGTGGCATCTACAACTGCTAAAATTTCTTCACCACCAGGGATGAGAAACTCAGTTATAACATTATAGAATTTTTTCTCAGGTATTTCAGATCCTACATAATAAGAATCATTTGTGTATTGTGAACAGATAGCAAATAAATCTTCCACAAAACTCATTTTAATCACCTCTGAATACTTAACGTAAGAACAATTGAATTATCCTCTAAAATTTGCTCATGTTGAATCGTTAATCCTTTTTCTTCCGCTTTTTCCTTCATATTTTGATATGCTTGATCTTGTATATAATTTTTATAATCTTCATCTAGTAATGATAAATGACGAAAGATTGATTGCATGTCTTCGGCTTGAACTAATTCTACTGTAATTAAACTCTCTGGATGTGACTGATGAAAAAGTAACCTTGCATTTCCGAGATCACACATGATTTGACCTTTTTCATCTGTAATCATATACATATCATTATCCTGTAATACTTGCTTTAATAATTCCATGCTGTGGAAAT
>JAPSLU010000056.1 GCA_031180405.1 Bacillus sp. (in: firmicutes) | reverse complement strand
TGAAGATTAATCAATGGGCTATAGCCAAGCGGTAAGGCATCGCACTTTGACTGCGACATGCGTTGGTTCGAATCCAGCTAGCCCAGCCATTTTCTTGACACATTTTTAGTACTATTGCATAGGCTAAATCATATAAATAAAGTAAGATCGCGGAAGTAGTTCAGTGGTAGAACACCACCTTGCCAAGGTGGGGGTCGCGGGTTCGAATCCCGTCTTCCGCTCCATTTAAAATGGCGGCATAGCCAAGTGGTAAGGCAGAGGTCTGCAAAACCTTTATCACCGGTTCAAATCCGGTTGCCGCCTCCATTTTAACACCCTTGCCGGGGTGGCGGAACTGGCAGACGCACAGGACTTAAAATCCTGCGGTAGGTGACTACCGTACCGGTTCGATTCCGGTCCTCGGCACCATTATTTGTACTTAATCCTTTGCCAGTGTGGCGGAATTGGCAGACGCGCACGACTCAAAATCGTGTTCCGTGAGGAGTGTCGGTTCGACCCCGACCACTGGTATCGAAAATAGCGATTTTGTAAGCTTCCTGCATTTGTAGGGAGCTTTTTTTATTGCCCATAACATAAGACTTTTTAGGGCAAAATCATATTCCTATGGTCATATGTACCCTTTCATAAAATTTACTAAATATTGAAAGGGATTGATCTGTAATGAGAAGAACTAACCAATTATCAAGCAAAGATATTGATATGATTATGGACAATGTAAGAAGAGTAGAAATTAACTTTCAAGAAGCATTAAATTTATTCCTTGAGGACTGTGAGATTAGAAACCTTAGATCACATACTATTAAGTATTACCAGAATGAACTAAGTACTTTTTATAAGATCTTAAAGGAACAAAAAGTTGACCCTGCCCCTTATCTAATTAAAGATGAACATATAAAAAGGAATGTTATTCTTTACTTAAAAGACCAAAAGGGATTAAAGATTGTTTCTATAAATACAAAATTAAGAGCTATTAGAAGTTTCTTCAACTTTTTACATAGGGAAGGGTATATTACTACTAACCCTGTTAAGAATCTAAAATTAATGAAGGACAGAAAGAATGTAGTTGTCACTTTTTCAAATGAACAATTAGCTGAATTGTTTAAGCAACCAGATTTAAGAACATTTACTGGGCTAAGGGATTATACTATAATGTCACTTCTTTTAGAAACAGGAATAAGAGCAAATGAATGTGTTGGAATATCCTTAGGTGATATTAATTATAATGAGAATACTGTTTTGATTAGAAATGCTAAGGGATATAAAGAGAGGCTTGTACCTATTCAATCAACTATGAAGAGCCTCTTTAAGAAGTATCTTTCCATTAGGGGCACTGTTGAAACAGATGCCTTGTTTATAACTATAGATGGTACACCTTTAACAAAGAGGCAGCTACAAAATAGAATTACTAAGTATGGAGAACTAGCTCAGATTCAAAATGTTAGATGCTCTTGTCATACATTTAGGCATACCTTTGCCAAACTGTCAGTGAAAGCAGGGGCAGATATATTCACTCTTCAAAGTATACTTGGGCATACAAGTATGGAAATGGTTAGAGTGTATGTGAATCTTTTTAGTGAAGATATTATTGAAAAACATAGGGATTTTTCACCTCTAAAAAATATAAAATTTAGAATTTAATTGAATGGAGCCAATATTTAGGAAGAGTGAATCTCTTCCTATTTTTGTTAGGAAAAATAGGGTAGTTATATTTAAAATTTTCCCACAAAGGAAAACTAAGGTACATTCTGATACTATTAAGGTAATTAGAAAAAGAGGAGGAGAAATAATGCATATTCACTTAGCTGATATGAAAACAAGAGATGGGAAGTTAGAACTTAATGTTCTGGATAGAATCAGTCAAGAAGACGTTAATAGATTATATCAATCTCAGATACCAGTATCTGAGTACATACATATAAAAAACTTATATAAGATTACTATATCTAATGGAGATGAATTAAAGGCACTTTTAAAATCAATTTATTCTAATGATGAATCAATAAGAGATTTAAAGAGTGAAACATTATATTTAGAGAGTAATAGATTAATTGCTAATTATTGTTCTTTTATAGGAATGTTTATAGATCAAACTGAAAAGGTCTTATCAAAGAAAGATAAGGAAAAGTTAAAGGAATTTAGAAAAACCACTAATAGATTATATGATGAAAAATTTGAGTATCGATTTTTTGTATTGTTAAGGAACTTTATTATGCATTACTCCTTACCCTTTACACAATATCAGAAAGACTTTAATGGAAAGAGACTGTATTTTAATAAAAGCCATTTATTGGGGTTCTCAAAGTGGAAACATGTAAAAAATGATTTAGAAAAAATGGATGAAAAGATTGACATCTTACCCTTTATTCAACCAATGAATATCCATTTAGCAGTGCTACTTTATACTATAGTTTATAATATATCAAAAGATATACTTCAGGCTTATCAAGAAGCTAGTGACTTTGTAATAAAACATAAGGTTAAAGCTCCAGCTATTGTTAGATATGAAAACATTGAGGAATTCAAGAAGGGTAACTTAAATTATAACCCAATAAACTTTAAAGACATGCAAGAAGCCTTTGATGATGTTAAAAATCATCCAAATATTAACCTTAAAATAAATGACATAACACCAGATTGGTTGAAATAGTGAGAACTAGTTACTACTGAATGGAATTATTATAATCTTAGTTACCTGTAATTGGATAATGTTATAATATTTTGTATGAAAAAGGAAGATGAAAGGGGATTAAATAGGAAGTGGATTTAGAACATGTACAGTCGGTTTTAGAAGAATTATATAAGAGTAAAAATGAAATTGATCATATAGTGCCAAAAATTCTCAATATTGCTTTATTTAGGTCTGATATTGAAGAAATAATATTTTTGAAAATTAATAGATTAGGCTATAAAAAGGAAACAATAGGAGAAATATACAAGGAAGTTGGTAAGCTGGCTCTTATAAAAGGTTTTACTTCTGATGAATACAAACAAATATTTGATAAAGTTAAGGATAAGGTAGAAGAAACAAGAAAATGTAACTGGTATGATGTAGAGAGTTCAGAGGTAATACCTGACTTTATTCTAAAAAGTTCAGTTAGTGAAATTACAAATCGTATTGATCAGATAAATTATTTGCTGGAATCTAGTTTTACAACTCCCGAAAGATTAATTAGATCAGAAAATGAAAAAGAACTTAAAAATTCATACATACTACATAATCAATTATCTTGGAGTAAAACTATTATTAATAAAATTAGAGAATATTTAATTGACTATCTTTGTAATATTGAGGCTGAAAAGGTAGCAGTATTTTTGGAAGAAGGTATTGATACACTAAAGGAGGATGAGGACATGGAGTTAAAGAAGGGACTAGAAAGTCTAATTGAAGAAGGATATTTAGCTAAAGAAAAATGCCTAGTTGAAAGGGCAGGTGGAATTAAATATATTAAAGGTGTTGAGTATGTTTCTTGGATTGAGAAGACAAAACTCTTTTTAAGGACTAATATAAAAGATGAGGAATTATATAGAAATTTTACAACAACTGCTAAGAATGCTAATGGGCAAGGTAGTAGGTTTTTTGAAGAAATGATAGGGACTTTAACTGCTTTAATCTCTATAGATTCCTCTGAGCTAGAAAAAAAGGCTAATGATAATAAGGTCAAAAAAATTTTTATTAGTCATGCAGAAAAGGATAAACAATATATTGATAAATTAGTTTCACTCTTAAATAATATTGGCATAAAAAAAAGTGCGGAACATATTTTTTGCAGTTCACTATCAGGTTATGGAATACCATATGGAGAAAATATCTTTGAATATTTAAAAAGTGAACTAGATAAGAAGGATATAATGGTTCTATTTGTACTCTCTGATAACTACTATGAAAGTGCCCCTTGTTTAAATGAAATGGGAGCAGCTTGGATATCATCAAAGGAATATAATACTATTCTTACACCAAATTTTGATTTTAAGAAGATAAAAGGGGCAGTAGATCCTTCTAAAATAAGTTTTTATATGAATGATGAAGATGGATTAAATAAATTTAGAGATAAGATAATTGAGATTTTCGAACTGGAAAATGTCAGTTATCAAATCTGGGAAGGTGATAGAAGAGATTTTCTTAAATCAATTAATAACATTGCAGAAGTAGAAAAAGTAAGTATGAATACAAGAATTGAAATAGAGAGAGTTAAAGCAACAAGTGAAAATGAAATTGAATTACAGCTAAGATTTATTAATGTAACAGAAAGAGAATTAGAATTTAAGTATATTGATATAAATCTTACAGATAGTAGTGGTAAGAGTATTAGTTTAACTGCTAAAGATACAGATTTAGACAATTTTAGA
This sequence comes from Bacillus sp. (in: firmicutes), assembly GCA_031180405.1. Lineage (GTDB taxonomy): Bacteria > Bacillota > Bacilli > Bacillales > Bacillaceae > Metabacillus. The sequence goes on along the minus strand of JAPSLU010000056.1, from coordinate 16,498 downwards.
CTGTATGGAAAAGAGAATAGGGTTGTTCATTGGACTTTTGCAGCTGATTCAAAGTCTGAGTACATTCCTAGAAGAGATGTAAGAGATCTTTCCACTTTGTCTTTTGAAATCTACTAAGAAAAAGGCTAATTACCCATTAGCCTTAATTACTTATCTATTTATTTACCTATTTTTTACAAAAATACACAATACCTTTTATAGCTATCTAGTATAATGTATCTATCAATAGAAAGGAGGATTAAAGATGGCAGAAGCATATTAATGCTTAACTTGTAAATCACCAATGACACTAGTTATTGAAGAAAATGATTATCAGCAATGGGAATGTAGGGGAGGAGACCATACTGATACAGTAGATGAAACTGGATGTGGTGACTACTTTGAAAAAAAGAAAGAGAATGACTGGAAAATTGAATGGAAAAAACGGACAAATAGTTAATAATGGAGAATTGTGATGACTGAATCTTTACATTTAGTTCTAAAGTTCCCTGTAAATTATAAAATTTCTGGTGGATCAACAGATACAATCACTGAACACAAAAATGTCTTTGATACCCATGATAGGCTGGTATGGGGGCAATTTTCAAATAAAGATGAGAGTGGTGTTTCTGAAAAAAATAGAAAGACAATTAATGAAAAGCAGATAAGGGCAGGTGTTGATTCATTTACATTCTTTTTAGCAAATAACAAAGGGAAAAGGGAATTATTTGTTGGAAAGTTAAATAAGGTAATTGATAGAAAACAAATCCCAACCACAAGTCCTTTAATAAAATATATTCCTAGTTACTATTCTGGAAGTGTAGGTACTCCTGCTGAGAGTATGAGTGTTTTTGTTGATGTATCAACATTTATAAAGATAGATAATAAGCTAGTAGATGAAATAACACTTGCTAGTAATAAGAAAAGGGTACTTGATGTTAAAAATGCAAGAAGTGTTTTTATTGTGAATATAACAGAAAACTTACATAATATAATTGCTGATCTAATCATGAATCCAGAAGAAAATTTTCAATACCAGATAGAACAAGTAGATATTCCTGAGGATGTTACTGTAGAAGATAAACCTAAGGATAAGCCATCAAAAAAAACTGGCAGTGGGAAAAGTTCTTATCAGAGGGATCCTAAAACATCAAAGACAGCCATTGTTACTGCCAATTATAAATGTGAAATAGATGCTAGCCATCTGGATTTCATTTCAAGAGCTACAGGTGAAAATTATGTAGAAGCACATCATTTAATCCCAATGGAATATCAAGAAGATTTTTCTAAAAGTGTGGATGTGGAAGCAAATATAGTTTCATTGTGTGTATCTTGTCATAAGAAACTACATCATGCTGAATATAAAGTGATACAACCATTAATTGAAAAGTTATATGATGACAGAATTGATAGACTTGAGGATTGTGAGATAGGACTAAAAAAGATTGAATTACTAAGCTACTATAAATAATATACTAAAGTAAGGTACTTTTTGTAGTGATTGTTGAACAGTGTTTTAAAGATTTATCTTCCTATATAAAAGTTATAAAACTATGACTAGAGGGATTAAATGTATGTCAAAATTTATTACTGTTAACAAAGCAAAACAAGAAATAAAAAGACTACAAGAATATATTAACCTAGTAGAAAATTATGAAGCAGAAACCTTAGAAAAAATGATTATTAAAGAATATGCAATTTCAAATAGCATGGTTGAAGTAATTAAAAAAATGAATGCAGATGGATACACAGTCAATGGTGAAGAAATTAACAGGGATTATGTAGTATCTATTATAAATAGCAGTAAAACTAGTGATGAACTTCATAGACTGGTAAGATTAGGATACAGGGCAAAGGTAAGATCTAGCAGAAGCAAGTACTTAAATATATAAGGTGAGTTATGTACAAGCAAGGAAGGAGCGTTTACCTTTCCTGCTTTTTATTTTATATTCCAGAAAAACATTAAGTTATATTCTAGTATCAATGGGGCAGGTGGGAGTTAGGTGTTATTAAGTTTACAGTATCCAAAAAGTGCAGGTATATATATGATAAAGAATTTATTGAATGGTAGATTTTATATTGGTGCTACTAATCATATCTATACTGCAATACTAAATCACAGATCTGAATTAAATAGGGGGGTATCAAGGAATAGAGCAATGCAAATAGACTGGGACAATTATGGTGAAGAGGGATTTGCTTTTATGACCTTAGAAAAGTGTCATGTAACTATATTAAAAGAAAGAGAAGAATCTTGGCTAAAAAAAGCTAAAGTTGAAGAATCAAATTTAGCATACAATAAGTCATACAGAGGTTATAACCAACTAAAAAGGAAAAAAATAAGGGAGAATATAGTTAATGAAGGATAAGGTTGAAGGACTATTTAAAGAAATGGATGATTATGATTTAGTTGAGGTATATGGAAAGTGGCTAAATGAGTTAAAATCAAGAAGGATGATTAGAACAAATAATGTAGTAGGCGAACTAGGAGAATATCTTGCAATAAAATACTACCAAGATACCGCAGGACTACCTAAACTACAAGCTGCCCCAACAGGAACACAGAATATTGATGCTATAAGTATTAATGGTGATAGGTATAGTATAAAATCAACTACTGGAAATATTACAGGTGTTTTCTATGGATTTAATGATCCAGAAAGGGAAGAACTTGATAAACAAAAATTTGAATATGTAATTTTAGTCTCTTTTAACAAAGACTTTACTCTAAATGCCATTTATGAACTTGAGTGGGAAGGGTTTATAAAATATAAAAGATGGCATAAAAGAATGCGGGCTTGGAATCTATCCATTACAAAAGATTTAATTAACTCTTCAAGGATTATCTATCAAAAGAGTAATCAATAAACTAAAAGGAAATTCATTTCCAATCCTTTCAGGATTGACTTGTTTCACAAGTCTTTGTTTTTAAAGTAATTTAAGACCTAAAAGAATGCCCCCTCCTTAAAGGTTCCCCCATACTTATAAAGTTCTTGTTTGTAGGGGTAGGGGTCCATTTATGTTATCTAAGAAAACCCTTGTGGCTCTAGGGTTTGTGTAGTGAATGGTAAAAAAAGGGTTAAATATTAAATTTTATAAAGCGTTTACATTTTTAGTTTATACCTTAATCATTCACTGTGAAATTAACACTCTAAAGTGTCTCCCTCCCCACAATCTTTCTAATGAAGAAAACAAACCCCATGGAGACTGTATATTATAAAAATAATCATGAATGTATACTTTTATCTATTTCTTTACATTCAAATGCAACTAAAATAAGACATTTACATTATTTGTTATTCCAATGTATACTAGTAATACAAAACTATACATTGAAAACCACAGAATATAGGTATCTTATATAAAGAGGGGCAGGGAAAAAGATGGTGGACTATAAGAAACAAATTAATGTGCAACCATTAAAAACAATAGAAGAAATTCAAGATATGGTTTTTATGCTAGAAAGGTTCTGTGGTCAAAGAGATAAGATATTATTTTTATTTGGAATAAATACTGGGTTAAGGATCTCTGATATTGTAAAGGTCAAAGTTGAGAACGTACTTGGTAAAGACCATTATATTGTGATCCAGAAAAAGACTGGAAAGAAAAGAATAGTAGAACTTCCAGATGGGCTAAAGGAGAACATTAAGCTCTACTGTATTAAATTGGGCATAAAAGAAGGTTATCTGTTCCCTAGTAGGAAGGGAAGTCATATATCGGAAATACAAGCATATAGGCAACTAGTTAAGGCAGGGAGAATGTTAGATAGAGATGATATCGGCACACACACTATGAGGAAAACCTTTGGTTATCACCACTACAAAATCAACAAGGATGTAGCTATATTACAGGAGATATTTTCCCATTCTGCCCCCTCCATCACTCTGAAATATATTGGTATAACACAGGATGAAATAAAAAATAGTATGCAAGGTTTTTATTTAGGTTAATGATTTACCTTGGGGCTTCTATTTAAATGGAAGCTTTATTCTTTTGAAAAGCGGCATACTGATTCGGAAAGTGCCTGTACCCTTATAAAAATCCCTCCCCCCCTGATTTTATATATGCACTTTGGTCTTTAAATTTTTCCTTTCAAAACTTTTATCAATTTGAAAAAAATATTTTATTTTTTCAATAAATGTATGAAAATCCCCTACATTATAGAACTTTATTATATAGAGAGGATAGATATATGATATTTGATATTTTATTCTTTCTACAGTCATATTTTATGACACTTCATCTAATAAGAGGGTATACCTCAGGTCCATTCCTTGAATATAGGGATGGATCATTTTTCTATTCTTTTTAGTTAATAAAACAAAGGAGGTAAGATAAATGGTTAAGATTAATAGTGTAGGTGTAGATGTAATTGCAATGGCAGATAAGTATTTGAGTAGTAATGAAGGAAAGGTATCTAATACCAATGCCTTCTCAGAGGTCTCTAGTTTAAAAGTTCCTATTAGAAAAAATAGTAAAACTAGAGAATATGCATTAATTAAACTTAGAAATGGTCAAACAATTAAAATTGAAGAAGAAACACTTCTTTATGAGAAAGTTAAAAGTTATGCATTAAGCAACTTCTTAATGTTCTCCCTAGAAAAGTATATTAACCCCTTAGAAATTAGTGAGTTTATAGATATTGATAGGGACATTGATTACTCAACAAAGGATATATAAAGAAGGTGATGTTAATGACCAGAACTGGAGAAGTCATTACTATGACTAATGCTGAAAAAAAGAAGATTAGAATGGAAAGAAAGTTGGAAAAAGAAATTGAGAGATTAGATCTTTCATTCATTGAATTTACTAAAGAAGAAAAGAAACAGTGGGCAAAATTATTTGAAGAAGAGGAATAAGATAAATAGAAGGGATATATGGTTTCAATAGGATGGATATCCCTTTTGTAATATAAAAGAGAGGGGTTTCAATTGAGAGAGCTTAAGGAAAGAAGGAAAAGATTAAATTTATCACAGGCTGAGTTAGCTAACTTCTTAACTATAGCTTTAAAAACCTATGAGAAGATAGAAGCGGGCTCTAGACCTGTACCAAAGACACAGGCTCATAAGTTAAAATTGTTTAATGTTGTATCAAATGAAGATGTATTAATGGGTATTTACCATGGTGAGACAATTTTTCAAGTTTATAAGAAGGCTTGTAGAGACAGTCTTTTATTATAGATCAGCCATTTATAGTTGGGTAGGTATAGTAGAAATATTCTACCTGCCCCATAAAACTATTTTATTTTTATTGATAATGTATGTGAAACTCATACATAAATTTAGAGGGTGAGGGAAGATGAAAAAATTAATTGAGTCAAATATTTATCAAAGAGGAAGAAAGTATTATGTAAGCATTATTAGGAGTGGCTGTGACTTTAGTTATACTTTTAATACACTAAAAGAAGCACAAGAATATTTAGCAATTGCAAGGAGTCTTAATCATAAAAATAGGATCTGGAAACAAGATTATCTTGAATATATGGGGCAGTCATTTATATTCTTAAGAAAGGATGATCAAGTATATCCAATAATTGTGGACAATGATAGGGCAGATGAGCTTATGAAAATTAATTGGTATATTACTAATAGCGGTTATGCATTTGGATGTATTAAAGGGAAAAAACTTTTCATGCATCAACATATTAGACCTACTGGTAAGCAAGGTTATGTTGTAAACCACATAAATCACAATAGGCTAGATAATAGGATACAAAACCTAGAAGTCATCACTCAATCAGAAAATATCCAGAAAGGGTATCAGAATAAAAAAGAAAAGGAAAAACAAATAGTAGTAGCCATTTCTTAAAAGAACATAGTAATGGGGTGGGATATTACATCTGCCCCAAACTCATTAATAATAACTTGTAATGATATAATAGGTTGAATTATAATGTAAGTGAATAAAAGTTGAAAGGTCATATGACCTAAGGCAGGAAGAAATTTACTAAAGTCAGTAGTGGTAAGAACTTAGACACTATTGGTAATAGTATTTAACTCAAAATCGTGTTCCGTGAGGAGTGTCGGTTCGACCCCGACCACTGGTATCGAAAATAGCGAATAAAAACTTTAAAGATCAAGGGATCTCACATAATGTGAGGTCCTTTTTTTTATTATACCTTGAACATGATTAGGTTAGTGAAAATCGTGTTCGTAGAGGTGAGAGAAGGATGAGAAGACAAAGTAGAAATGAGAGAAAAGTCTGAGGAGTTAATGATTTTTAACAGATGTTGTAGAAATTGATTATAGTTACATGACTTGTTGGAGATCTTATTGATGATTGTGAGTTGAGAAACCTGTGAGGCTACGATTAAATACTATAGAAGTGAACTGAGTGCTTCTGGGGCTATGCCTTTTTTCAATTATATTGGGGTTTAGATGAATTCCTGTTCTATGAGTCCAAAGAAAGCAATTTTTGAAGGATTGAATCATTTTTGTTTTATATAATCGGAGGGATAGAAGGTGGACTTCTTCTACATTGAGAACCCCCCTTTTCTGTTTAAGACTATTAAGGCATACCCCTTATTATAAAATATGTAGGTGTTCATAAACATTTAACTCTCAATTAATGAAATAATTAATATACGTTAATAAAAAAACATTAGATCAAGGAAGTAGGATTACTAAACTGTTCTTTCAGATAATTTGAATCTATTAAGGCTTTCTTTGATTTCTTACTGTGATACATTTTATCATCTGCTATCTTTACTAATTCAAACAAATCTTTACTATGATTTGGATATATAGCAGAACCTATAGAAATGGTAATAGGCATTTTTACTTGTTCAGAAAGATACTCCAATTTTTCTTCCAATCTTTGAAGAAAGGTTTGTAACCCCTCCTCGTCATTGTAATGACCAATGACCAAAAATTCATCACCGCCCCAACGAGCAACAATATCACTTTGTCTTGTTGTTTTAACGAGTGTTTCACTGATTTTTGTTAAAATCCTGTCACCTTCATGATGTCCATTGGTGTCATTTATAGATTTGAAATTATCACAATCTACTACTAATACAAATAATTTACTATTGGTTTGTTCCGCTTGGTTTGAAATTTTTTCGAAAGCGGCTAAAACATATCTTCGATTGTATATACCAGTAAGTTCGTCTTTCTCAGAATAAAATCTCACTTTGTCATACTGTTTACCAGCCCAATAACCAAATAAAATTAAGAATGGATATGAATATAAATCAAGCGGTTCTACTTTTCCATCACGAAAATAGTAGTAAAAGATAAAAATGGAGTGAAGTAAAAACAAGCACAAACTTCCAAGGATTCTACCAGTATGTTTCATAGTTTGTCACCTTTCGTAGTCCTAAAGTTCTATTTATACAATATCATGTGTTTCTGAACAATTATATATTTACCGTTTTTTTTATCAGTAAAACTCTGAAATATTAGTACAAAGTTAAAAAAGCGGTGGGAATATGTTAGACGTTGAAGATATCGATGAACGTGAGGCCAAAAGACCTTACCAAAAGCATAGGCAATCTTCCAAATCGTTATCTACTGGACGAAGGAAGAGTGTGAATAATACCTATATTAGCTAGGAACCTATTAATTTAAGATATGAATTCCCTCTCTATAAAATAGTCATTGCAATAAACATCTGGATTTTTCAAAAGTAAGGTAATGGTAGCTTACAACAAACGTGAATCCTCTTTTTGCGGTTGGTATGATTAAACCTCACGGAAGGGGGAAGAGTTAGTTTTACTGTGGAATGCATAATCATTTATTATCAAACTTAATAGGATATGATAATTATTTTAAAGGAGGTAGAGGAGTAAAATGGTGTATTTCACCTCGGGGGTTAATTCTTGTGACAAGTAGGTGATCTTGAGTTGTTTTGAAACAATACTAGAGTAAATTTGATATATAGACTATTAGGACTAGTTGGAATAGGTAAAATCACTCGAAAATAATACTGGTAGTAGGAATGATTCAGAAAGGATTTCTAGTTTAGGAAGTTTCTCAAGATGGATAATACCTTTACAAACATAAATCTATCAGTTTTAGTTGGAATTTCGCCAAAATTTTACAATTAATTAATACTAGGTTAATAGTATGACGATAAAATTTTGTCTGGGAAGAGTTTGTTGAGTAGATACATAATTATTGTGAAACGGTTTCATTAAATATTTTTTGATAGGAGATCTTTAACTCATCTTTATAAAAAATGAGGTAGATCAAAGTATTACAAGACTTGTTGATTAGTAATATTCATTTAAAGATGCACTTTCTTGTGACCATATGTACGAAGCGTTATCTGTGAACCCCTTGTATTCAAAGTCGACACACTAAACCGTTTCAACAGCAAATTCCCCTAAAAAGTTGCAAAAAAGGAGGAGAATCATGAAAAGAAGGCATAAGAAGAATTTCAGTATTGTCATGGTGCTAATTTTACTTGTAGGTTTATTTTCACCTGTGGCCACTACTAGTGTAAAGGCTGAAACTTTAGTAGCTACTGATTTGATTATCTCGGAATATATTGAAGGATCCAGTTTCAACAAGGCTGTTGAGCTATACAATGGTACAGGCTCAGAAATCGATTTAAGTGAATATACGCTTGAACACTATAATAATAGTGGAAGTGCAACAACAGGAACAACCACGACTGATAAGGTTTTATCATTAGTGGGTAAGCTCGCGGCAGGTGATACATATGTCATATCCCGTCAAGATGCAAATTCCGCTATTGTTGCTGTAACTGACTATATTGATGAAAGCAAAAGTGTCATTAATTTCAATGGTAACGATCAAATCGTACTTAAGAAAAATGGAACTGTTGTTGATTCAGTTGGACAAGTTGGGTCAGTGCAAAATTCCCTTGCAGATGTATCATTAGTTAGAAATGGTAGTATTCTAGCAGGTGATACAATGATTAATGATGAATTTGACCCTGCTAAGGAATGGACTAATTTAGGAAAAGATACGTTTTCTAATCTTGGGAAGCACCAATCTGAAGAGGAACCTACTGAACCGGAAGAACCGACTGAGCCTGAAGTCCCAGTTGAAGTAATTACAGTTTCAGAAGCTCGTAAAGCTGGATCAGGTAATACGGTAACGATTGAAGGTATTGCTACAACAAAGAATGGACTTTGGGGTTATGATACTTTCTATATGCAAGATGTTACAGCAGGAATGTTCGTTTACAGTAGCCCGAAGGACGTTCAACCTGGGGATAAAGTGAAAATTACTGGTGAGTTAAAAACATATAATAAGGAATTAGAGATTGAACCAACCAGTTTGGAAATCATCTCCTCCGGAAACAACCTTCCAGAAGCTCAAGTTATAGCGCCAACAGCTATAGACGAAGAGACTCAAGGGGAATTACTCAAATTAGAAAATATAACAATTACTGCCGTTGAAAGTAATAGTTATGGAACTGCTACTTTCCAGGCAATGACTGAATCAGGTGAACAGGTCCGAGTTATCCATGATAATCGTACAGGCTCTGATTATGATGAACTGATGAAACATTATAATGAAGGTGACAAAGTTCATTTAACTGGAATTGGATCAATTGATAATGATGGATATCATCTAAAGACTTTCGGTCTTGAAAGCTATGATTTAGTAAACAAACCGGCAGTTTATTCTGAACAAACTCAAGGCACAGTACCAGCTGGGACAAAAGTGGTACTGAAAACTGGGATTGAAGGAGCCGAGATTTATTATACTACAGACGGCGCAGAACCAACTGTAGAAAGTACGAAATACGTTGAACCAATTGCATTAAATAGTGGAGAAACAACAATTAAAGCTATTGCTGTAAATGGTGAAGAAGTAAGCGAAGTATTCAGCTTTTCTTACACAATTTTAAACACTGAAGGCGTGAAAATTCATGATATTCAAGGGAAAGGACATGAATCACAATATGCCGGCGCTTCAGTTAATGGGATTACTGGTGTTGTAACGCATGTTGTTAGCGGATCAACTTTTATCATTCAAGACGAAAACGCCGATAATGATCACACAACATCTGAAGCCATTCAAGTATATAAATCCTCTCATGGTCTTTCTGTTGGTGATAAAGTATCAGTTGACGGAACTGTACAAGAATATGGCGGCGGTGCAAACTTATCTAAAACTGAGATTGGCGCAAGTGTAATTACAAAAACAGGAACAGCTGAGTTACCGGAGCCATTAGTAGTAGGAAAAGACATCACCCCTCCAAACAAAGTAATTGATAATGATGAAATGAAGTCATTTGATCCAGTTGAAGATGGAATTGATTTTTGGGAATCTGTAGAATTTATGAGGGTTTCATTCCCAAATGCAAAAGTAGTGGGCCCTCCTTACTCAAGCGATGTTCCAATCATTGTTGAGAGTACGACAAACAATGAGTTGAATAATCAGGGCGGTCTTAATATTGCTGCAGATGATTATAATCCGGAAAAAGTATTCTTGGATAATGTAGGTAATAACTTTAAATCAGGTGATACATTTGATGGTGATGTTATAGGGGTTATTTCATACTCAAGTACAGGCTTTCAACTTTTAACAAACAAAGATACCTTACCTAAAGTAATAGAGTCTAACATCGAGCCTGAAGTAACTCATATTGAACCTGCTAAAGATAAAGTAACTGTTGCATCATACAATATCGAAAACTTCTCAAATAATAAATCAAATACACCAGATGAGAAAGTTACGAGAATTGCAGAATCATTTGTAGAAAATATGAGATCTCCGGACATTATTACATTAGTAGAAGCTCAAGACAATGATGGGGAAACTGATTCAGGCAATACTGATGCATCAGAAAGTTATCAACGCTTAATTGAAGCAATCAAAGTAGCTGGTGGTCCTGATTACGAATGGACAGATGTGGCACCTGTTAATAATGAAAATGGGGGCGCACCTGGTGGAAATATACGCGTAGGTTACCTTTATAATCCTGAACGCGTTACATTAGTTGAAGGAACAAAAGGTACTGGAACTCAAGCAAATGGATGGAGTGAAGATGGTAATTTAACTCTTAACCCAGGTGTTATTGATCCAACTAAATTCCCTAATACACGTAAACCAATTGCTGCAGAATTTGAGTTTCAAGGGGAGAGAGTGGTTGTCATCGGGACACACTTGAATTCTAAGGGTGGAGATCAATCATTATGGGGATCTAACCAACCTCCAAAATTAAATTCTGAAGCTGAACGACATGGATTAGCTCAAACAATAAATGAGTTCATTAATGAAGGACTTGCGAAAAATCCAGATTTAAACGTTGTACTAGCTGGCGATATGAATGATTTTGAGTTTACAAAAACATTGGAAATTCTTAAGGGTGACGAGTTAACGAATATGGTGGATATAGTTCCGGCAAACGACCGTTTCTCTTATTTCTTCCAAGGTAACAATCAAGTACTTGATCATATTCTTGTTTCTAATAATCTCGTAAATAGCACAGTAGTTGATATGATCCATATTAACGCAAACTATACAGAAGCTCAGGGACAAGCATCTGATCATGACGCTGTTATAATTCAAGTTGATTTAACGAATAATGAAACGGACAACTTTGACTTAACTGTCCTTCATACAAATGATACACACGCATCTTTAGACAATATGCCTAAGACAGTTACTGCTGTAAAAGAGGAAAAAGCTAAAGATCCAAATTCACTACTATTACATGCAGGGGATGCTTTCACTGGTACGCTATACTTTAATGAATTCCAAGGTGAAGCAGATCTAGCCTTAATGAATTTAATGGGCTTTGATGCGATGACTTTTGGTAACCATGAATTTGATCTAGGTTCTTCATCTGCAGGACATCAAAAACTAACGGAATTTATTCAAGATGCTAAATTTCCGTTTGTAAGTGCGAATGTTGATTTCTCACAAGATGATCAATTCAATGGGTTATTCAATGACTTAGTAACAACGGATGGTCAAAATGGTCAAATTTATAATGGGATCATCAAAGAAGTAAATGGAGAAAAAGTTGGTATCTTCGGTTTAACGACAGAAGAAACAAAAGATATTTCCAGTCCAGGTTCAATAGTATTTGAAAACTATCTAGAAGAAGCTGAAAAAGCTGTAAAGGATTTTGAAGCGCAAGGTGTTAACAAGATTATTGCGTTAACTCATATCGGTTATGATGATAATGCGGCAATCGATAACGATTTAACCCTAGCAAAAGAAGTAGAAGGTATTGATATTATTGTTGGTGGACATAGCCATACGGCATTATCTGAACCTAAAGTAGTAGAAGAAGACGGTACACCAACGTTGATTGTTCAAACAGGAAATGCCAATAGTAACCTAGGAGTACTAAATGCGGAATTTGATGAAGATGGTGTAGTCGTAGCAGAAACAGGTAAATTAGTTCCAATTAAAAACCAAGAAGCCGACAAGGAAGCTGCGGATATTCTAGCTCCATATAAAGAACAAGTAGAACAAGTAGCACAAGAAGAGATTGGTGTAACAACTGAAGTAGAATTGAAAAACCCACGTACAAACGGTGACAATACAAATCCAAGTGTACGTAAAAACGAAACAATTTTAGGGAACTTAATTACAGATGGAATGCTTGAAAAAGCAAAATCTTTCACTGGAAAGAATGTCATTATGGCATTACAAAACGGTGGTGGTATCCGTGCGGCAATTGATGCCGGCCCAATCACTGCTGGTGAGGTAATTACTGTTCTTCCATTCGCTAATACATTAGCGACAATGGATTTAACTGGTGCTGAGTTGAAAGAAGCATTTGAAATCAGCTTCAGTCGTTATCCAGAGGAAAACGGAGGTTTCCTTCATGTAGCCGGCGGGAAAGTGGAATTCGATTCTACAAAACCAGCAGGAGAACGTGTTGTATCCGTAAAATATTTAAATGAAGATGGTGAGTACGTAGAAGTTCAAGACGAAGAAACTTACACAGTAGCAACAAATGCTTTTACTGCAAAAGGCGGAGATGGTTATGACGTTTTTGCGAAAGCATATGAAGAAGGACGTGTAACTGACTTAGGTTTATCAGATTGGGAAAACTTTAGAGATCTTTTAGTAAGTTTAGAATCAATCCCAACAGAGGTTGAAGGTCGAATTGTTTTAACGAACAATGAAACAGACACCTTTGACTTAACTGTCCTTCATACAAATGATACACACGCATCTTTAAGCAACATGCCTAAGACAGTTACTGCAGTTAAAGAGGAAAGAGATAAAGATCCTAATTCGCTGCTATTACATGCAGGGGATGCATTCACTGGTACCTTGTATTTTAATGAATTCCACGGTGAAGCAGACTTAGCTTTAATGAACTTAATGGGCTTTGATGCGATGACTTTTGGTAACCATGAATTTGACTTAGGGTCATCAGCTGCAGGTCATGAGAAATTAGTAGAATTTATCCAAGGTGCACAATTCCCGTTCGTAAGTGCAAACGTTGATTTCTCAAAAGATGATCAATTTAATGGGCTATTCAATGACTTAGTAACAACGGATGGTCAAAATGGTCAAATTTATAATGGGATCATCAAAGAAGTAAATGGAGAAAAAGTTGGTATCTTCGGTTTAACAACAGAAGAAACAAAAGATATTTCCAGTCCAGGTTCAATAGTATTCCAAAACTATCTAGAAGAAGCTGAAAAAGCTGTTAAAGCCTTTGAAGCGCAAGGTGTTAATAAGATTATTGCGTTAACTCACATTGGTTATGATGATAATCCGGCAATCGATAACGATTTAACCCTAGCAAAAGAAGTAGAAGGTATTGATATTATTGTTGGTGGACATAGTCATACAGCGTTAGCTGAACCTCAAGTAGTAGCAGAGGACGAAACACCAACAGTGATTGTTCAAACAGGGAATGCTAATAGCAATCTGGGTGTACTTAATGCTGAATTTGATCAAGATGGTGTAATCGTAGCAGAAACAGGTAAATTAGTTCCAATTAAAAACCAAGAAGCCGACAGGGAAGCTGCGGATATTCTAGCTCCATATAAAGAACAAGTAGATCAAGTTGCACAAGAAGAGATTGGTGTAACTACTGACGTAGAATTGGAAAACCCACGTACAAATGGAGATAATACAAAACCAAGTGTACGTAAGAATGAAACAATTTTAGGAAACTTGGTTACAGATGGAATGCTTGAAAAAGCAAAATCTTTCACTGGAAAGAATGTCATTATGGCATTACAAAACGGCGGTGGTATCCGTGCGGCAATTGATGCCGGCCCAATCACTGCTGGTGAAGTAATTACTGTTCTTCCATTCGCTAATACATTAGCAACAATGGATTTAACTGGTGCTGAGTTGAAAGAAGCATTTGAAATCAGCTTTAGTCAATATCCGGAGGAAAATGGCGGTTTCTTACATGTATCTGGCGGGAAAGTGAAATTCGATTCTACAAAACCAGCGGGAGAACGTGTAGTATCAGTAAAATATTTAAATTCTAATGATGTTTATGTAGAAGTTCAAGACGAAGAAACTTATACAGTCGCAACAAATGCTTTCACTGCGAAAGGCGGAGATGGTTATGACGTTTTTGCGAAAGCATATGAAGAAGGACGTGTAACAGACCTAGGTCTATCAGATTGGGAAAACTTTAGAGATCATCTAGTAAGCTTAGAATCTATCCCAACAGAAGTAGAAGGTAGAATTGTAGATGTAACTGATGAACCAGGTGAAAACCCAGGCGAAAACCCAGGTGAAAACCCAGGCGGAAACCCAGGTGAAAACCCAGGTGAAAACCCAGGCGGAAACCCAGGTGAAAACCCAGGTGAAAACCCAGGCGGAAACCCAGGTGAAAACCCAGGCGAAAACCCAGGCGAAAACCCAGGCGAAAACCCAGGTGAAAACCCAGGCGAAAATCCAGGTGAAAACCCAGGTAAAAACCCAGGCAATTCAAATGATGGCAAAGTAATAAAACTGCCAGTAACTAAAGTAGGAAACAAGTATACAATAAATGAAGATGCACTTGAAAATTTTGAAGAAGAAGGAACAGTTGTTGTAGAGGTTGATAATAAAGTAAATGCAACTTTAACATTAACTAAAGAACAAATTCAAGCCTTAAAAGATACTGGAGCAACAATTGTACTAAGTAATGGAAATGTCGATGTTCAAATACCTGCTTCTATTCTGCCATTAGCAGAAAGTCTAGATATTAAAGTGGAGAAAATGAAAGCAAATGGTTCACTAGTTGCTTATGACTTTACAATTGAAGCAGATGGCAAAGTGTATCATGAGTTCAGTGAAAAAGTTAAACTTACATTCAAGGTTGATCCAAAACAAATTAAAAATCCTGAAAATGTAAAAGTTTATTATTGGAATGAAACTGAGGATAAATGGCAACTAATCGGTGGAGAGTATAAAAATGGTGAAGTTTCAACGTACACTGATCACTTCAGTACGTATGGTGTATTCGAAGGCGAACCAAATTTTAATATAATTCCATCTCAAGCTGATCATGAACTTCCAAATACAGCAACAAACAACTTTAATCTTATATTAATAGGATTCATGGTAGTTCTAGCTGGTGGCATATTATACTTTGTTAAGAGAAGACATACAACTTGAAATTACCAATAACAAAAAGAAAGGCGTGCTATTATATGCACGCCTTTTTTTGATCAATGTTGATAATTTATTAGAGAAAATTGTATCTAATTTTTAAATGCAACGTTTAATATTCCATATTGTTAATATACTTACTAGCATTTTACTTTTTGTATTACACTGTTTTATTCATTTCCTATTTTAAGATCTAAGAACTTAATACTGCTTCTGTAGGTGGTATTCAAGGAGTAGGAAATCAATCTGATATGCAGAAAGTAAACATGGTGTAGTTAGGTTAACGATCCTATAAACTAAACTGATCCTGACAATAAATCAGGGATACAATTTGTTGAGTCAAACCCCAATGAACCGTTTTGGTAACCTCAAAAAGTTGGTTACTTGGTAGCATTCCCTTTTATCTGAAATTCAACGTTCCTGTTATACCGAGTGATGTTGGAGAATCATATATATATTAATTAGCTCGAAATTAGGCACGGGCATTCCGTGCTTTTTGTCGTTTAGAAAGTTTTTAAACTATAAATAGCACTTTGCTAGCTCCTAAAGTGGGTGTAAGTGAAATCTAAAAGACAGACGTCGAGTTTGTAAGTGTCTTTAATTTAAATGAAGTAATGAATTCTGAAGATAAATGATAGAGCCCTTATAATAATACTTTCACTTTAAAGATCATAAAGAAATAGTTTGACTACTGGATGGATATCAGTTATTATTAATTTCTGCCGCAAGAGGCAATGATAAATAATTTTTTAGAATAATAAATTTTAAAATGTTGTTGACGACACTGAATTTTAATGGTAAGATAAATACCTAGTCGTTAATGACTAGTAAATGATCTTTGAAAACTAAACAAAACCAAGCGTGCCAACGTTAATTTCGATTAACAAAAACGTACTATATAGTACAAAACAAAACTTATGAGCTATATCAAACACTTTATTGGAGAGTTTGATCCTGGCTCAGGACGAACGCTGGCGGCGTGCCTAATACATGCAAGTCGAGCGGAT
>JAPSLU010000412.1 GCA_031180405.1 Bacillus sp. (in: firmicutes) | reverse complement strand
TTCATCATATGTCCTCCTGTATGGTGATGAGTTTCGATTGGGAAGTTGATACTCAAGCATCTTACAAGAGGACTTTTTATTTTGCAAGAACCCTATAGGATTAAAAACAGGAATGCTCCTCAGTTTCGCCTGCTGGATCTCGGCCTTTATTCTTCTCCCGCAGGAGTCTAGTGTCCACCGCTCCATTTCACTATAGAGTAAAAAATTTTCACAAAAGCAACAATCCTTGAAAAAAACCTTAAATGAAATGACTGAATTTTAATAACGATACAATTCCATAGGCTTTATGGTACATTACCCTCTTAAAACAAATGCTTTGTTTCCACTAACCTCATGTAACCTCTTGGCTTTTCTATCCTTTTAACCTAATTTTTTTAACAAGTTTAATTACATCAAATCCCTATGTTAGATTGTTCATGTAAGCTACCTATAATTAGGAAGGAACTCCTATAATAAGTAGGTTTTTTTAGGAGTCGCAGGTGATATACACATTAAGTAGTGTAAGGCACAATAATATTAGAATAAAACTTGTCCTAGTTACTAAAGATAGTAGGTCTTTATTAAAGGCTTTCAATAATATTTTATTTTAAAATAAATGATTATTATATAGGAAAAACTATTCACACTAAGTTTATTTAGAACAAAGGAGTATATAATAATGCGGTCTACTAGATTAGATATAATGGATAATATCTTTAATCAGATGTCAGATATAGCTGTTATATTTGAAGTGGTTAATGGAAAATTTAAATATTTAAAAGCTAATGATGCAGCTTATAAGGCTGGATATAGCGATGAGAGATACGGTAAATTTGTTGAGGATGCAATACCTGAACCGCACGCTTCCAATTACAATAGAATATTAGGTAAGGCTTTTTCCTCTAGCAAGCCCGTTAGGTACGAGGAAGAGATCTCTTCAGCTAACGGTAGGCAAATAGGAGATATTATCATAAACCCAATTTTAAACAGCCAAGGGGTATGCACTCATCTTATAGCAATTGGTCGAGATGTTACGGTTCAAAAAGAAACTGAGAAGGAATTGTTTCGCACAAAAGCATTTCTTGATTCTTTCTTAGGAAGTACAACGGATGGCATTCTTGTTTCGGATACGAATTTAACCATTATTCGAATGAATCACGGTTTTACCAAAATGTTTGGTTGGGAAGAAGATGAGGTAGAGGGGTTATCTTTTGAAGATCTTAATCTGATCCCTAAGGATTACGAACATGAACATCAGGGGATTGCAAAAGATTTATTGCAGGGTAAAAATATTCCAGCACATCGAACGGTAAGACAAAAAAAAAATGGCAGTTTACTTTATGTCAGCTCATCCTATTCTCCTCTAAGAAATGAAGATCGTGAGATTATTGGTTTAATTGCTATTTATAGAGATATAACAGATCAAGTTGAAAAAGAGAACCAATTAGAGGTAAGCCGACAAACGTATCGTTCTTTAGTTAAGCATCACCCTGATGCTGTTTTTCAATTCGATTTGGAGGGTCGTTTTATAAATGCGAATCATGGACTTGAAAAAATAACCGGCTATAAATTGGCTGAGTATAAGAATCGTGATTTTACTCCGATGATCGCTGAAGACACTTTAGAACAAACAATTGAAAACTTTCAGGCAGTAGTAAAAGGAGAGACGAGAAATTACCATTGTGCAATTATTAACAAGCAGGGAGAACGTATTGAAGTAGACGTTACAAATGTTCCAATAGTTGTTAATGGAAATATTATAGGAGTTTTTGGTATTGCGAAAAATATAACAGAGCAAAAACGGGTTCAGGATGAGCTTACGCGTACAAAAGAAACATTAGAATCTTTTTTTAACAGTACAATTGATGCTATTGATATAGTAGATTTGAATCAACGTGTATTGGAAATCAATCCAGCTTTTGAGCAAACCTTTGGCTATACTAAGGAAGACATTATTGGGGAAAACATTTCTTTAATTTTTCCAAAAGAAGAGGTTAAATCGAATGTGTTATTTAATAAGGTTTTGAATGGAACCTTTATTCATGATTATGAAGTAACACGTATTAAGAAAGACGGAGAACTGATTGATGTCAGTTTAAGCCTTTCACCAATTAGGGATGCAGAGGGAAACATCACCTCTGTCTCGGCAATTTCTAGAGATATTTCGGATAAAAAGCAGGCTGATAGAAGAATTAAAGAAAGTGAATCAAGGTATCGGTTAATAGCAGAAAACATGAGAGATCTCGTTTCGCTTATTGATCCATCATATAAACTTTTATATGTTTCACCTTCTCACAGCAAGGTGTTAGGGGTACCATCTATAGAACGTGAAACACTTCCAATTGAAAAGATACATGATGAAGATCGAAAAGAAGTTATAACTAGCTTTAAGCAAACTGTTGAGAAGAAACAACCAAACAGCATATCTTTTCGTTATCTGCATGGAGAGGGTCATTATGTTTGGTTAGATACCCATCTTACACCAGTTCTTAATGAAGATGGGGAACTACAACATATATTAACTGTTTCTAGAGATGTGACTAATAAAAGGAATTATGAAAAACAGTTAGAAGAAATGGCTTTTTATGATTATCTAACAAAAATACCTAATCGCCGTTTGTTTATGGAAAGGTTGAATTATACCATTTCACAAAGCAAACGAAGTGGAGATATTTTTGCCATTTTGTCTTTTGACGTTGACCGTTTTAAATGGGTAAATGATACAATGGGGCATGATGTTGGGGATCAACTTCTTGTGGAATTTGTAAAAAGAATTCATACATGTATACGAGAGGTAGACACTTTTGGACGAATAGGAGGAGACGAATTTCTTATTCTATTGCCAGGTGTACATTCAAGAAATGAAGTGTCAGCGATTACCGAAAGAATTTTAGGGACACTGCAACACCCATGGAAGATTGGGGAGTATAGTTTTGTCACCACTTCTTCAATTGGT
>JAPSLU010000055.1 GCA_031180405.1 Bacillus sp. (in: firmicutes) | reverse complement strand
TAGAACATGTCGAAAATTGGAGGATTCTTGTTTTGAATAAGCTTTATGTCTTACTAACAGTTATAGTGTGTGGTGTCGCAATCATTATTGGTAATCTACACTGGAATCATAAAATCTCCGCAAAGGCAGAGAAAACGGTAGCTGAAAAAAAGGTCGAGCAAGTGAGTCCTGTTGAAGAGGAAACTTCCTCCGAAAAGAAGGCGATCGATGTGACTGCACTCTCTGCGAATCTACCAAAAGAGTTACAAGAAAAAATAAAAAATGCTGTAAATACAAAGAAGCCTTTACAGTTCGTCATTTATGGTTCAGATTCAACGGCAACAGACAAAGAGGCATGGCCAGAATTTTTCAAGAAACAATTAACCGCATCATATGGTGAGGGAATCTTTAACATAACTGTTCTTTCAGAAGGAACGAAGACGTCAAGAGAAGTTGTAGATGAAAAGTCGTATGAACAAGTAAGTAATGCAAAGCCTGACATCATTCTTTATGAACCGCCTATGTTAAAGGATAACGAAAGTGTAATCGGTATTGAAAACACACTGAAAAACATCGAAACGATGATGGACGCATGGAAGGAAGTAAATGAAGATGTAACGATATTCATACAACCTTCAAATCCATTATACAATGCTAATTTTTATCCAAAGCAAGTAAATCAATTAAAAGAATATACAGAAACGAATGACATTGTTTATTTAAACCATTGGGAAAATTGGCCGGAATTAGATGATGAAAAAATGGAAGATTATTTAGCAGATATGGGTGAACAGCCTAGCTTGCCTAATCAAAGCGGGCATAAGGTATGGGCGGATTATTTAACAGAATATTTTGTTGCAAAATAGGCATGGAATCTCCATGTCTTTTTTTATTTTTAAAATTAGGTATATAGGAACTAGATATACTAGAATTTGTTATTAACAAATTTTCAGTAATATCTGTAAAGGTTACATAAGAAGTTTTCATAAATTTATAAATTCTTAACAATGAATTTACTATATTTCATCATAAATAAATTAAAATAAGTAGAGAAATTTATTGGTTATGAATTGTTCTTTGGAATTGGTTGACTTCATATTCTATGTTGAGGTTAGGATGAAAGAATATTCTTGAGAGGAGAATGTCTTATTGAAATTCAGAAAGCAATTATACCTGCTGCTGGGTTAGGTATTAGATTTTTACCTGCAACAAAGGCTCAACCAAAGGAAATGTTACCAATAGTGGATAAACCAGCAATTCAATATATTATCGAAGAAGCAGTTAAATCTGGCATCAAAGACATATTAATAATAAGTGGAAGAGGCAAACGTGCAATTGAGGATCATTTTGATAAATCATACGAACTTGAAGAAACATTAGTTAGTAAACAAAAATGGGAAATATTAGAAGTTGTACAGCGAATTTCAGAAATGGCGAATATTCATTATATAAGACAAAAGGAACCTAAAGGTCTTGGTCATGCAATTATGTGTGCTCGACGTTTTATTGGAAAAGAACCGTTTGCTGTATTGTTAGGAGATGATATAGTACGAACAAAAAATGAAGAACCATGTTTAAAACAATTAATAAATGTTTACCAACAGTTCAAACATCCAGTTGTTGGTGTCCAAAATATCCCACGCAAAAACGTACATAAATATGGAATAGTAAATTATGATTTTAAAAAGGAAGTAATAGGTGGTGTTTATGAAATTTTGGATTTAGTAGAGAAGCCCAATATAGATGTAGCTCCTACTAATAGTGCAATTACAGGTAGATACATTTTAACTCCTGAAATATTTGAAGCTCTTGATAAACAGTCTCCAGGTCTAAATGGAGAAATTCGATAAACAGACGCGTTAGCAAGATTACTAAAGTTGCAAACCGTTTTAGCATACCATTTTCAAGGGGAAAGGTATGATGTTGGAGATAAATTAGGATTTATAAAAGCGACAATTGAATTTGCTTTAGAAAGGAAGGAACTAAGGCAAGAATTATTTAACTATTTAAACGATTTGTTAAAAAGGTAATGGATGATAAGAGGTGATAAAAGTGAAGGTAACGGTAGCAGGAACAGGGTATGTTGGGTTGGTTACGGGAGTTTGTTTAGCAGAAATAGGTCACTATGTTACTTGTATTGATGTTAACAAAGAAAAAATTGAAATGTTGACAAAGGGACGGTCCCCGATATATGAACCTGGTTTAGAGGAGATGTTAAATAAAAACAAAAAAGCTTTAAGGTTAAGATTCACCACTAATTCAGAGGATGCATACAGTAATAGTGATATTATCATCATTGCTGTAGGGACACCTGAGAATGATGATGGTTCTGCAAATCTATCATATATATACTCTGTTACCTCAGAAATAGCAAAATATATGAAAAATAATGTACTTATAGCTGTGAAAAGTACTGTTCCTGTTGGTACGAATGATTTTATTAGAGAAAAATTACTCCGTGATAAAAGAAGAGAGATTTCTTTTGATATTGTTTCAAATCCTGAATTTTTGCGAGAAGGATCAGCAATATCTGATACTTTTCAAGGAGATAGAATTGTTATTGGAGCAAACAGTAGCTATGCATTTAATATTATGGAGGAACTTTATTCAAAGTTAAACTTACCTATTGTTAAAACGGACATTAAAAGTGCAGAAATGATAAAGTATGCATCTAATGCATTTTTAGCAACAAAAATTAGTTTCATTAATGAAATTGCGAATATATGTGAAAAAGTTGGAGCAAACGTTGAGGATGTATCAAATGGTATTGGAATGGATAAAAGAATTGGTCATCATTTCTTGAAGGCAGGTATAGGCTATGGAGGTTCATGCTTTCCAAAAGACACTAAAGCATTAGTTCAATTAGCCGGAAATGTGGAACATAATTTTGAATTGTTAGAATCCGTTATAAAAGTGAATAATGAACAACCACTTAGACTCATAGGAAAGGCTTTAATGGAATTTGGGGGAGATCTTGCTGGGAAAAAAGTTGCATTATTAGGGTTAACCTTTAAGCCAAATACAGACGATATTAGAGAATCCGCTTCTATTGTACTTGCTAAGGAATTAGTAAATCAAGGCGCATCTGTAACAGTATATGATCCTGTTGCTATTAAACATTCAAAGAGGGTACTTCGAGATACTGTAAAATATTGCAATACAATAGATTGTGCAATCGAAGGAACAGAGTTGGTGTTTATTGGAACGGAATGGAATGAAATAATTACTTATCCTCCTTCTCGTTATAAAGAATTAATGAAAAATGCGAGAGTTTATGATGGTCGAAATTGCTATAAACTTGAAGATATGAAGAAATGGAATATCGACTACGTTTCGATAGGACGAAAACATTATACCTCGATAAATAATTAATAACACTTTAACCTTCTCTAATGCATCCGAGAAGGTTTTTTTGTTATTATATTGATTCTCAATTTTGTGTAATTTAAGGAGGGGAATTATCTTCAATTAAAAGTAGAATAGTAAGATATTAGAAGACCTTAACCTTTCGCTATAGATTTACTTTTCCCTCATATTTTACAAGATTCGATAATACATATTGGGGATCTATGTTATAATTTGAAAAGTGAACAAAGGACTAATTAAACAAGTTACTAAGGGGGAAAGAAGAGTGCGAAGGTTATTTCTTGTACTATCGGTAGCTATGTTAATTTTCTCATTACATCCGATCTCTAAAACTAGCGCTGCCGAGCAAACATTATCCGTAAAACTGATTAACAATATAGGAAATGTTAATAGTCTAGGTTTTAAATTCACTGGTGAATTTAATCTAGTTAATAATGAAACTATTAAGTTATCTCCAAATATTGTTTATACAATTAAAATAGAACAGGGTCAACTTGTTCTTTATGAAAACACGAAAAAATTAAAAGCTCTTGGTACGAATTTCACAATAAGCCCTAAGGAATATAATTCTAGTCATATAATAACCATTATTGGAAAGAAAACAAAAAATTACTTAGGAAACATGAAATTTGAGGTAGAATCTAACAAATATATAAGACCAACTAATGTTAATATTCCCTTTGAAGATTATTTAAAAGGAGTAGTTCCTCATGAAATGCCTGCTTTATGGCATTTAGAAGCATTGAAGGCACAAGCAGTTTCAGCAAGATCTTATGCAGTATCAAGAGGATATGTAGGAAAAGTAATTACAGATACACAAACACATCAAGTTTATGGTGGATATGATTGGCATCCAAATTCTACAGCTGCCGTAAATCAAACAAAAGGTCAACTGTTGAAATATGGTAATAGTGTAGTTTCGACGGTTTATTCGTCAAGTAACGGTGGAATAACAGAATCTAATTCAAATGCTTGGGGTTCCACGCAATTACCATATTATCCTGTGCAAGTTGATCCGAATGACCCGAAAACTCCGTGGTCTGTAACAGTTCATAAAACACAAATAAATCTTGAGGGTAAAGATTTATCGAATCCATCAAAATGGTGGACAAGTGTTTCTGAAAAGGATACAACTATTTCAAAAAATATAAAAGCATTTTTATCTAATAATGGCTATGAAGGAAAAGACATAAAGATTGTGAGTATACCAGTATTAACGATAGATGAATCCAAAAATTCAAGTGGTAGAAGCCTAACTGGCTCACTCAAAGTAGAGTTTTTTTTGAAAGACAATATAACGAATCAATATGTAATGGAAAATGGGAAAATAAAAACTCATGTATACAGTAAGGATTTATCAGTAAATAGTATTCGTACTATTATCGGTGGAACATTAATAAAAAGTACATTAATAGATAAATATGTTAGTAGTACAACAACACGGCTAGGAGGAAAGGATAGGTTTGAGGTTGCTGTTAATGTATCGAAAAAAGGATGGGGAAACTCTGATACCGTCATATTATCAAACTATTTAGCGTTTGCAGATGCATTGTCTGCTACTCCTTTAGCTTATCAAGAAAACGCTCCTATTCTACTAACACATGTTGATAAATTAACAGCTATAACTGAGAATGAAATAAAAAGGCTTGGGGCTAAAAAAGTTATTATTGTTGGAGGGCCGCCAAGTGTGTCGAATAATGTAATAAACAGACTTCAACAGCTCGGGATTCAAACAGAACGAATTGGTGGACATGACCGTTATGAAGTATCTTACAATGTTTCAAAAAAATTAAATTCTACTAATACAGCCGTCGTTGCATATGGGTTAGTCTTTTCAGATGCCCTATCTATTGCTCCATATGCAGCTCGAAATGGATACCCAATATTATTAACTAAAACCAATGAAATGCCACCAGAAACAGCAAAGGCATTGGAAGAAAACGGAATTACAAAAACAGTTGTCTCAGGTGGAGAACCGAGTGTAGGGAAAACAGTATTCAATCAACTTCCTTCTCCAAGAAGAATGGGCGGGAAAGATCGCTATGAAGTTGCTTCAAATATTGCTAATCAATTGGGGATGTCAAAAGATAGAGCATTTTTAGCAACAGGTTTAACTTTTGCTGATGCTTTAACAGGTTCAGTATTAGCAGCGAAAAATAATGCACCAATGTTACTAACTAGACCTACTTCGTTACCAGATTCTATTAGTAGTTTTATTAATGATAACGAAATAGCAAACTTTACAGTATTAGGTGGGACTCCGTCAGTAAGTGATGATATTGTATCTAAATTACCTAATGACTCTTTTATTCTATCAGGAAGAGGGTATGGTCATGGGGTAGGTATGAGTCAATATGGAGCCAAACAGATGGCTGAGGACAATAAGACTTATGAAGAAATACTAACATTCTATTTTCCAGGTACTGAAGTGAAATAAGATATTAAAAGGAGAAATTTCTTTTGAAAAGATATATAGTTTTTCTTACAATTGTGATTTTTATATTTACTTTAATTCCCCAGAAGTCTTATGCTGTTGATGTCACAAATAAAAGACTAGGTGGTAAGGATAGGTTTGAAGTTGCTATAAATGTATCGAAACAAGGATGGACACAATCAGATACTGTTATATTAGCAAATTATTTAGCGTTTGCAGATGCATTATCAGCAACACCGCTAGCATATCAAGAGAATGCTCCAATTTTATTAACACATCCTGATAAATTAACAGGAGTCACTGAAACTGAAATAAAAAGACTTGGTGCTAAAAAGGTAATTGTTGTTGGTGGACCACCAAGTGTTTCTAACAATGTAATGAATAGACTACAACAATTAGGAATTCAAACAGAACGAATTGGTGGTCATGATCGATATGAGGTTTCATATAATGTATCGAAAAAGTTAAAGTATACTGATACAGCGGTCGTTGCATATGGATTAGTATTTTCAGATGCGCTTTCTATAGCACCTTATGCAGCTAAAAATGGTTATCCAATATTATTGACAAAAACAAATGAATTACCTCCAGAAACTGAGAAGGCATTAAAAGAAAACGGGATAACAAAAACAGTTGTTTCAGGTGGAGAACCTAGCGTGGGAACAGCTGTTTATAATAAATTACCTTCCCCAAAAAGAATGGGTGGAAAAGACCGTTATGAGGTTTCTTCCAATATTGCAAACAATTTGGGGTTTACTAGTAAAAATGCATTTGTAGCAACTGGACTTACATTTGCAGATGCATTAACAGGTTCTGTGCTTGCGGCTAAAATGGATGCACCTATGTTATTGACTAGACCAACTTCAGCACCAAGTAGTATTGTACAAACAATCAAGAATAAAGGGATAACCAATCTTTTTGTTTTAGGTTCTACTGCTTCTATTTCTAACGATGTAGTAACGATTCTAAGTGGTAAAGAGGTACAACCTCCTAAACCATTACAGGGCATTACAATTATGCTCGATGCAGGGCATGGTGGATCGGATCCGGGTGCAGTCTATTCAGGTGTTTATGAGAAAACTTTAAATATGCAATTTACACAACAATTAGCAAGTAAATTAACCTATCGTGGAGCTAAAATTTTATATACCAGACAACCAAACAATGATATTTATATTTCCTTAGAAGACCGTGTAGCAATGGCAAATTCACAGAAGCCAAACCTATTCATAAGTCTTCATCATGATTCAAGCACTAATGCAAGTGCTAGCGGTTCAAGTACACATTACAGTACTTATAGACCTAATGTAGATACAAGTGGTACCTATGTGGTGATCAATGGAAAAAAATATCCTTTAGTAAAAGAAGACCCAGAGAAAAAATTGTTTTACTATCAAGATGGAAATACTGTAAAAACAATTAGTTTGAATACTGTTATCGCATATGATACTGATTCTCCTAGTAAAGCAGCAACTGAGAGTAAAGAGTTAGCTAACTTAATGGCGCAGGCCTTATCCAACGGTGTATCAATTGAAAATGATGGTTCAAGTGATCATAATCTCTATGTAACTAGAAGAACAACAATGGCATCTGTCCTTTTAGAACTTGGATTTGGTTCTAATCCGGATGAATTGAAATTACTTAAGGATCCGAATGTTCAAGCGAAAAGAGCAGAACAATTAGCTTCTGTTATTGAGGCATATTATAAATAATTTTTTAGCCAAGACTGATGGTGAGGAAGATTACCATCAGTCTTTTCATGAATTAGTTGTATGGGTCTTTAATACTATATAAAAGAAAATAATTGTTACATTTTTGTTAAACTTTTATAAGGGTTATTGCTATATACTTGGAAAAAAGTAATTATAAAATAGATGAAATTTATTTTATATAAATTTGTTATATAACAAAAAATAAATTGTAATCGAGGCACAATGTGATTAAAAGAAGAATTGATTTTTCACCATATTGTGATAAACTTATTTCAGATAAAATGCTAAAAAGTAAGGAGCAGAACTTATGGACATTAAAGTTGCTTTAGCTTTTATTGCATCGTTTGTAACAGTCCTAGTAGTTACTCCGTTAGTAATGAAGTTAGCAATAAAAATCGGAGCAGTAGATAAACCTAACTATAGAAAAGTTCATTCGAAACTAATGCCTAGACTTGGTGGTTTAGCAATATTCATTGGAGTTATTATAGGCTACTTTGTTAGTGGTTTATACAATGAACGGATGAAAGGGATCATAGTTGGTGCATTAATCATTGTAATACTGGGAATTCTAGATGATAAATACGAACTATCCGCAAAAATTAAATTTTTAGTTCAAATAGGAGCAGCTAGTATTGTAGTTAGTACTGGATTAACAATTGATTTTATCCAAGTCCCTTTTTTTGATAAAATTGAACTTGGATGGATGGCAATACCAATTACTATATTATGGATCGTTGGGATAACGAATGCAATTAACCTTATCGATGGACTAGACGGTTTAGCTGCCGGCATTTCAATAATAGGAATTAGTACAATTGCAATTATGGCAGGTGCTTATAACAAAGTTATGATCCTTTCGCTCGCTGTTATCCTAATTGGTAGTATCTTGGCGTTTCTTTTCTATAATTTCCATCCGGCTAAAATATTTATGGGTGATACAGGAGCGTTGTTTTTAGGATATTCAATTAGTATACTGTCGTTATTGGGTCTCTATAAAAGTGTGACTTTGTTCAGTTTCATAATCCCTATTATAATATTAGGGGTACCCATCTTCGATACATTTTTTGCCATAATTAGAAGGATTGTTAATAAAATGCCTATATCGTCACCAGATAAGTCTCATTTGCATCACAGATTAATGGCGATAGGGCTGAGCCATAGACAAACTGTATTGGTGATATATGGATTTGGGATAATCTTTGCTATTAGTGCATTATTATTGAAGAGTACAACGTTGTGGGGATCGTTATTAATTATTTTCGGATTAATAATAATCTCTGGACTAGTTGCAGAAATAGTTGGTTTAGTTAGTGATAAATATAGACCACTTTTAAGATTTTATAAAAAGGTTTTTGGTAAGCAATAATAAGTGACGGCTAATTGGTCGTCTTTTTCTATTTGTATAACGGAGGAGGTTAATATTATGAAGATAACAAAAGCAATTATTCCTGCTGCAGGGTTAGGTACTAGGTTCCTCCCAGCTACTAAAGCTCAACCGAAGGAAATGTTGCCAATTGTAGATAAACCTGCAATTCAATATATCGTTGAAGAAGCTGTTGCTTCTGGAATAGAAGATATTATTATAGTAACTGGTAGAGGGAAACGAGCAATTGAGGACCATTTCGATAAATCGTATGAGTTAGAAGATACATTAGAAAAAAAGATGAAATATGACTTGTTAGAAAATATAAAGCAAATCTCTAAGTTGTGTAATATACATTATATTAGACAAAAAGAACCTCTCGGACTTGGACATGCTATTTATTGTGCCCACCGCTTTATAGGTGATGAGCCATTTGGAGTACTTTTGGGTGATGATATTGTCTATAGTGAAAAGCCATGTTTACTACAATTAATAGAGGAATTTAACGAATATAATGCACCTATTCTTGGGGTACAACCTGTACCAAGTCAAGATGTGAGCAAATACGGAATTATTTCTATTAATAAAATGTTGAAAGAAGATTTATTTTCAATTGAAAGTATGGTTGAAAAACCTAAAGTAGAAGAAGCACCATCTAATTATGCAGTACTTGGTAGGTATATATTGACCCCAGATATTTTTGAAATCTTAAGCAAGACACCTCCTGGTAAAGGAGGAGAAATTCAATTGACAGATGCAATTAAACAATTGAATAAATCATCTCAAGTTTTTGCGAAGTATTTTATTGGTAATAGATATGATATTGGAGATAAGTTTGGCTTTATCAAAGCAACAATTGAATTAGGTTTAAAACGAAATGATATCTCTAAAGAATTAACGGATTATATAAAAGATCTATCAAAAGAAATAACAATGACTTACAAAAAGTAGGGAGTTTTTAATCATGCCTCATATAAATGGTAAAGGTATGGGAAAGAAAAAATTAGTTCTTTTAACCAATAGGTTTCCCTTTAATCCAGGAGAGCAATTTCTTGAAACAGAAATTCTTCATTTATCTAAAGCGTTCGATGAGATACATATTATTCCTATTAATATGACAGATAATTCAAATCCTAGAATGGTGCCTGAGAATGTCATTGTTCATGAGGTTTTTTTGAAAAAACATAATAACCTGTCTAAATTATTCAACTATATTATTGGAATTTTATCTGATAAATTTGGTTTGAAGTGGTTTTTGAAAGATATAAAAAAAGCCATGTCAATAAATCCTAAATGTGCGGTTATTTTATTTAGCTGGATAGGTAATGCTTTGAAAGTTAAAAAATACATTAAGAGTGTTTTCGGAAGCGAGCTAGAGGAGTATGTTTTTTATTCCTATTGGTTAAGTACATCCGCTCTTGCATTAGCAATGTTAAAGGATGAATATCCAGCAATTCAGGCAATTTCTAGGGCTCATCGTGGTGATCTTTACGAATATACCCACAATCCACATTATTTACCATTACAAAAGGATATCATAAAGAATATTAATCAAGTTTATGTCATATCTGAAGATGGAATAAACTATTTGCATGGAAAATATGGTAATGAGGTTGAAGGGAAGCTCTCATTAGAAAGGCTTGGAACGTTGGCTGTTGAAGGTGTAGCGAAGCCTTCTAAAGATGCTGTTCTTAGGATTGTAACATGCTCTTTTATATCTCCTGTAAAAAGAATACCGCTATTAATAAACGCCTTAAAACAGATAGAAAATATTAAAATTGAATGGCGTCATATTGGAGATGGTGTTCTTCGAAAACAAGTAGAAGAAATGATTGAAGAACTTCCTGATAATGTTAATGCTACGATATTAGGGAGTTTAGACAACAAAGAAGTAGTGAAAAATTACTTGCAAGAACCAGTAGATATTTTTATTAACATAAGTGAAAGTGAAGGTGTTCCCGTTTCAATTATGGAAGCATTTAGTTGTGGTATTCCTGTAATTGCAACAAATGTAGGTGGGACAAGAGAGTTAGTGGATAATACAAATGGAATACTAGTTGATAAGGATATAACTGCTGACCAACTAGCAAAGGAGATTATGGATTTTTATTATCTGGATGATAACGTTAAAATTCAACTCCGTGAAAATGCGTTAAACATGTGGAACGAAAGATTCAACGCTGAAAAAAATTACTCGCACTTTAGTCAGTTAATTCAAAAGGATTAAATCAATGGAAAAAAAAAATAAATTATTTATAAAAAATAGTTTGCTGACAATGTCTCGGCAATTTATCAGCATTGTTGTAGGAGTTTTACTTTTAACCATTATTGCAAGGGTACTTGGTCCGGAGAATCAAGGGAAATATACTTTAATCACATTAGTACCTTTAATGCTTCAAACGTTTTTAAATTTAGGCATTAACTCTGCAACCATTTATTTTGTCAGTAAAAAAGAAGTTGATGTAAATACTGCATTTAATACAAATGTGTTAACGGGATTGATATTATCAATACTTTCAGTTGGATTGGGAATAATTATAATACAGTTCCTACTTTTGTTTACTACTAAGTTAGATGGTGTAGATTTAAATCAACTTTACTATATTTTAATTGGTCTTCCATTTATGTTCTTGATGATATTTTTACAAACTATATATCAAGGATTACAAGACTTTAAAATGTTTAACTCTATGTTGGTAATTCAACAAATGAGTAATTTGCTATTAGTTACATTGTTTATAGTTGTATTTGACTTTGGATTAATGGGTGCATTGACGGCTTTTATTTTCGGTTATGGAATATCAGTTGCATGTGTTCTTGTTAGCCTTTTTAAAAAGTATAAGTTAGAAATAAGTTTTCGTTATTTTTCATGGGCATACTTTAAAAAGTCCTTAAAATATGGGATGAAGACCCACATTAGTAATGTAATGACCTTTCTAAACTATCGTACACCGTTACTTGTCTTAGGATTGTTTTTTTCTTCGGGAGTAGTAGGTATTTATTCGGTAGCTGTTAATTATGGGGAAAAGTTATCAATTTTTTCTCAATCTATATCAAGTGTATTGTTACCTCGAATTGCATCGATGAGTAACGAATCAGATAAAAACTTTATTACTTCTATCATTTGTAAGAATATGCTAGTATTTATAGCGATTCTTTCTCTTCTTGTCTTTTTCTTATCTGATTTTATTTTCAAGTTATTATTTGGAAATGATTATCCTTTGTATATAGATAGTGTGAAAGTATTGAATATTTTATTGCCAGGTCTTGCCGTGTTGTCAATAGAAAAGTTATTATCAAATGACTTGGCTGCTAGAGGAAAACCAGAATTTAATATGTACGTTGCATTTGTGAATGTAATTCTTAATATAAGCCTTAGCCTTGTAATGATTCCAAAGTATGGTGTAGTTGGTGCTGCTGTTGCAACTTCAATTACTTATATAATTAGTTTTATCTTGAAAATAATTATATTTTCAAGATATACGAAACAATCTATATTTTCTCTATTAGTTATAAATAAAAATGACCTAAAATTATATAGGAAGTTGTTTCGGATTTTTACAAATAAGTTACGAGTTGCAAGAGCTAAATAAAATTGTACTAAAAATGTAATAGTATCGAATTAATCTTTGGTGTAATATAAGGAATGGATGGAATTCTAACTGTTAAAGGAGACTTTCTTATGGTTAATTATGCAATAATAGGTTGCGGACACATTGCTAAAAAACATGCATCAGCAATTAGCAATTCGGCTAATTCAAAATTAGTTGCTGTATGTGATACCGTACCAGAGAGAATGGAATATTATAAAGAGGAATATAATGTAGATACTTATACAGATTATGATAAATTGTTATTAGATAAGAATGTAGATGTAATCAATATATGTACACCAAGTGGTTTACATGCTTCACTTGCAGTAAAAGCCGCAAATGCAAAAAAACATATTGTTGTTGAGAAGCCAATTGCATTAACGTTAGAGGATTCAAAACAAATTATAGATGTTTGTAAGGAAAATAACGTAAAATTAGCTGTTGTACATCCAAATCGTTTTCGTCCAGTAATGATAGAAATGAAGAAAATATTAAAAGATAATCTTTTGGGTAAAATAAGTCATGCTAATGCTACTGTTCGTTGGAACAGAAATCAAGAATACTATGACCAAGCAGCATGGCGAGGAACAAAAGAATTTGATGGTGGTGTCTTAATGAACCAGGCAATTCATAATTTGGATTTATTGCTTTGGTTCATGGGAGATGTCGATGAACTATTTAGTATGGAAGCAACAAGGTTGCGGAATATAGAATCCGAAGATGTATCTACAGGTGTTATTCGCTTCAAATCTGGTGCTTTAGGAATAGTTGAGGCAGCTACAACAATTTATCCGAAAAATTTAGAAGAATCAATTAGTATATTTGGAGAGAAAGGAACTGTCATTATTGGCGGTTCAAATGCACTTTATTTTAAACACATTGACATTGAATCTTTATCTGAAGAAGCAATTAAAAATATTAAGGAAACTATCGAAGTTGATCCGTTTGGAAAACCTGGACATCAATGGATTATAGAGGATATGACATTAGCTATTACGGAAGATAGAGATCCGATTGTTAGCGGGGAAGACGGTCATCGTGCGCTAGAATTAGTTAATGGATTTTATAAGTCTGCAGAAAAGAATACACCGTTAAGATTTTAATAAATTAAAATAGCGAAAGCGAGGAAACTATCTTGACTGAAGTTAATCAATTTAATGAATCAGCAAAAGAGTTATTAAATAAAATTGAAACAAAAAATGCTACTATTGGTGTTGTTGGATTAGGCTATGTGGGACTACCATTAGCAGTTGAAAAGGCAAAAGCAGGATATAAAGTTATTGGTTTTGATGTGCAATCCAAAAGGGTCGATCAAGTAAATAATGGTATCAATTATATTGGTGATGTAGTGGACGAAGAATTATCAGAGTTAACTCAGAGTAAGCAAATTTTTGCAACTACAGATTATTCTAGAATTGCGGATGTGGATACAGTTGCCATTTGTGTTCCTACTCCATTAGACATTTATCAGCAACCTGATACATCATATGTTGAAAGTTCAGGGAAAGAAATCGCTAAATACTTACATAAAGGTATGCTAATTGTACTTGAAAGTACAACATATCCTGGAACAACCGAAGAGGTATTAAAACCAATACTTGAAGAAACAGGACTAAAATGTGGGGAAGATTTCTTCTTAGCTTACTCTCCAGAGAGAGTAGATCCAGGTAATAAACACTATAATACAAAAAATACTCCTAAAGTTGTTGGTGGTATTACACCAGCATGTGCTGAAATTGCGGGGCTTCTTTATAAAAGCGTCTTAGAAGGCGACGTACATCTTGTTTCAAGTCCAGCTGTTGCTGAAATGGAAAAAATACTTGAAAATACATTTAGACATATCAATATTGCCTTAGCAAACGAGATGGCTATTCTTTGCGATCGTATGGGTATTGATGTTTGGGAGGTTATTGACGCGGCAGCAACTAAGCCTTATGGCTTTATGGCTTTCTATCCGGGCCCTGGATTAGGAGGCCATTGTATACCAATTGACCCTTTCTATTTAACTTGGAAGGCTAGAGAATACAATTATCATACACGTCTAATTGAATTAGCTGGAGAAATCAATAATGGTATGCCTGAATTTGTTATTGATCGGATTATGCAAATTCTAAACAAAGAAAAGAAAGCACTAAATGGTGCTAAAGTTGCTATGTTGGGTCTTGCTTATAAGAAGGATATTGATGACATTCGTGAGTCTCCGGCATTATTAATATTAAATGAACTTGATAAAGCTGGAGCAAATTGGACTGTAGTAGATCCTTATGTTAAAGAATTTAAATTCAAAGGTGAAGTTACAAAAACTGAGGATTTAACTCAGGAGTTATTAGAGTCAGCCGATATCGTTCTACTCACTACAGATCATTCAAACTTTGACTATGAGTTAATCGCGAAAGAATCTAATGTTATTTTTGATACTAGAAATGCGTTAAAAGACTTTAAAGATATAGCTAAAAAATACTATCGTCTGTAATAATTTGAGCCAGGCCAATATTTGGTCTGGCTTCAAAGTAATTAATAATGGAAAGTAGTGAGCTATTTCAAAATGAAAATATGTCATCTTACTTCAGTTCATCCAGCTGAAGATATTAGAATCTTAATTAAAGAATGTCAATCTTTAGCAAATGCTGGGCATGATGTCACCTTGATTGTTGCTAATCAGTCTGATCAGCAAAAATATGGTGTAACAATAAAGTCTGTTGATGCGAAGGCGAATGGGCGTATTATGAGAATGATTAAGGGTCCAATACAAGTCTATAAAAAAGCATTACAAGAGAATGCAGATGTTTATCACTTTCATGATCCTGAGTTAATGCCAATAGGGTTGTTGCTTAAGCGCAAGGGGAAAAAAGTAATTTATGATGTACATGAAGATGTACCTGAACAGGTTTTATCAAAGCAATGGATACCTAGTAGATTAAGAAGGTTCATTTCAAGAATTGTTAAGGGTGTAGAACGGTATTCTGCAAAGCGATTCAATGCAATTGTTGCAGCAACTCCAACGATTGCAGAAAGATTTAAAGTATATAACAATAATACATATACAATTCATAATTTCCCAATTTTAAATGAGCTACTTTCTGATGGAAATTCAAAGGCTGGTACAGAAGGTAATAAGAGTAAAGAAGCTCAAATACTGTATATTGGTGGTATAACTGAGCTACGAGGAATTAAAGAAATGACTAAGGCAATTGAGGAAGTAAATAGGAAAAATAGGGCAAAATTAAAATTAGCAGGGAAATTTTCACCAACTTCATTAGAAGATGAAATGAAAAAAGAAACATCATGGAGTTATGTTGATCATTTAGGTTGGTTATCGAGAGAAGAAATAAAAGACTTATTGTCAACCTCCGATGTAGGAATGGTTATATTAAGACCTGAACCACGTTATATCGTCTCGTATCCAATTAAATTATTCGAATATATGTCTGCTGGTATTCCGGTTATTGCATCCAATTTTCCACTATGGCAATCAATTGTTGAAGGGGAAGATTGTGGAAAGTGCGTTGACCCTCTTAACATTGAGGAAATTGCAAATGCTATTACTTGGTTTATTGAGAACCCTGAAAAGGCCAAGCATATGGGGAAAAACGGAAGGAAGGCAATTGAAGAGAAGTATAATTGGGAAAAAGAGAGCGAAAATTTAATTAATCTTTATAGTTCTCTATAATTATTATATCTGTACTAAAAAGGTGGTGAAAAACTTGAATATATGGATTTTAAATCACGTTGCACTAAAGCCTACAGATAGTGGAATAACTAGACATTATGATTTGTCAAAATATATGTTAAAAAAAGGGAATAAAATCACGATATTCGCCAGTAGTTTCTTAGCATATCAATTTAGATGGCGGAATCCAAATAAAAAGAATTACTCGGAAGATGTAAATGGAATTACATATGAATGGTTATGGACCCTACCATATAAAGGGAATGGAGTAAGAAGAGTATTTAATATGATAAGTTACTTTTTTACTTCAATATTTAGAGGGGCTTTTATGAAGGAAAAACCTGATGTAATTGTAGGTTCTTCTGTACATTTGTTCGCCTGTCTTGCGGCGTACTTTTTAAGTAAAATAAAGAAAGCAAGATATGTGATTGAAATAAAAGATTTATGGCCTAGGACATTAATTGATTTTGGGGCAATGAGTGAGAAGCATCCTGCAGCTATTATGTTTGGGATGATAGAAAAGTTTGTTTACAAGAAAGCAGAAAGGATCATTGTTTCTCTTCCAGGTGCTCCTGATTACATGGAAAGCTTAGGTGTAGACAAAAGTAAAATATATTACATTCCAAACGGTATTGACCTCAGTAGAAGGGGAGAATTAGAAAAGGATTCAATACTTGCAAAAGATATTGAAGAGATAAAATTAAAACATAAAAAAGTAGCTATGTATGTAGGGGCACATGGAATGGCAAACTCCTTATATACTATTGTTAATAGTGCTGAATATATGCAAGAAGATGAAATGGCATATGTATTCATAGGAGATGGTCCTGAAAGAGATAAGTTAAAAGAAAGTGCTAAAAAGTATTCTAATGTATACTTTTTTGAAGGAGTTCCTAAGGATCAAGTATTACCTACATTAGCATTAGCAGATGTTTTAATGGTATCTATGTTAAATACTTCATTATATCGGTTTGGTATTAGTTTAAATAAATTAAATGATTATCTCTTAGCAGGAAAACCTATACTCTTTGCAGGAAATGTAAGAAATAATATTGTTGAAAGTGCGAACGCAGGTATTACTGTTCCGCCTGAAGACCCAAAGGCTTTTTCGGAAGGACTTAAAACACTTTTAACTCTAGATGAAGAGGAAAGACAGAATTTAAAACAATCTGCCTATCAATACTTAGATGAAAATCATAATATTGAAAAATTAGCAGATAAATTCTTGAATGTATGTACATTTGAAAAAACAATTGAAAGAGGGTAAAAATATGAAAGTGCCTATGTTAGATTTAACTGAACAATACCAAAATTTAAAAGAAGGAATTGACAATGCTGTTATAGATGTAATGTCTAGTGCTCAGTTTATTTTGGGTCAGAATGTTAAAAAACTAGAGGCTGATGTAGCGGAATATAGTAATGTTAAATATGGAATTGGTGTAGCAAACGGTAGTGATGCACTCCACATTTCTTTACTAGGTTGTGGTGTAAAACCTGGAGATGAGGTAATTTGTCCTTCATTTACGTTTTTTGCTACAGCGGGTGCGATTGCAAGAGCTGGTGCTATTCCTGTCTTTGTTGATATAGATGAAAAAACATTTAATATTGATCCAGTTAAGATTGAGGAAGCAATAACTGAGAAAACAAAAGCAATTATTCCAGTTCATTTATACGGACAAATGGTTGATATGGAGCCAATTAGTGAAATTGCTAAAAAACATGGATTAGCAGTAATTGAAGATGCTGCTCAAGCTATCGGTGCTGAGTATAAAGGTAAAAAGGTTGGAGAATTAGGAACTACTGCATGTTATAGCTTTTTCCCAACTAAGAATCTAGGCGCTTATGGTGACGGTGGTATGATTGTTACAAATGATGATGAAATAGCTGAAAAAATGCGTGTTATTCGTGTTCATGGAAGTAAACCAAAATACTATCATCATATTCTAGGTTACAATAGCCGTCTTGATGAACTCCAAGCAGCAATACTAAATGTGAAGTTCCCGCATTTAAATGATTGGAGTAAGCAAAGAATTAATAATGCAAACACTTATAATGAATTAATTAATAATAGCGGATTAAGTGAGCATGTTGTTACACCTTATCAAGAAGAACATAATTATCATATTTATCATCAATATACAATTAGAGTTCAGGAAAGGGATGAACTACAAAACTTCCTTAAAGAGCATGGTGTATCCACAATGATATATTATCCAATGCCATTACATCTACAACCTGTATTTAAGGAATTAGGTTATAAAGAAGGCGATTTACCGATTACTGAAAAAGCAGCTGCAGAAGCATTATCATTACCAATGTTCCCTGAATTAAAAAGAGAACAACAAGAATATGTAGTAAGTAAAATTAAGGAATTTTATTCTAAATAAGGGTTGAGATATTATGGAACCAGCAAAAATTGGACAAAATGTTGTGATCTATCAGGATGTTAAGTTGGGTGAAAATGTAATAATTGGAAATAGTGTTGTAATTTATGATGGTGTACAAATAGGATCAAATTGTATTATACAAGATAACGTAGTTATTGGTAAGCAACCAGCGAGAGCGAAAAATTCCATATTACCAGAAGTAAAAAAATTACCTCCGACAATTATAGGTGCAGGTTGTACAATTGGTACATCAGCGATAATCTATGCAAATGCAGTAATTGAGGACGAAGTATTTGTTGCAGATTTAGCTACTATCAGAGAAAGAGTTACTGTTGGAGAAAGAACGATTGTTGGTCGTGGAGTTGCAATTGAAAATGATTGTAAAATAGGGAATCGTTGTAAGTTGGAAACTAACTGTTATATCACTGCATATTCTGAGTTAGGTGATTATGTTTTTGTTGCCCCAGGAGTTATTACAACAAACGATAATTATATGGCAAGATCTAAAGAAAGATATGATAAGTTCAAAGGCGTAACGATTAAGACGGGTGGTCGTGTAGGAGCAAATACTACTATTTTACCTGGAAAAGTTATTGAAGAGGATGGCGCTGTAGGTGCCGGTAGTATAGTAACAAAAGATGTTAAAAAGGAAGAATTAGTTGTAGGAACACCAGCAAGAAAAGTTAGAAATGTTCCTGAAGAACAACTATTAAGAAATCAAGAATAGCCTAAATTAAGCTGACAATGTGAAGGAGTATCCTATTATATTTTACTAGAAGTTGATATAGTGAAGATAAGGTGTTACTTTCTTTAGTTGTCAGCTTTTTATGGTTATTAGAGGTGTTTATATGATTAAAATTATCTACAATAACAAAATTCTTCAAGTAATACTAGGTGTTATTTTTGGTTTCTTAGTATTGCGAATACTTAATTTTTCTGAAGGCAAGTCTATTTACTTTAGTATGGCTCTAATATTGGCTATTTGTATTGTGACTATAGCCTCTATCAAATTCATACGTTATTTTTGGAGAGATTCATCCATTATAAAAATTACGTTAAGTCTATTATTAATGACTGCATTCCTTGGTGGAGGTGTTTCTTTATTTAGTATTGCGGGTTTTAGTATGTTTCCTTATAGGGCTTTTTTCCTTATGCTTTCACTATTATATCTCACAAGAATACTTATGGGCAAAAGCCCTGTAAATTGGAAGCAGATTCAAATTAAACCTTTTATATATTTTCTACTTTTTTGGTGTGGTTATGCGGTTTGCTCAGTAGTATGGGCAAAATCATTAACAGATGCTATACAAGAAATTGTATTTCTCTTAATAGGAGTTTTTATAATAATTTTTGTTGTTAATACCTATAATAGTGAAAAAAGATACTATGAATTTTTTACAATATGGATCTTAATGACATTTTTATTAGTTACAATAGGTTTAATAAATCATTTTGAACATTTACATTTACCTATATCAAGAATTAACAATGCATATTCGTATCAACAAGGAATTCCTACAGCAGTTTTTGTAAATGAAAATGATTATGCCAGTTTTCTAGCTATATCGTTGTTCTTTTTAGTTGCATTAGTTCACTATTTTCCTAATAGGTTAATAAAAATTATAGGCCTAATAGGAGTAATGGCATCTGCTTATTTAATCTTAATAACAGATTCGAGAGCCAATTACATATCGATTGCATTAGGATTTGTATTCTGGTTCCTATTTATGATAACAGCAAAACTTAGAAAGCAAATAACAATATTTGGTTTACTCGCAGTAATTGGCGCATTTGTTCTGTTTTCTGAGAGGATTATGATTGTGCTAAAAAGTATTTATATACAACTATCGCTCTTATTTATTACCAATGATGCAAGTGCTTCAGTAGATATTAGAAAAAACTTATTAAAGAATATTCAAATATTTATTGAGGATACATATGGTTTTGGGATTGGAGCAGGTAATGCAGAATATTATATGAGAAATTTTGGCGTATATGAAACCATGAATAATTATAATGTACATAATTGGTGGGCGGAAACATTTGTTCATTATGGTGCAGTAATTCTTATTATATACATAATTATGATCATTTATTTATTTATAAAGATTTTTAATTATAATAAAACTATTAATGATTGGAAAATTAATATGATAAATGAATCAATATTATGTGGGTTAGTCGTTTTTCCATTAGCATCTGTAAGTCCAAACTCATTTATGGCACTAACTTATAATTGGCTATTTATCGCTTTCGCTTTTGGATTAGTTCAATATTATAATAAGAAAGAAAAAGGGGAAGACAATGAAGAAACTATTTGAGAGTATTTTAATCAGAACGAAAAAATTACTAGTATTAATACTGTTAATTCCTGTAGTAGTTGGAGCAGTTTCATTTATTTTAGAATTACGTACACCAACAATATATACTTCAAGTATCGCCTTTGAAGTTGGTAATTTTGAAAATGAATACTTAACGAATCCCGAACTTATGGGTGAAAGATTTAAGACGGATGAATTCTTGGAAGATATCATTAATGATCAGAAAAAAATTAAAGAAATAAAAGAAAACTTATCAGCAAATGTTACAAAAAATAAATTACTAACTATTTCTTTAAAAGGTGAAAATAAGGATGACGTTGAAGAAAACTTATCATTAGTAGCAAACAAA
>JAPSLU010000054.1 GCA_031180405.1 Bacillus sp. (in: firmicutes) | reverse complement strand
CTACTACGATCTAGTTCATTTATATATTTAAAATTCCGCCTCATATAACCGAATATATAAACCCATTCTCATTCTATATCAATCGATAATTTCAATCATAAGCATTAATTTACCGTTTAAACGATTTCGGGATAATAAAACTGGTAGCAATATGAAAACAGATCTAGAATGACTTTTTTCTCATTTCGTAAACTTTTGAACATTAGCCATTATAGCATATTTCCATCCAATTAAGCACTTAAACCAACTATGCCACTTGGACATATCACAATACATTATTACAAAACGAAAGTCACTTTTTTTGCCTCGGGCTACTTTTTTTAAACTGCTCTAATTTTTCATATATTGCAGCAAGTCTTTTTTCATCACCAGCTTCTAATGGTTGATAATATTTTGTTCCAACTAGGTTTTCCGGTAAGTAGTCTTGTTCAACCCAACCTCCAAATGTCCCAATTGGAAAATCATGAGGGTATTTGTATCCTACATGTCCTAACACCTTTGCACCTGCATAATGACCATCTCGAAGATGCTTAGGAATCTCACCAACCTTTCCTGTTCGAATATCATGTATGGCCATATCAAGAGCTTTATATGCAGAATTAGACTTTGAAGACAGGCACATTTCAACTACTGCTACAGATAGTGGTATACGTGCCTCTGGAAGTCCTAGGCGCTCACTAGCTGTGACAGCAGCTAATACATTATTTCCAACAGCAGTATTTGCTAAGCCGATGTCTTCATAAGCAATTACCACTAACCTTCGGTTGACGGCAACAAGATCTCCTGTTTCTAATAAATGTGCGAGATAATATAAGGCTGCATCTACATCACTGCCTCTAATACTTTTTTGTAAACTTGAAAGAAGATTATAAAAATGCGTACCCTTCTTATCTCCATAAACTCCAACATTTCCTACCATATCAAGTATCATCTTTTCATCTACAACAAATGTATCATTTACCTTTGGTGATGAATATACAATGGATTCCAATAAAGTTAAAGATTTTCTAGCGTCTCCATTGGACCCAAACGCAATAATCTTTACTTGTTCCTTTGATATTTCAATTTTAACCTTTCCTAACCCTCTCTTTTCATCTAGTAGAGCTCGATGAAGAAGAAGTTCTATATCATCAACTGTTAGCCTCGTTAATTGTTTAATCTGTCCACATCTACTTCTTATCGCAGGGTTAACATCATGAAATGGATTTTCAGTCGTTGCCCCAATTAAAATAATATCTCCACGCTCCACATGTGGTAATAAATAATCTTGTTGCGCCTTATTAAAACGGTGGATTTCATCTAAAAACAAAATAACTTTACCCGTAATTCTCGTTTCATCAACAACCGCTTCAACATCTTTTTTTCCGGCAGTTGTCGCATTTAAAGCTATAAAGGGGATATTAGTCGTACCTGCAATAGCAAAAGCAATAGATGTTTTCCCAATACCAGGTTCACCATATAAAAGCATTGAGGGAACATATCCATTTTTAATCATTTTATATAAGCTTGTCCCTTCACCAATAACCTCTTTTTGTCCAACAATTTCATCAATTGTTTTGGGCCTCATTCTGAAAGCAAGCGGTTCTCCATTCATATTAAAAACCCCCATTTGATTTCTATGTATAATTATAAACTGATTCACAAAACAATGAAATTGATGGAACTTAGGAAGTTGTCATTAATCGGATAAGTAATATGCAGAATAAACAAGTTGATTTCGGAAACGATAAAAATATTACCTATCAAACTATATTTGATTGAATTTTTTCACTCTGTAGAGTTGATTAAGGACCAAAGGAGGTAGACGTGAAAACCAGACACGATGCGTGGACCTTAGAAAATGATGAACTTCTTGCGGAGACTGTCCTAACGTATATTCAAAGTGGTCGAACTCAAACCTCTGCTTTTGAGGATGTTGGAAATCTGCTTAATCGAACACCTGGAGCCTGTGGTTACAGATGGAATGCTGAAATCCGAAAAAGATATACTAAGGAATTTGAACAAGCCAAAAAGAATCGAAAAGTAAATATCCGTAACAAAAAGAAAGACACTAAACAGGAAAAAGTCATGGCAGCTCAACATATTAACTCAAATAAAAGTGGAAAAAATATAGAAGATATTGAATTCAATCAGCTGACCATTGATGATTGTCTTGATTTTTTATCCCGGATTCAAATTCAAGAAGATCACGTTCATATTTTAGAGGAAAATAAACGATTACTTGAGGAAAACAGAGTGCTTCATAAAGTGCAAGAAGACATCACTAAAAAATATGATCAACTTCATCAGCAAAAACAAAATATAGACCATGATTATAAAATACTCATTCGACTTATTAGCCAAGCTCAACAAATGTCTGAACATAGCTTAGAGGAAAAGCTAAATTATCACTAATGGCTTTTCCTCCTCAGCTAAGAGATTCTTTGGCTTCTTATTTTTCGTCCTTCACACGAGTAATCTTTATATCCTTTAAAAGATCTGTGATAACATATCCCCCCATAATGAGCCCTGCAACAGAAGGGACAAAAGCATTTGAAGATGGTGGCATTTTCGCTTTTCTTATTGGGGCAGCATCATTTCCTACCTCTTTACGGACTTCCTCACGAATAACAATTGGACTTTCATCAGAGAATACAACCTTTATGCCTTTATGAATTCCTTCTTTTCGTAAGCGAGTACGAATGACCTTTGCAATCGGATCTGTATGTGTTTTTGAAATATCAGCAACTTGGAATCTTGTTGGATCCATTTTATTTGCTGCTCCCATACTAGAAATAATCGGGATATTTCGCTTTAAACATTCCTTCATTAAGTGAATCTTATAAGAAATCGTGTCAGAAGCATCTACAACATAATCTAAATTGTAATCAAAAAACTGCTCATACGTTTCCTCCGTATAAAACATCTTTAAAGATATAACTTCACAATTTGGATTAATATCTTTAATACGTGCCGCCATTAAGTCTACTTTGGGCTGACCAACTGTTGAAACAAGTGCATGTATTTGTCGATTTACATTTGTAATATCTACATCGTCTTTATCAACCAATACCAGGCGTCCCACACCAGATCTTGCTAATGCCTCTGCTGAGAAAGAACCAACGCCGCCAATACCTAACACAGCAACAGTGCTGTTTTTTAAAATAGTTAAGCCTTCCTTACCTATTGCTAATTCATTACGTGAAAATTGATGTAGCAACTATCTCACTCCATTTTATTAACCTATTATTTCGTCTATATGCCATAATGACAGTATTTTTACCTGAAAAAGAATATAACATACATTGTTAAAAAAGTAAGCCCTTTTCTCCAAAATAAAAAGGAACAACCTCATTCACAGTTTGAATTTTCTCTGTTCAAGTGTGAAGGTTGCCCTTATTTTAAATGATTATGTAGCAGTCCCGATTGTGCCGTCGCCGTTTCCCTCGTTTTGATCCCGCACTCAGCAGGTGGGTGCTTTGTTCTAAAGGTTTGTAAGTCCTCATACGAGTGAGAGGCATTTACGCTGTTTAGAAACTGAAGCTCCCGTATAAAAAATGTTAGGTCAAAACTAGGTGTACAACGAACACATCAGGACTTTCCGTATATGTTTTACTTAAAAA
This sequence comes from Bacillus sp. (in: firmicutes), assembly GCA_031180405.1. GTDB lineage: Bacteria > Bacillota > Bacilli > Bacillales > Bacillaceae > Metabacillus. The sequence continues at coordinate 17,580 of JAPSLU010000054.1, read as the reverse complement.
GATAATAGCATAACAGTAAAATCATTTCAAGTTCTTGATTTAATCGCGAAGTTCAAGATTTAATTCTTCTAACTGAGCTTCACTTACAGCACTTGGAGCACTTGTTAATAAATCACTTGCACTTGCTGTTTTAGGGAATGCAATCGTGTCTCTTAAATTTGAACGACCAGCTAAAAGCATAACTAATCGATCTAAACCAAGAGCAATTCCTCCATGTGGAGGTGTTCCATATTCAAAAGCTTCTAATAAGAAACCAAATTGCTCTCTTGCTTCTTCTTCAGAAAAGCCTAGAAGTTTAAACATTTTCTCTTGAATATCTTTTTCGAATATACGGATTGATCCTCCGCCTAGTTCATATCCATTAAGAACGATGTCATAAGCTTGTGCTTTCACATTACTTGGATCTGTATCAAATAATTCTATGTCATCACGTGCTGGCATTGTAAATGGATGGTGTGCAGCATAATAACGTTTCGTTGCTTCATCATACTCAAGTAAAGGCCAGTCCACAACCCAAAGGAAGTTAAATTTGCTTTCGTCAATTAAGCTTAAATCTTTACCGAGCTTAGAACGAAGTGCACCTAAAGCATTTGCAACAACTGATTTTTTATCTGCAACAAATACAAGAAGGTCACCAACAGTTGCCTCTAGTGTTTGTAGTAGTCCTTTTTGCTCTTCTTCTGTAAAGAATTTAATGATAGGACCTTTTAAACCATCCTCTTCTACCTTCAGCCACGCTAAGCCTTTAGCTCCATAAGGGGCAACAAATTCAGCTAATGCATCCATATCTTTTCTTGAATATTTATCAGCTGCACCTTTAACGTTAATGGACTTAACTTGACCGCCATTTGCGATTACTGTATTAAAGACTTTTAGACCACTATCTTTAACGATTTCCCCAACATCGACAAGCTCTAGTCCAAAACGTGTATCAGGCTTATCAGAGCCATATCGGCCCATCGCCTCATCATAAGTCATTCTTTGTAAAGGTAGTTCAAGATCGATATTTTTTGTTTCTTTCATGATTTTTGCCATCATTTTTTCTGTCATCGACATAATATCGTCTTGACTCATAAATGATGCTTCAATATCGATTTGAGTAAACTCTGGTTGACGATCCGCACGTAAATCTTCATCACGGAAGCAGCGAGCAATTTGATAATACTTGTCAAATCCAGATACCATTAATAGCTGTTTAAAGATTTGAGGTGATTGTGGTAGAGCATAGAATTCACCTTCATGAACACGGCTTGGTACTAAATAATCACGCGCTCCTTCTGGAGTACTTTTCGTTAAGATTGGTGTTTCAATATCTAAGAAGCCATTTTCATCCAAGAAATTTCTCATTGATCTTGTAACATTATGACGCATTTGAAGCGTATTTAGTAAAGCTGGTCTTCTTAAGTCTAAATAACGATACTTTAAACGAACATCTTCTGAAACCTCATCAGATTTATCCTCGATTAAGAAAGGCGGATTTTTCGCTGCGTTAATAATTGTTACTTTTTCAACTATAACCTCAATTGTCCCTGTCGAAACATTAGGATTAATTGTTTCTTCATCACGTTTCACAACTTTACCCGTTATATCTAACACATATTCACTACGAACTTTTTCTGCAATTGCTAATGCCTCTGCAGAGATTTCAGGGTTAAAGACAATCTGTACAACTCCTGTACGATCGCGGAGGTCGATGAAAATTACTCCTCCTAAATCACGTCTTTTTGCTACCCAACCTTTTAATACCACTTCTTCACCTATTGCTGATTCTGGTACTTCTCCACAGTAATACGTACGGCCAAACATGAAATCCTCTCCTTTATTACTTTTTTGTTTGTTTTAAATAAGATATAACTTGATTAATTGAAATCTCTTCCTGCGTACCTGTTTCCATATTTTTAATGGAAATTACATTTTTCTCTAACTCGTCATCACCTAAAACACATACAAATTTTGCTTGGTGACGATCTGCAGCTTTAAATTGTGCTTTCATCTTTTTATCTTCGTAATCTTTTTCGGCTGTTAGACCTGCATTTCTCATTTCATTTAACAATGCAACAGCGCGATCTTTAGCTTGATCCCCCATTGTCACAATATAGCAATCAATTGAAGATGAGATTGGTAACTCAATACCTTCAGCCTCGAGTGCAGCTAATAGACGCTCAATACTTAAAGCAAAACCGATACCAGGAGTCTCAGGACCACCAATTTCTTGTGCTAAACCATTATAACGTCCGCCACCACAAAGTGTAGTAATTGCCCCAAAGCCCTCAGCATTGCTCATAATTTCAAATGCTGTGTGGTTATAATAATCCAATCCCCTTACAAGGCCTGGATCAACTTTAAACTCGATATCGTTAGCAGTTAAATACTGTTGAACCTTGCTAAAGTAGTTTTTAGAGTCTTCATTTAGAAACTCTAGTATTGATGGCGCATTTTCCATCAATTCATGATCTCGATCTTTTTTACAATCTAAAATTCGCAAAGGATTTTGCTTTAACCGGTTTTGACAATCGGAGCAGAATTCCCCAATCCTTGGTTCAAAATGTGCGATCAATGCTTCACGATGTGCCTTACGGCTATCAGCATCACCTAAGCTATTAATGACAAGCTTTAAACTTTTTAAGCCAAGAATTTTATAGAAATTCATTGCTAGTGAAATCACTTCTGCATCAATGGCAGGATCATGGCTTCCAAGCGCCTCAATTCCGAATTGAACAAATTGACGGAACCGACCTGTTTGAGGACGTTCATATCGAAACATTGGTCCAATATAGTACAGCTTAGTTGGCTGTGAAGGGTTTGCATATAACTTTTTTTCTACAAATGCTCTAACAGTCGACGCCGTCCCTTCTGGCCGAAGTGTGATACTTCTACCTTTGCGATCTTGGAAAGTATACATTTCCTTTTGAACAATATCCGTACTCTCTCCAACACCTCTTGCAAAAAGCTCAGTATGTTCAAAAATCGGAGTACGAATCTCCTTATATTGATACCTCTTACATAAATCACGGGCAGTATTCTCAACAAACTGCCACTTCTCAACCTCTCCAGGTAAAATATCCTGAGTACCTCTAGGAATCTGGAATGACATAAATTTACCTCCTATAAACGAAATACGGAAGGCGCCTGAAGCTGGACACCTAAACTTGGTATTTCATTTAAAAATAATTATTACTTATAAAAGCGCAAGCGCCTTGGTCAGGCCCGACAACTTAAGACCTCGAGGACCTATTCGCTGGAGCTAGATAAAAACTGATTACTATAACCGCCTGCTTATGGCCTTATGGTCCCGGGCCGATGGGACCTGAAGCTAAGTACCTAAACTTTGTTTCCTTTATTTTCAGGAAAAAACATACATTATAGAAAAGAACACCACAAAATTTGACAACAACAAAAAAACTCTCGTCCTACATAATGTAGGGACGAGAGTTATACCCGTGGTTCCACCCTAGTTGAAATAGAAATCTATTTCCACTCGATCAGTTAACGCCTGCTACGTTCAACTCCTACTAAACATATTGTTTTTCAGAGAGAAACCTAAGGAGTGTTTTTCAATAAGTCATCATGTAGAAATGTTTTCAGCCTAGGACATTTCTTCTCTATCCATGTGTCATCTTATTTACTGTTCTCCCTCAATGGTTCAGTTCACAAAAATATGTATGATTCTTTACGAATTTTATCTTATCATACGTATCTTTACAGTATATTGTCAAGAACGATTTAAATGTTTTTTTAAATTCTTTACTTCTCTTAAGGAAATTCCAAATTCTGACGCAAGCTCAAAAGTGGAATCATTTTGCTCCTTTGTCATAAAATCATGCAAATTCACCCCGAATACATCTCGACGAGAGTGCATTAACTCTCCTTTATCATTATTTCTCATTAACTCTTACACCTCTTTTCAAAAAAGATTACTATTATCTTTTCCTATTTTGGTAAAATTTAATTCAAATTTCCGGGAGGATTGTCGATATAAGTAGAGAATTGTTTAATTTAGCTATATTTTCATAAAGGAGGTTTATCTTTGGTTCGCAAAGTGATTACCACATCCGTATGTTTTACGCTGATACTAATTGCTTCTTTCGTTCACATTGCACCATCTAATGCTACAGCAACCAGTGAACAAGCGACAATTAACGTAGATTTACTCAACGTGCGAAGTGGTGCAGGTCTTACATACTCAGTTATTGCCAAAGTAAAGAAAGGCCAAACATATGATGTGGTAGAAAAGAAGAATGATTGGATTAAAATCAAATTATCTGCAAATTCCACAGGCTGGGTAGCAAACTGGTTAGTTACTCAGAAGAAATCTGTAACAACTTCCTCAACGTCTGCTGTTGCATCTGAGAGTTCTTTAGTAGAATCTACTACAACAGGCCTTAGATTCCGTTCTGGTCCTGGAACATCGTTCGGGGTAATCGGTGTCTTTGAGAAAGGAAAAACAGCAACCTATTTAGATAAGAGCGGTGAATGGGTCAAGATTTCTTATGCAGGAAAAACTGGCTGGGTTTCATCGAGCTATGTAAAGATTAAAAACGCTGCTACAAACAAAGGAAGGGTAAATACAATTACTGGAAAAACAGCAACTGTAACTGCTTCATCCTTAAATGTTCGTAAAACAGCATCAGTTTCTGGAAGTCTTGTCGGAAGTTTGAAGAAAAACACAACTGTAACTATCATAAAGGAATCAGGTAAATGGGCAGAAATTCAAACGAAGAATCTGTCTGGCTGGATACATACTGATTATTTAAAAATCAGCAGTTCGTCCGCGAGTACAAAAAAGGAAAGCCCCTCTAAAACGCCAACCCAAATAACTGCAAAGGTTAGTGGAACGGTGACAGCAACATCTTTAAATATTAGAAACAGCGGCTCACTTAGCGGGAGTGTTGTAGGCTCTGTTACAAAGGGCACGAAAGTAACCATTCTTGAAGAAAAAAATGATTGGTATAAAATCTCGTTCGGCTCAAATAAAGTTGGTTGGGCTGCAGGATGGTACATTACAAAAGAATCTACTAAGCCAACTACAAATACAAAAAAAACAAGTAATAGCAAGAAACAAGTGAAAATTATTTATAATGGTACAAATATTCGGTCAGGAACTTCAACGTCCCACTCTATTGTCAAACGAGCTAACCTTGGAGAAACTTATGATATTGTTAGTACTAAAGGTGATTGGTATAAAATCAATATCGGTAATAATAAAACAGGATTTATTGCTGGTTGGGTTGTTGAAACAACTGGTGTAAGTACACCTGTTACAAAACCTGGGGTATCACAATACATCAAAAATAAAACAATCGTCATTGACCCTGGGCATGGTGGACGTGACGGAGGAGCAGTTGGTCTGGCTGGGACAATGGAGAAGAATTTAACTCTCTCTACAGCCAAATTAGTTTATGACAAATTAAAATCTGCTGGCGCTAATGTATTTATCACTCGCTCTAATGATACATACATTAGCTTAAATTCCCGAGTTAGTACATCTCATTATCGTAATGCTGATGCTTTCATTAGTATTCATTATGATAGTACAGTTGACCGAAGCGCTTCTGGCACAACAACATATTATTACAATTCATTAAAAGATGGTCCATTTGCAAAAGATATTCATGCTGAGCTTGGAAAGCAAACAAAGCTTAGAGACCGTGGAGTAAAATTTGGGAATTTCCATGTCCTTCGTGAAAACAAAGTCCCGGCAGTCCTGCTTGAGTTAGGATTCTTAAGCAACCGTACTGAAGAATTAACGGTATCAACAGCTAGCTATCAAGAACGTGCATCACAAGGAATCTTTAATGGGTTAGCTCAATATTTTAACTAAAACTATATCCTATTTAATTGAAAAAGGTTACCTTAAGGTAACCTTTTTATTTACTCTCTATGATCAATGTTACTGGACCCACATTAGTAAATTGTACATCCATCATGGCCCCAAAAACCCCTGTTTCAACATGTAAACCCATTTCTCTTAATTTTACATTAAAGTACTCATAAAGCTCGTTAGCCTCATCAGGTTTTGCAGCATTCATATAGTTTGGTCTTCTACCCTTTTTACAATCACCATAAAGAGTAAATTGAGAGACTGATAAAACTTGTCCACCTACATCTAATAATGAATCATTCATTTTACCAGTTTTATCTTCGAAAATCCTTAAGTGAGCGATTTTTTCGGCTAAATACTCCGCATCTGCTTCAGTATCATCATGTGTGATACCTACAAGTACCATCACACCATTTTCGATTTCCCCGACTACTTTTTCTCCAACTGTTACCTTAGCCTCTTTTGCACGTTGTACTACAACTTTCACGATAAAACCTACCTTAATTCATCATTCTTCGTACAGAGTATATATCAGAAATCTGTTTAATTCGTTCGACTACTTTTTGCAAGTGATTAATATTTGAAATAGAGATAGCCATATTTATGGTAGCCACTTTATTACGATCTGATTTACCTGCAACAGATGAAATATTTGTTTTCGTCTCATTTACCGCTTGTAACACTTCATTTAATAGCCCTCTTCGATCATAACCTAGAATCTCTATTTCAACATTATATTCCTTACGACTAGATAAAGGTTGATTTTCCCATTCAACATCAATTAACCGTTCTTTTGCATCTTCTGTATGAACATTCGTGCAATCAGAACGATGAACTGATACCCCTCTTCCTTTCGTAATAAAGCCGACAATTTCATCGCCAGGTACTGGATTACAGCATTTTGATAAACGTATTAATAGATTATCGATACCTTTAACCTGAACACCCGCATCACGTTTTTTAGAGGATGGTGGAACCTGTTTAGTTTCGTTAATAACATCCTGAATATTTTTTTCCTGTTCTTCTTGATCACGCTTTTTACGCCATTTTTCCGTTAACCGGTTTGCTACTTGAAGGGCTGTTACACCATTATAGCCAACAGCTGCGTACATATCTTCTTCATTAGAGAAGTTGAATTTCTCAGCAACTCTCTGTAAATTATCGACAGTCATGATTTCTTTCACAATAAAGTCAAGATTTTTAATCTCATTTTCAACCATTTCTTTTCCTTTTTCAACGTTTTCTTCACGACGTTGCTTTTTAAAGAATTGGCGAATTTTATTTTTGGCTTGGGAAGTTTGAGCTAGCTTTAACCAATCTTGACTAGGACCATAAGAATGTTTAGAAGTTAGAATTTCAATAATATCTCCTGTCTTCAGCTTATAGTCAAGAGTTACCATCTTCCCATTAATTTTTGCTCCAATCGTTTTATTCCCGATTTCTGAATGTATACGATAAGCAAAGTCGATTGGAACAGAACCTGATGGAAGCTCAATAACATCGCCTTTTGGTGTAAATATAAACACCATATCTGAGAAAAGATCGATTTTTAGCGATTCCATGAACTCTTCTGCATTTGTCACATCATTTTGAAACTCCAATATTTCTCTAAACCAAGATAATTTCTTCTCTAATGTTGTTTTTTCATCAACAGCTTTTCCCTCTTTATATGCCCAGTGAGCTGCAATCCCGTATTCAGCAATTTGGTGCATTTCAAATGTACGGATTTGTACTTCAAGCGGGTCACCTTTTGGACCAATAACTGTTGTGTGGAGAGATTGGTACATATTTGGCTTTGGCATAGCAATATAGTCTTTAAAACGTCCAGGCATTGGCTTCCAACATGTATGGATAATACCTAACACTGCATAACAATCTTTAATGCTATTTACAACAATTCTAACCGCAAGAAGATCATAAATTTCATTAAATTGTTTATTTTGGAGGACCATCTTCCGATAAATACTATAAATATGTTTAGGTCTCCCTGAAAATTCCGCCTCAATATTTACCTCATTCACTCGCTCACGAACTTCATCAATTACTTGATCTAAGTATTCTAGGCGCTCTTGACGCTTCTTCTTCATCAAGTTGACGATTCGATAATATTGCTGAGGATTTAGATATCGTAATGAGGTATCTTCTAATTCCCATTTAATTTTTGAAATCCCTAATCTATGTGCTAACGGAGCAAAGATTTCCAACGTTTCATTTGAAATTCGTCTTTGTTTCTCTTGTGGTAAATGCTTAAGTGTTCTCATGTTGTGCAAACGGTCTGCAAGCTTAATAAGAATAACTCGGATATCCTGAGCCATTGCAACAAACATTTTCCGATGGTTTTCTGCTTGTTGTTCTTCTTTTGATTTGTATTTAATTTTACCTAGTTTTGTCACACCATCAACGAGCATTGCCACTTCATCATTAAACTCCGCTCGCAAATCATCTAGAGTAACGTCTGTGTCTTCCACAACATCATGCAGGAATCCACCAGCAATGGTTGAGGGATCCATCTCTAAATCTACCAAAATTCCGGCGACTTGAATTGGATGTATTATATACGGTTCACCCGATTTTCGAAATTGTTCACGATGCGCTTCTTCCGCAAAGTCATAGGCACGCTGAATAAAAACGGTATCTTCGGCTGATAGATAGCGTTGTGCTTTTTGAATTACTTGCTCAGAAGATAAAACTTGTTCATTAGCCATGAAATCACCTTTTTTATATTGAAAACTTTGATAGAAAACCTTACTAATTAAAAGAGAACTGTGTAACCATCTATTTGTTCAAATAAAAATCGAAGTGATGAACATCATCAACCGATTAGAAATTTTCGTATATTGTAACTATTATCAATAAAAAAACAGAAGATGTAAAGAGAAAACAGTAATTTTCACCTAGTCCAATTACTGGTTTCCCATAAAACATTGTACACAATTGACATCTTCCTTATTTAAATTTACTAATATCTTTTGCATTTTAAAGGTTTAAAGAGATAATTTGCAAAAAAAGCACCCTACTGAGTGCTCATAAGAACAATGGGGACAGAGTCATATCAGTTGATAATAACTCAATCCCCATACAATTAAAATGTCATTAAAGTTAAAACATCATAACCATCTAGTAAATTACGTCCATCCAAGTACGATAACTCAATTAAGAAAGCAATACCAGCTACAACTCCGCCTAACTCTTCCACAAGCTTAATTGTTGCTTCAATTGTTCCACCAGTAGCCAATAAATCATCAGTAATTAACACTCTTTGACCTGGCTTAATCGCATCTCTATGGATTGTTAATACATCTTTTCCATATTCAAGACCATATTCTACTCGAACTACTTCACGTGGTAATTTTCCTTCTTTACGAACTGGAGCAAAGCCGACCCCTAAAGAGTATGCCACAGGACAGCCAATGATAAAACCACGTGCTTCAGGACCAACTACAATGTCGATTCCTTTTTCACGAGCATATTCTACAATTTGGTCTGTAGCATATCTATACGCATCACCGTTATCCATTAATGTTGTAATATCTTTAAATTGAATTCCTGGTTTCGGATAATCAGGAACGACTGTTACAAATTGCTTTAAATCCATTTTTCCTTTGTCCTCCTTATACACCTACAGGCGCATCTAATGGAAATCTTTCTTCAAACCACTGCTTAAGCTGCATGTAAGATGTATATAATAACGTTTTTTCTAGTTCAATTTGCTTTTGTTTTTGGTCATAAGTTCTCGATTCCGTTAAATCTCTTTTACGAGCCGTGGAATTTGTCGAAATAACACCATTTTCTATTGTAACAAATTCTAGCTCAAAAAACACCTGTGACATAAATTCAATTGTTTCTTTAGTCCAGCCTTTGTGTTTAGCTAACAGCTCTCCTTGTTCTCGAAGCTTAAAAGACCCCTTCTTTAAAAGAAATCCATAAAACCACTTAAAATGATCTCTAGTTGGTATCGTTGAGAAAAAGTGATCAGTTTCCTGATGAAAAACAGAGTAAATTCTTGCTGGCCTACCGTTGGCGAATAACCCGTCTAGTGGTTCTAAGGAAAAAGGTACGTCTAAAAGTAGTAACTGTTTACCATTTGAGTTATATTGCTTTGCATCTTCTTCAGATTTTACATAAACTGCTTTATGTTCAAATCCTTTTTTTATTAAATCTTCATATGTTTTTAAATGGAATGTGATAATTTCACCATCATCATTGGTTGATATTGATTGAATTAGCTTATCAACATTTTTAGAACCTCTAAAATCAAATAATTGCCATTGGTCAACTCGAACATCTTGTAACATAATTTGCGGTTTTCGCAAATTATTCCATTCATTTATTGATAGCTCACCTATTGCTGATAAGGTAACAGCTGGAGAGAGCTCATCGTGAATATATCCCATACCAAACCCAACACAGTCTAATTGCTGTTCTTCTTGAGAAAAAACCAGTTTTAAATGATTTTGCTCTGCCCCAATTTTTCGTACATTAGCCAATGTCACATTTTCTAATTGGATAATTGGTTTTGGATTATTCATCCCAAATGGAGATAGAAGTTGCATCTCTTCAATTGACTGTACCGAAATATCCTCCAACTTACAGCTTACATCAACTTTTGTAACAGGAGTAAAATCCTCTTCTGTTAGAAGAAGATTTGCTTTATCCACCAGTCTTGCGCGCAACTCACTCACATTTTCGTGAGATAACGTCATACCAGCAGCCATTGGATGGCCGCCAAAATGAGGTAAAATGTCCCGACATGTTGATAAATTTTCAAACAAATCAAATCCAAGAATACTTCGGGCTGACCCTTTTGCAATACCTTTGTCCTTATCGATACTTAAAACAATTGTCGGTCTGTAATAGCGTTCAACTAACCTGGAAGCGACGATTCCTACGACCCCGGGATTCCATCCTTCTTTGGCTATAACAATAACAGGGTTTTTCTCAATTGGAAAATGAGTTTCCACCTCTTCAATTGCTTCCTCTGTCATTGTATTAACTAGTTTTTGTCTCTCTTTATTAAGAGAGTCAATTTCTTCGGCAATGATGAGTGCTTCTTCTTCATTGTCTGAGAGAAGTAACTCTACTGCAGGGTCTGCAGATTGCAAGCGACCAACTGCATTAATTCTAGGGCCTATAGCAAACCCTATTGTGTCCTCATTTATATCATTCAACTTCACATTTGCAACTTTTAAAAGTGCTTTTAAACCAACACGTTTAGTTGTTTTCAATTGTTGTATGCCTTGCTTTGCTATTAATCTATTTTCACCATGCAGAGATACTAAGTCTGCAATTGTTCCAATCGCCGCAACCTCTAATAAATCTGTTGGAACCTCTCCAAGGAGCGCATGGCCTAATTTAAACGCAACTCCAACACCAGCTAATTCCTTAAATGGATATGTGCATCCTGGCTGCTTTGGATGGATAATAGCTAATGCCTCTGGTAATATAGGGCCTGGTTCATGGTGGTCCGTAATGATTAAATCAATACCTAGTTCCTTTGCTACTTTAGCTTCATGCACTGCTGCAATCCCGGTATCCACTGTAATAATTAATGAAAAACCTCGTTCATGCGCAAATCTAAATGCAGCTTCGTTAGGTCCATAACCTTCTGAAAATCGGTTAGGTATATAAAAATCTGCTGTTGCTCCTAATTTACTTAACGTAGATAATAATACAGTTGTACTACTAACTCCATCAGCATCATAGTCACCGTAAACTAATATATGCTCTTCATTTTCTATTGCAGTTTGAATTCGGCGGACAGCTATGTCCATATCTTTTAAAAGAAAAGGATCATGAAATAATTGTGATTCAGTTTCTAAGAATTCACGTGCAGCTTCTACTGTATTAATTCCTCTATTAACAAGCAGTGACGCGACAAGTGGTGTTACTGATAAATTTTCTATTATGTTTTGAATGAAGGTTTCATCAGATGATTGAACCATCCACCTTGTTTTTGCCTTTAACATAGTTTCACCCCTCAACCATCTCATTATACAAGAGTGGACAAGGGGTTTCAATTTAAGGATTATTCCAATCAGATAAGATGATTCTTTTTAAGATTGATCTTTCTGCACTTGATTTTCATTAGATAAATATGGTGTCTCCTTAGCTTTTAATGCATCCAGCTCATCTTTTAGCTTTGCATTTTCTTTTTCTGACAGCTTTAACTTTCGACTAATAAAAAGAATTCGAACAACACCAGCAGAGGCAACCATAAAGCCGCCCATAAATACTGACCCAAGAATAATGAGGATAAGAGGCCATTCAGCTCTCCCAAATAAATAATCTACTTCAACTGCTTCAACATTAATTACTGCAAAAACAGCGATGATGATCGCGAAGACAATTGCTAGTATTAAGCTCCATTGGCGCTTCATTCGCTTCCCTCCGTTACTTATGGTGAGTATGGGTTTATATGTACAAATACGTTCTGAACATGCTCATGCTCACTCATTAATTTTTCTTTTACAAGCTTACCTATGTTATGTCCTTCCTCAACAGTGATATGAGGATCAACAGATACTTTTATATCTATGATCACATAGTGACCATGTTCTCTAGCATGCAATTCATCAATTTTTTTTATCTCATAAATCTTATTAACAGTAGCTTTAAGACCCACGATGTCCTCTTCATGAAGTACATGATCTAACGTTGCATGGATTGATTCAGAACCAAGCCTCCACGCCATTTTAATAACGAGAATTGAAACAAATAAGCCTGCCACTGGGTCTGCATAGACTAGCCAGTTAATTCCCATCCTTTGTCCAATTATTGCAGCTCCAATACCAACTAATGCAGCGATAGATGAGTAAACATCAGATCTGTGTTCATATGCATTTGCAATGATCGCATCACTCTTTATTTTTTTACCCAATCTATACTTATATTGAAACATCCATTCCTTTACAATGATTGATATAATAACTGCATAAATTGCGAGTAACTTAGGTGCTTCAATGTCTTCGAAAAATGACTCGAACGAGGATTTCCCAATTTCAATTCCTACTAAAAATAGTAGTACAGCTACAATTATAGCTGCGATTGATTCAGCTTTACCATGACCATATGGATGATCTTCATCCGGGGGCTGTTTTGCAGCACGGACGCCGATAAAGACTGCTAATGAGCCTGCTACATCTGAAGCAGAGTGTATAGCATCTGCTACTAGTGCCCGGCTTTCAGAAATAACTCCTACAGCCCCCTTCAAAATTGCGAGGACAATATTTCCAAATACTCCAACCATGGCTGCAAACTCAGCTTGTTTAAAACGATCTTTTTGCAATTAATTCACCTCTTTACACTCATAGCAATAGTGTAACCAACTCGATACAATAAATGAGGGTCACTCCATCTCTAAGGTATTATTTTAGCAACCTCTTTAGGCGGATGCAGTAATAATAACCAAAATAAAGTGGATTGACCCTCTGATCTTTTATTTATACCTGTGGTTCATCACTTACCTGAGTACCAACTTCTTTCTTTTTGTTCAACTGCTTCCCTTTCCAGATTAACCAAAGCTGAGCAGCTATGAATAAAGAAGAATAGGTACCTGAAACAAGTCCAACTAAAAGTGCAATTGAGAAATTTGTAATGGAAGTACTACCAAAAATCATAAGCGCAACTACAGCTATGACGACCGTCAATACCGTGTTAATAGAACGGGTGAACGTTTGTTGTAGACTTCTATTTACAATAAACTGTAAATCTTCAATCGTCTTAACTTTTTTCTTTTTATACAATTCTCGTATCCTGTCAAAGGTTACGATAGTATCATTTATTGAATAACCAACAATCGTCAGTATAGCAGCAATAAATGTAATATCAACTTCTAAGCGAGTAATACTAAAAAATGCAATGATAAAAAATGCATCATGTAGTAATGCAACAATCGATGCCAGTGCCATATAAAATTCAAAGCGAATGGACACATAAATGATGATTCCTATTGATGCAATCAACACTCCAAACATTGCATTTCTTGCAAGCTCCTTCCCTACAGTTGGGGAAACGGTACTTACATTCGGCTCAGATCCATATAGTTCATTAAAATGACTTTTCACTTCAGCAATTTTTTGTTGGTCTAACACTCCAATAAAGCGTGCAACTCCGATTTCATTATTGTTACCTGCAAGAACAACATCGTCAACTTCAAGGTCGAGCTTATTCATTTCATCCTCAACCTCTTGGGCAGTCAATGATTTATCTGAAACGACTTCTATCCGTGTTCCGCTAGCAAAATCAATTCCTAAATTTAATTTAAAAGTCAAAATAAAGATAACTCCAACAACAACCAAAATGGTTGAAAGCAAAAAGAATTTTTTGCGATGTTTTAAGAAATCAACGTGATCAAACCGAGTAGGTGCAATTGTGTCATCATCGGTTTCTTCGATACTGAGTATTTGTTCCTTCTTAACACCGAAGTATTCTCTTTTCTTATCTAGCAAACGACTTTCTACAAGTAAAGCAAGTAAAATTCTTGATAAGAATACTGCTGTGATAAAACTAACGACAATACTAAGGATTAACATTGTTGCAAATCCTTTTACAGAGCTAGTCCCAAAAAAGAATAATACTCCACCAGCTAACATTGTGGTAATATTCGCATCAAAAATAGTTGCAAAGGAACGTCTCGTCCCTGCTTTAAAGGCTGAACGAACCGTTCTACCTAGCTTTAATTCCTCTTTAATCCGTTCATAGGTAATAATATTTGCGTCAACTGCCATACCAACTCCGAGAATTAAGGCCGCAATTCCTGGAAGTGTTAACACCCCGTTCATCCAATCAAACACTTGGAGAATGAGATAAATATAGGTCGATAAAGTAATCACCGCAATTAGACCTGGTAAACGATAGAAAAATAACATAAACAAGAAGATGATGGAAATTCCAACAATTCCAGCCAATACTGTACTATCTAATGCTTGTTCACCGAATTGTGCCCCGACTGAAGTTGAGTACAGTTCATTTAATTTCACCGGAAGAGAACCAGCATTTAACAAATTTGCTAAATCCTGTGCTTCTTGAATCGTAAAGGTACCCGTTATCGTAACATCAGTTTGATTAAAAACTTGGTCTACGTTCGGTGCCGATATAAATTTTGGATTTTCCTTACTCACTTCTGCTTGATAGGAATCGCCTTCTTCAAAATCAAGCCATATAACAAGCTGATTATAAGGTGCATTCCCAACAATTTCTTCCGTTACCTCTTTAAATTTGGAAGCGTCTTTTAATTGAATAGCGACATTTGGTTTTCCTTGTTCATCAAATGATTGTTTCGCTCCACCTTCAACTAAGTCAGACCCATTCAACATTTCCTTATCTTCATAATCTCGAAATGTTAGCTCAGCTTGTGTTGAGAGAATTTCCCTTGCTTTATTTTGATCATCTACACCTGCAAGCTGAACACGAATACGGTCATCACCTTCGATCTGAATATTCGGTTCACTTACTCCAAGCACATTTGCACGCTTTTGGAGTGCGTTAACTGTACTTACAAGTACATCTCTTGTTATTTCATCGCCTTCATTTGCAGGCTCAACTTCATAAAGAATTTCGAAACCACCTTGCAAATCTAAACCAAGTATAATGTTACTTGTTGCCTTGTTTGTATTCAACCCTATTAAGCTACCCACGACAAGCACAAGTAGAAAAAACGCAATAATGCGTCCACGCTTAATCATTATGTATCCTCCTTAATTTCTGCAAAACACGTATGCGCAATTAACCATATTAAGAGGTATGTTAATGGCATTTTGTAGTCAGTTACCATTTCCCAATAAAATTATACGATAGTAAAGGAATAATAAGCAATCTATATAAGACCTTTTAACAGACCCTGCCCTTCTTCACTTTCAAACCAACTGCCTCCTTTAAAGGATTCAACTGTAGCAAAGTTCATAAAATCGCCTACTTTAAGAGCTAGTACATCTCTTACAACCTCATGAACATAAAGTTCGGGTGTTTTTTTCCATGTTTTCGCTTTAAGAAATGTCCATAGCTTTTCTTCTGATATATCCTCATATCCTAGAAGAATAAATTCTTCTACTTTACTCCTTATTGCAGGCCTTACATGATCTCGGAATTCGTCAAATGGCTGTTTATTCATCTCTACACTCCTTTAATCTGAGTCTTTTCCTTACTTTATGTACTTCACCAATTCACAATCTCATTAGAACTTGTCATGCTTGGCCTAGTGGCTCGCATATAGTAATTGTATATGATTCCACGTTATTTGAGAAGGCAGGGAGAAGAATGTCAAAACAGACGTTTCTAAAAGGAACGCTTATTTTAATTCTAGCAGGATTTATTACTCGTGTCCTGGGTTTTATTAATCGAATAGTTGTTGCTCGTTTTATTGGTGAAGAAGGAGTAGGTTTATACAATATGGCTGTTCCTACTCTAGTATTAGTTATTACCATTACTCAGCTTGGATTACCTGTTGCCATTTCAAAGCTTGTCGCGGAAGCTGAAGCACAGGGTGACCATCGAAGAATAAAAAAAATCCTAGTTGTTTCATTATCTGTTACAGGCACGTTAAGTCTCATATTTACTCCCGCTATGATTTTATTAGCACCCTACTTATCACAGCATGTTTTTACAGATCCTCGTACATATTGGCCACTTTTGGCGATTGCACCTGTTGTGCCAATTGTCGCAATTTCATCTGTTATTCGTGGTTATTTCCAAGGAAAGCAAAATATGCGACCTGCAGCAATTTCTCAAGTATTAGAACAAGTAATACGAATATCACTAGTTGCGATTTGTACAAGTGCTTTCTTACCATATGGAATAGAATATGCAGCTGCAGGTGCAATGATTTCAGCTGTTATTGGCGAATTGGCTTCCCTTTTATACTTAGTAACAATGTTTAAAATGAAAAAGAAAATAAAAATTCGCAGGAATTTTTTCAATTCTGTCAAAGATGGTAAAGAAACCTTGAATCAGCTAATGAACATCGCCCTTCCAACAACCGGAAGTAGATTTATAGGAAACATTTCCTGGTTTTTTGAACCTATTGTAGTTGCAAATAGCTTATATATTGCCGGAGTCGCAACCGCAGCTGCAACTAAGCAATACGGTGCACTCACAGGATATGCCATACCATTACTTATGCTTCCGTCTTTTATTACTTTTTCGTTATCAACCTCATTAGTTCCCGCCATTAGTGAAGCAATGGCGAACAATCAATTAAAAACAGTTGAACACCGACTACAACAAGCTTTACGCTTGTCACTTGTTAGTGGAGGACTTGCCTGTGTGATTTTATATGTATTTTCAGATCCATTAATGACTGTGATGTACGGAACCAATAAATCGGCTATATTTGTGCAGGTGATGGCACCATTTTTTATTTTCCACTATTTCCAGGGACCTCTCCAAGCTGTTTTACAGGCATTGGATTTAGCAAAAGCTGCGATGATTAATAGCTTAATAGGCTCCGCTGTCAAAACAGCCCTAATCTTTATATTGGCCACAAGGCCTTCACTTGGAATCATGGGGGCTGCATTAGCAATCGTCATTGGAATTATGCTTGTTACTCTTCTACACTTTGCTACTGTTTTAAAGGTTGTATCTTTTACAATTCATGTCAAAGATTATGTGAATAGTGGAATTACGATGGTGTTAGCAGGTTTTACTGGATTTTTTGCCTATGAATATTTACTCCAAAGTAGCCCCGTTGTCTTCAGACTTCTCGTGGCTTTATGTCTTACAATCATCATTTATTGTTTCTTCCTACTTATCTTTAAACTTGTTGA
>JAPSLU010000411.1 GCA_031180405.1 Bacillus sp. (in: firmicutes) | reverse complement strand
TTAGCAGCATATCAAGAGGGAAAGAGGCATTAGGAAAAGTGAAGATTCAAGTTGAATTTAAAGGAGAAAAATATATAGCAAAAGCAACAGACACGGATATTATGAAAGCTAGTGCATTGGCATATATTAATGCAATAAATAGTATTGTGGTGAACGAATTACTGCCAAGTAGGTAACTTAATACGAAAGACTTATCATAATTTGAATAAATGTTTTCACAAGTAGCCGCTTTTTTAGGGCTATTTTTTAATTTTAAAAAAAGAATCTGAATCAAAGCTGTTTTAACACAAATAAACAATTTAATAATGTTTACTAGTAAACATTGATTGCAATAACATGTTATGAAAAATTATTTCCTTTAAAAATGAATAATAGTCTGCTTTAAATATTCAATTTAATCCTATATTTGACATCTTAGTATTAAATTGTGTAATATATTGTTTACTAGTAAACAATATATTACGTTTTTGAAAGGGAAGGGATTTATATGTCTCAGTTAACAAAACAGATGATTTACGAAAGTTATTTACAATTAATACATCTTAATGAACAAAAAGCTGATTCAGTCTCCAAAACATTTCTTCATTATCTTGACGAGCAGGAACGAAATCAATTAGAACAATTACCTAGTAATATGAGCAGTCTCCATGTAATCGAGTGTATCGGCCATAATGAACCTATAAATAATATAGGGATTGCTTCGAAAATGAATTTATCAAAGGCTAATATCACTAAGATTACGCGGAAATTAACGAAAGATGAGCTAATCAATAGGTTTCAATTGGTAGATAATAAAAAAGAAATTTATTTTAAACTTACAGCTAAGGGGAAGAGAGTTTTTGCGCTCCATGAAAAGATACATAACAAAAAGAAAGAACAATTTTATGATTTGATAGGTACCTTTTCTGATGACAAACAAATAATTATATTAGAATTTCTTGAAAAAATGATTCATCAGCTAATAAAAGAATAACTGAAAAACTATTTTTCCAAACGATATATTTAAAAGGTAGGAGATTCCGATGGAATATACAAAATATAAAAATTCAAAATCAGTGTTTGTTTTGTATATAGTTTGTATTAGTGCTTTTTTTGCCTCATTGAATCAAAACATTTACTCGCCTATTATTCCTTTAATTACAGATTCATTTCATGTGACAACAACGATGGTGAATTTAACGGTTTCATTATTTATCTTTATCACTGCGATTATGCAAATCATTTTTGGGACAATCCTTGATATAAAAGGAAGTCGCTTTATTCTTATCCCTAGTCTTATCCTTACAGTTATCGCTAGTGTTGGATGTGCCGTTACTACTAACTTCACTTTATTTTTTGTTTTTCGTTTATTACAAGCATTTGGGACAGCAGCTATTCCATTAATTGCTTCTGCAACGATTACCGACTTATTTGAAGGAAATACACGAGGAAGTGCCATGGGAACATATCAAACTCTCTTATCAATTGCTCCTGCAGTAGCACCAATAGTAGGAGGGATAATAGGTGATAAATATAATTATAATGGTATCTTCTGGGTATTAGTCAGTATCTCTGTGCTCTTACTAGTTATCAATACTTTATTTTTCCCTACCGATCAAAAGATACAAGAGAAAAAGAAGAGTAACGCCTTTAAGTTTTATCATTTCATTGTTAAAGATGGATTGGGTTGTTTAGTATTGTCTTTAAGCTTTTTAAACTTTTTAGTATACTTCTCAATCTTGGTTTATCTCCCTATATTACTTACTGACCATTATCATTTACATATCAATATTGTTGGTTGGCTTTACTTGCCTATTACTATAAGTCTTGTAGCAGGTAGTATATTATTTAAGTTCGTTCAATGGAGAATGTCGCTTAAAACATTATTTACCTTGACTAATATTATCATTACTGTAGGGATTATCGGGTTTGGAATTACACATATATACTCTTTATTACTTATGTCTCTAAGTTTATTAATCTATGGAATTGGGATCGGAATTTTAACACCTACCTATGCAACAATAATAACGAATAAATTTGAACAATATAGGGCAAGTGCTATGGGAGTGTTTAACTTTGTAAGATATACAGGTATGGCTGCTGGGCCTATCTTAATAAGCTTATTATTAGAATCCATAAGTAGTGAGTTTGTATTTACTCTATTCGGTATTTTATTTGGACTCCTAAGTTCTTTTTCATACTTTTTTGTCTATAAAGCAAAAATTGATAAGAGCATGACATTGTGAAATAAAGTACTGTTGCTAAAATAGGGTGATAGCTTTCTCGTATCAAGCGTATATCATCTTAAATAGGAGTTTAAGTTAGTATTCAATGAAATTGTATTTTTCAACTTACCGAACCCATTATTATGAGTAAAGATAAACCTTGTCCTTTGTAGGGAAAAGTTTATTTCTTAATTATTTTTTCTATATAAATTCCTCGTTTTTTAATCTATAGTGAATTTATTAATTCTTGCTGTTTTACTATGAATTTTTATGAGACTTCCTAATAGTAAATAAGTAAGTAATCAATCATAGTTATGGAGTGTGTTCAATGGTAGATTTGAGAAAAAAACCAAAGATTATAGGTGAGAAGGTTATCCTTAGACCATTTCATTCTGACGATCTTCCTTATATTGAAGAGTGTTTAAAAGATCCAGTCGTTTTAAAACTCACCGGAAGTACTTCTGATTTCGATAGAGAATCAGTCATCCATTGGTATCATACAAGAAATGAGCAACAAGATCGTTTGGATCTTGCAATTGTTGACAAATCCTTAAATTTATTCGTCGGTGAGGCAGTAGTAAATTTATATAATGAAGAAAAACACAGTATGAACTTTCGGATACTTATTGGACCAAGGGGGAGAAATCGGGGGTTAGGAACCGAGGCCACTCAACTCATAATTGATTATGTATGAATCGTCTACACTAAGTTGGACAGATAATATAAGGGCTAGTACACTTAACATACTAACTCAAAGGAGCGTACAATAATGCCACGTCAACGTCGAACTTTT
>JAPSLU010000410.1 GCA_031180405.1 Bacillus sp. (in: firmicutes) | reverse complement strand
AGTAATAATTAAGAGCTGGTCGACATTTTGAGCAACCTTCTGATTCCCACCCAAGAACATTCATAACTTCTTTTATGTGTTTTAAGCCTTTTGCTTTAATTTCCTCAACAACTTCATCTCTTGATAACGTTGTACAACCACAGATCGCTTCTTTTTGGGCAGATGCATCAAATTCAGAACCAAGCGTATATTGTAGAACATCAGCAACAAGTGGCTTACAACCTCCACATGAACGAGAAGCACTTGTACAGCCCTTTATCGCATCAACTGTTGTACAGCCTTTTTCTTGAATGGCTTGAACAATCGCTCCTTTAGAAACACCGTTACACCCACAAATAATCTCATCATCTGGCATCGATGCGACTAGGCTTTCACCAGCATCTTCTCCAATTGGTTGCAAAATAGTGATTTTTTCTGTATCAGAAATATCTGCTTCCTTCTTAATCATCGAGAATAGGCGGCTACCTTCTCTGCTATCACCAAATAAAACAGCCCCAACAATTTTATTTCCTCTTAACACAATCTTTTTGTAGATGCCGTCTTGTTCATCAAATATTTTCAGTGACTTCTTGTCATCACCCTCCATAAAGTCACCAGCTGAAAACACCTCTACACCGGATACCTTTAATTGAGTTGATAAGACAGAGCCTTTATACCCTTCAGTTTCTTCCCCACATATATGCTTAGCTAAAACCTTTCCTTGTTCATATAGTGGTGCTACGAGACCGTATGGAATTCCATTATGTTCTGCACACTCACCAACAGCGTATACGTTAGGAATATTTGTTTGTAAAAAGTCATTTACAACAATCCCTCTATTTACATCAAGACCACTTTCCACAGCTAGTGAGATATTTGGCTTAATCCCAACTGCCATAACAACTAAATCCGCTTCAAGCTGACTTCCATCTTTGAATTTCAATCCTTCTACACGATCTTCTCCGTAGATTTCAGCGGTACTCGCTTCTAGCAAAAATTTCATACCTTGTTTTTCTAACTCATTTTGAAGAAGCTTACCTGCTGTTTCATCTAACTGACGCTCCATTAGGGTTGGGGCAATATGGATAACAGAAACATCCATTCCTAAGTTCAGAAGTCCGCGTGCTGCTTCTAATCCCAGTAATCCTCCACCAATAACCGCTGCCTTTTTATACTTTTTTGACGCTTCAAGCATAATATCTGTATCCTTAATATCACGGAATGCTGTTACACCTTCCTTATCCGCACCAGGTAGAGGAAGGATAAATGGAACAGAACCAGTCGCAATAATGACTTCATCATAAGGTATAATTCTTCCTTTATCAGAACGTACGACTTTCATATCAGGATCAATTTTCGATACTGTTTCACCTGTAAAAAGCGTAATGTTATTTTCTTCATACCAATCCCAATCATTTAGCGTAATATCTTTAACTTCCGTATCACCTTGTAAAACCTTTGATAATAGAATTCTATTGTAATTTGGGTGTGGTTCACTTCCAAATATCGTAATCTCAAATGAATCTTTAGAGATCTTTAGTATCTCTTCAATTGCTCTTACTCCGGCCATTCCGTTTCCTATTAACACAAGCTTTTTTTTATTCACCTAAATTGCCTCCCCTTGGAAAGTTTCTTCCACTATATCACGGCTAAATGAATTATTTTATATACATGTTAGTTTTTCTGACATAGTTTTGATAAAAGTGCTAACATAATTGAATGAAAGATGCGTTTGCAAACTTTGTTGCTATGAAGCAAATATTTGGTTGGTTGATTCCCCCTTTAAGATGCTTGCTCCATTCTACCTAAACAGTTTTTGATCAAAGCACCCATTAAGAAAAAGACCAAAGAAAAGAGGAGACTCTGCTGTTACTGAATCCCCTCACATTGTTCTTATACTTGCTTAATATTTACAGCACTTACCTTAAATCCAGGCATTTTACACATTGGGTCAAGGTCCTCCCCAACTAACATGTTTACATTTTGATCTTCTGCCCAATGAAACGGAACGAACACAGTGTCTTGTCTAATTTTTTCAGATATTTTACTTCTAACCGTAATTTTCCCACGTTTTGAAGAAACATCTACAAGGCTATTTGGTTCAATTTTGTACTTTTTGGCCGTTTCAGGATGAATTTCAAGATACGACTCAAAATTTCGGGCAGCAAGGGCAGCACTTTTTCGCGTTTGCACTCCCGTTAAGTAATGTGACATGATTCTTCCAGTTGTTAAATATAAAGGATATTCCTCACACGGCTTTTCCTTAGGTATTTCAGATGTGTTAGATACCGGAACCAGGTTCGCCTTCCCATTCGGTGTGGCAAAAGCTGTTTCAAAAAGCCGATCTGTCCCTTTGTGATCGAGTTCAGGACAAGGCCAAAGAATACCCTGCTCTTTCCGAATCCGCTCATAAGTGATGCCATAGTAATCGGCTATACCACCTCTACTCGCTTCTCTCAGTTCATTAAAAATATCTTCCGCTTTTTGATAAGGAAAATACTTTTCTTTTCCTAAAACTCGCGCAATCTCACAGATGATTTGCCAATCATTCTTTGCTTCACCTGGGCAAGGACGACTCGCTTCTCTTAATGTGACTCTACCTTCAACATTCGTCATTGTTCCTTCATCTTCTAAATAAGAAGATGCCGGTAAGATTAAATCTGCGAGCTTTGCTGTTTCAGACACAAATAGATCAATCGCAACTAAAAACTTTAATTTTTTTAGAGCATTTTTTACAAAGGTTGCATTTGGATTGGAAACAACAGGGTTTGAACATACTAGGAGCATCCCTGTAATATCACCATCATCGATTTTTTGAAACATCTCGTAGGCAGAAACACCTTTTCTAGGTAGCTCATCTTTGTCGATTCCCCATACCTTTGCTACATGTGCACGATGTTCTTCATTTTCAATCAGTCTGTATCCAGGCAACTGATCTGCCTTTTGTCCATGCTCCCTCGCCCCTTGTCCATTTCCTTGGCCAGTTATCGCCCCATAACCTGAGTACGGTTTTCCAATTTTTC
>JAPSLU010000409.1 GCA_031180405.1 Bacillus sp. (in: firmicutes) | reverse complement strand
TTTAAATTGTATACATGTGCGAACTTCCACTCCATTGAAAACTCTTTTGCAATTTCACTGAACTGTTGCTCCATTTCAGAAGCCTTTTCCTTCAGATTAGGGCATTCGAACTCAATACGGATAAAGAATGTTCCACCTTCTGGATTTGTTGAGTATTGACTTGATTCAATAATATTCGCATTGTGCGAAAATAAAAACTTAGAAATCGTTGAAACAATTCCAGGTTGGTCTGGACAACTAACTAATAAACGACCACGATTTTGATTTTTCTCCTGGAATTGTTGAATTTGATTCTTAATAAATGCATTCATCTTAAAAAACCTCACTATTCGTAATTAAAACATTATACATTAGACTCTCCAAATAATTAAGATCTAATTTATCCCTCATGACCCGCTATATTGTTTATTTCCCTTATTTTTCACCTTACGGATTATCTGATTCATTACTTCTGATAAAACTAATCCAATCGCGATCGAGCCAGATATCATGAATGCCTTAGCAGCCAGAGCCATTGCCTCATTATAATTATTTTCTACAACCTGTCGCATAGCATCATAAGCTAATCCGCCTGGCACTAGTGGTATGATTCCTGAAACATTAAAGATGATAACAGGTGTTTTATGTCTCTTTGCATAAAATTGACTAATAATGGCGATAAAAAACGAGGCGATCAAAGAAGAAAACACACTATCATTCGTATATTCATATAGGCCAGTGTAGATCATCCACCCAATCATCCCAACCAGCCCAGCCTGTATCAACGCTTTTACTGGAGCATTAAATATAATACCAAATGCAGCCGAAGCCACAAAACTTGTGATTAGTTGCTCAATCAAGGATATCCCTCCCAACAACAAAAGCCCACTCTTAATAAAACGAAAAAACAACTGCAACACCGGCACCTATGGCAAAAGCAGTTAAAAAGGCCTCAGCACCTTTAGAAATACCTGACACCAAGTGACCTGCCATTAAATCCCTCACTGCATTTGTAATTAACAAACCGGGAACTAACGGCATAACAGACCCAATAATTATCTTATCAAGTTCAGCCCCAATGTTTAAGACTACAAACAATACTGATAATAGTCCAATTAGTAAAGAGGCAAGAAACTCGGCAAAAAATTTTATCTCAACTAGCTGATGTATGTAGATTAAGCTTGAAAATCCGATACCTCCTGCAATAACAGCTGGTAGAAAATCCGACCATGTACCTTGAAACATAATGAGAAAACATCCGCTCGCGATTGATGCAGCTCCTATCTGTACCCAAATAGGATAAGCATGTGCGTCAAGCTCAATCTCTTTCAGATAATCATATGCTTCTTTTACTGAAAGCTCCCCGTTGCTAATTTGCCTTGAAACTGCATTAACCTTTGCAACCTTTTGTAAATCTGTAGATCGATCAACAATTCTAACTAGTTGCGTAGGTGTTTTACTACTCGCAGAAAATATAATACCCGTTGGTGTAACATAACTGTGAGAATCTTTAATACCAAGGGCGGCCGCTATTCTCATCATCGTATCTTCTACACGGTATGTTTCTGCTCCACTTCTCAGCATGATCTTTCCTGCTAACAAACACACTTCGATCACATCAAAGGTTCGGTTTTGATCATTATCCACCTTTGTCCACCACCCGATTGTAAGATATCTAGTTCTTTAGTTTAATGAACAATCCGATTTTAAGCAATCTCTAGATTATTTTTCTAGGTTGCGAAACATATTCCATGTTTTCTGAGCCCACTTATGAAATATAATAGTATATCTACACATCTAGAAAGAAGGGTACTTTTTGATTAAGTTAACGAAATACCAAATTTATATATACCTATTTTTCGTCATGGTCATTTGGGGCTTCAATGTTATTGCCACAAAACTTCTTGTTACAAGTTTTGCACCTGTCACCATGACAGCATTTCGTATTTTCACTGCCGCTATCGGTGTGTTTATTATTTTATTTATTTTAAAACTCATGAGAAAACCTTCTAAAAAGGAATGGATGTATATCATCATCTGTTCGTTTTTTAATGTTGTTGGACATCATTATTTTTTATCATTGGGATTAAAGGAAACGTCTGCTTCTAACGGTGGAATCATATTAGGAATGGGACCAATTTTAACGACCATTATGGCTATATTATTTCTTGGCAATAAGGTCACTTTTACTCGGTTTATTGGGATCTTCCTTGGATTTATTGGAATTTCATTTATTGTTTTTCAAAATGAAGACGGCCTGCAGATGATGTCTTTAGGTGATGTTCATGTGTTTTTATCTATTTTTCTACAAGCCATTAGTTTTATTATGATTAAAAAGATATCGTCATCTTTAGATCCGCGTCTCATGACTGGATACATGCTGTTAATTGGTTCTGTTATCTTATTTTTCATCAGCTTGATTGTTGAGCCTACAGGCATTCAGAGTATGGCGAACAGCACCATCCATCTATGGCTTATTTTCTTTGTATCAGCCATTTTAGCTACATCTGTTGGTCATATGACTTACAATTATGCGATAGGCAAGGTGGGGCCTGCAGAATCTGCTGTATTCATTAACCTTAATCCGTTTTTTGCATTAGTGGGTGCTGCCTTATTTTTAGGGGAAGTCATTACTTTACCTCAAATCATTGGGTTTATTTTAATTATATTCGGTGTAATCCTTGGAGCAGGGGGTCTTGACGCTTTCATCAGACAAGGAAAAAAAGAGCAGGATTTCACAGTATAGATGACCAAAAAAATTGTCATGTTCATTTTATTGACATGATATGTTAGTTGTTTTATTATGTATTCTAACTAAAAACATCAATCCTATTAAAATCTTGACTAAATAACTCCGCAAAGAGAAAGTTGAACATTTTTTCTCTTGCGGTTTTTTATTACTCTCGTACAAATAGCTCAAATACCATTTACCTTTTAAAAATCTTAACGTAAACACTGAAAGGGGTTTTGTCATAATGAATTCTTTTACTAGAAGGTTAGAAGCTTCAGCTAAAAAAATAAAAGCTGATGTTGTTGTGAAAAATG
>JAPSLU010000053.1 GCA_031180405.1 Bacillus sp. (in: firmicutes) | reverse complement strand
AATCCTATTAAAATCTTGACTAAATAACTCCGCAAAGAGAAAGTTGAACATTTTTTCTCTTGCGGTTTTTTATTACTCTCGTACAAATATCTCAATACCATTTACCTTTTAAAAATCTTAACGTAAACACTGAAAGGGGTTTTGTCATAATGAATTCTTTTACTAGAAGGTTAGAAGCTTCAGCTAAAAAAATAAAAGCTGATGTTGTTGTGAAAAATGGAAAAATCATTGATGTTTTTAATGGTGAAATACTTGAAGAAGACATTGCGATTAAAGACGGTGTCATCATTGGGATTGGACATTATGAAGGGGAGGAAACAATTGACGCGAAGGGGAAATACATTTCTCCAGGTTTTATCGATGGACATGTCCACATTGAATCCGCCATGGTTACTCCTCAACAGTTTTCTCAGGTTGTTGTCCCACACGGTGTCACAACGATACTTGCTGACCCTCACGAAATTGCCAATGTAAGTGGTTCAACAGGCATTCAATTCATGATTGACTCTGCGAAGAATCTTCCATTAAATATATTCTTTATGCTTCCATCCTGTGTACCAGCTACACCTTTTGAAAATGCAGGTGCCACTTTGTCAGCTGGTGATTTAAAGCATTTTTATGAAGACAAAAGTGTGCTAGGGTTAGCAGAAGTCATGGATTTCCCATCCGTATTTAATCAAGAGGAATCAATGATGAATAAACTTTCAGATGCTCATCAATTTGAGAGAAAGATTGATGGTCACGCTGCAGGAATTTCTGGTGATCTTTTAAATGTGTATCCAACAGCAGGCATTAAAACAGATCATGAGTGTGTCACACCTGAAGAAGCTCATGACAGACTTAAAAGAGGCATGTATGTCATGCTACGGGAAGGCTCTGCCGCAAGAGATGTAAAAGCACTTTTGCCTGTTATTACAGACAGAAATGCTCGGCGATGCCTATTTGTCACTGACGATAAGCATTTGGATGATTTAATAGCAGAAGGAAGTATTGACTATAATATTCATCTTTCAATAAAGAATGGACTCGATCCCATTACAGCTTATCAAATGGCCACTCTCAATGCAGCTGAATGTGTCGGCTTAAAAACAAAGGGAGCGATCGCACCTGGATATGATGCAGACCTAGTATTCTTGGATGATCTGCATTCAGTTAAGGTCAACGAAGTTTTTATTAAAGGAGAACTAATTGCAGAAAATGGACAATGTGTTCATTCAGCTTATAAAGAGGAAGTTATTCCTACTTCGTTAATGAACACCATCCATATTAACAAAATAGGACTCGAGGATATTCAAATCAAATGTCCATCAGAAGCGACAGCGAATATAATTGAAATTATCCCAAATAAAATTATTACAAAGCATACAATTGAAAAAATTGAATCCACAAATGGTTATTTTAAAGCTTCGATTATAAAGGATCAGCTAAAGATGGCCGTTATTGAACGGCATTCCTCCACAGGAAACATTGGATTAGGTATTGTGAAGGGATTTGGCCTAACATCCGGGGCAATCGCTTCAACTGTTGCCCATGATTCCCATAACATAATTGCCCTTGCCACAAACGATCAGGATCTTCTCAAGGCAATTGAAGCATTAAAATCTATGGGAGGAGGGTTAGTTGTCATAAAAAACAATGAGATTCTCGCTGCCTTACCATTAGAAATTTCAGGCTTGATGACAACGACACCCTTTTCAGTCATTAATGAAAGATTAAAAGAGATCGACAAAGCATTATTTGAGATTGGGTTTTCAAAAGAATTTAATCCTTTTTTAACAATGTCATTTCTAGCCCTACCTGTCATACCTGAATTAAAACTAACAGACCTTGGACTTTTTCAAGTCAAGGACTTTAAACATATTGATGTTATCCTATAAGCATCAAGAAGGGGACAGCTCATTACGCTGTCCCCCAATACTATCTATTATTTAAGGTTTCTTTCCATATTTCCATTTCAGGATGAGCGATTCCAAGAATATTGAAGTAACTATATGATAGCAGGTCAATATCAATCATAAATGATTGTTCATCTTTAGAAAGATAATCGCGAATCTCTGGCTCAGCTTTTATAGATAACTGGTGAACCAATGCTTCAAAAATCGTCCCTTGCATGTCTTCATCTACTTGACTATAGGCATGAATTAATACATTTACTGCATGTTCAGTTTTTATATTCTCAATGATAGAGGTGGCGAAGATATTCGCTTCTTCATCCATCAAATAAGGGGCAACTGCATCAACGACATCATTAGATTGTAAAGAAATGAGTGTTTCTGCTACTTCCTCTAACAACATATCATCCTCTCTTGTTAAAAGGGTTGCAAGCTGACCGACAGCCTCCTTAACCTTCACAAGCCCCAACATATAGACCGCTAAATATCCATCATAATGGAACATGTCTTCTTTAATATTGGATTCAAACATCATCATTAATTGATCCTTGGTTATGTAATTATTTCGCACCAGTGTATAGGCTATTTTTTTTGCCAATTGATAGACATACAGATCAAAGGATGCCTCATTTTCGAGTCTGTTTAAAATGGTCATGTACTCTTTCCATATTTCTTCCTTAGATCCCTGAACAAGTACCTTATATATGGTCCAATCTTTTTCAGGTATAAGCTCTGATAATAAATACCGATTTTTCAAGATAATTTCAGGAGTAAAGTCAAGTAATATTTGCACGTAAAAATGGCGAATACTATCGTGAACCTTATTCAATCCATTTATAATCATGTTTGTTAGGCTTTCATCTTCAGGATCAACTTTTATATATAAAAGGATAAACTTTGCTTTATCAAGATTCTGCATCGATTCTTTAAGGAGCATCTTCGTCCATTCACGCTTTTTACTTGGGTAATCATGCAAAGTTTGAGCAACAAATTCCAGAAGAAACAGATCATTTGTCACCACAAAAGGTTCAATTGTTTTTTCATAATTCATAGGCTTTTCGTTGTTCCTTTCTTACCTTTAGTTAATTCTATTACAAAAGGACTCTCTCAGTTTTACCATGTAATGCTGGTGAAATTCAATGTAAGGGTTTAATAAGTTATGTCGTTTTTTTGAAACCGATTTATTTTTGTTGACAACATGTATATACAGGTTTAATATATCAACATAGTTGTATATACACATTATTGAAGTCGATCTGAAATGAAAACGCTATATCACTAGAGTTGAAAAGATAATATAGGAGGGAAAACCATGAGTGTTGATCAAAAACAAGTAACTCAAATTATAGATGCTATAGGTGGGAAAGATAATATAGCCGCTGCTACACACTGTGTAACTCGTTTACGTTTTGCTTTAGCAGATGAGAGTAAAGTAAATAAAGATGCACTTGAAGAAATTCCATTAGTAAAAGGATCTTTTTCAACTAATGGCCAATTTCAAGTCGTTATCGGTCAAGGAACTGTTGATAAAGTTTATAAAGAGCTTGTGCAACAAACTGGAGTAGGTGAAGCATCAAAGGAGGATGTTAAAAAAGCTTCAGAAAAGCATTTAAATCCGCTTCAACGTGCAATAAAAACATTAGCAGATATTTTTATTCCTATTCTACCAGCCATTGTAACAGCTGGATTACTTATGGGGATCAACAACATCCTAACAGGACCCGGCATCTTCTATGATGAACAATCTTTAATTGATGTTCATCCACAATGGGCTGATTTAGCTAGTATTATAAATTTAATTGCCAATACAGCCTTTGTCTTCTTGCCAGGTCTCATCGGATGGTCAGCGGTTAATCGCTTTGGCGGAAGTCCATTACTGGGGATTGTTCTTGGGTTAATGTTAGTACACCCTGACTTATTAAACGCTTGGGGATATGGTTCGGCTGAAGAAATCCCAACATGGAACCTGTTCGGATTAGAAGTGGAAAAAATCGGTTACCAAGGACAAGTTTTACCAATCTTAGTTGCATCATTCTTACTAGCTAAGGTGGAAATATTCTTACGCAAACGTGTTCCAGATGGACTACAATTATTAATCGTTCCTCCACTAACACTTTTAATTACTGGTTTTGCATCATTTATCGTGATTGGACCTGTGACATTTGCAGTTGGGAATGTGTTAACTGATGGTGTTATTGCTATTTTTGATAATTTTGCTGCACTTGGCGGTCTTTTATATGGCGGATTATATGCATTATTAGTTGTCACAGGTATGCATCATACATTCTTAGCTGTTGATATCCAATTAGCAAACGCAGGAGGTACATTCCTCTGGCCAATGCTTGCTCTTTCAAATATCGCACAGGGATCAGCTGCTTTCGCGATGATGCTTGTCCTAAAAGATGAAAAACAAAAGGGCTTAGCGTTAACATCTGGTATTTCAGCTTGGCTCGGTATTACAGAACCTGCCATGTTTGGTGTAAACTTGCGCTACCGTTACCCATTCATCGCAGCACTTATCAGCTCTGCTATCGCAGGATTATTTATCTCTATTAACGGAGTAAAGGCATTCTCAATTGGTGTTGGCGGGGTTCCGGGATTCCTATCCATCGATTCACAATTCTGGGGTTCATTCTTTATCGGAATGGCGATTGTAATTGTTGTTCCTTTTATTTTGACATACATGTTAGCAAAGGCGAAAAGAGAAAAATAAGGAAAAAGGGACGAGATCTTGTCCCTTTTCTTGCATTTTTTATCATAAGAAAAATACTTTAAAATACGGTGGTGTTTATATTGAACAATCCTTGGTGGAAAAAATCAGTTGTTTACCAAATTTACCCAAAAAGCTTTTCAGATACAACCGGAAACGGTGTAGGTGATCTTCAAGGTATCATTAGCAAGTTAACCTACCTAAAAAAACTAGGGGTTGATGTCATTTGGCTAACACCAATTTATGCATCTCCTCAAATAGATAACGGTTATGATATTAGTGATTATTATTCAATCCATGAAGAATACGGATCAATGAGTGATTTTGATGAATTGCTTGAAAAAGCCCACAGTCTTGGGATCAAAGTAATTATGGATATCGTCGTTAACCACACTTCAACTGAACATGCATGGTTTAAAGAAGCAAAAAAATCAAAAACAAGTCCATATCGTGATTATTATATTTGGAAAGATCCTAAGGAAGATGGATCTGAACCAACAAACTGGATATCCAAATTTGGTGGGCCTGCATGGGAATATGATCAAGAAACAGAGCAGTATTACCTCCATCTTTTTGATGTAACACAAGCTGATCTAAATTGGGAAAATGAAAAGCTACGTAAAGAAGTTTACAATATGATGAATTTCTGGTTTAAAAAAGGGGTCGACGGCTTCCGTCTTGATGTGATTAACCTAATATCAAAGGATCAAAGCTTCCCAGATGATGATGGATCAATCTCTCCTGGTGACGGAAGAAGATTTTACACAGATGGGCCACGTGTTCATGAATTCATTCACGAAATGAACAAGGAAGTTTTTTCACACCACGAAAGCATGACGGTTGGTGAAATGTCATCAACAACGATTGAGCACTGTATTCAATACTCGAACCCTGAACGCAAAGAATTAAGCATGACCTTTAACTTTCATCACTTAAAGGTTGATTATCCTAATGGTGAAAAATGGGCTATCGGTGATATGGATTTCCTTGCACTGAAGAGAATTCTCTCAACTTGGCAAAAAGGTATGCATACTGGCGGAGGTTGGAACGCGTTATTCTGGTGCAACCACGATCAACCAAGAGTAGTGTCTCGCTATGGAAATGATGAAGAATTTCATAATGAATCAGCAAAAATGTTAGCTACAACTATTCATATGATGCAGGGAACACCCTATATTTATCAGGGTGAAGAATTCGGGATGACAGATCCTAAGTTTACCTCTATTGATGAATATCGCGATGTTGAATCATTAAACATGTACAACATTTTAAGAGAAAAAGGGGTATCTGAACAAGAAATCATTGAAATTTTAAAACGAAAATCCCGTGATAACTCTAGAACACCTGTTCAATGGAATGATTCAAAACACGCAGGTTTCACGACAGGTACTCCTTGGATTGATGTGGCTAAAAATTATTCTAAAATCAATGCTGAACAAGCAATTAATAATGAAAACTCGATTTTTTATCATTATCAAAAGCTCATTTCCTTACGAAAAAAATATGACATAATTACAACTGGTGATTACGAGCTACTATTAGAAAACGACCCATCGATTTTTGCTTATTTGCGTAATACACCAACTGAAAAGCTCTTAGTTATTAATAACTTCTATGGCAATCCAATACCCTTTGTATTACCTGAGCATGTAGATGTAAGAGGGTATTCAAGGAACATGCTGTTATCGAATTATAACGATACTGAGTTGTCATTTGAGAGCATGACACTTCGCCCTTATGAGTCTGTTGTTTACCACTTGACTAAATAGAGGAAGATCCATTGCTTTATTTTCGATTCTTTGGACGATATTTTCGATTATCAGATCATATTTTGGATTCGAGCAATTTATTTTCGATTTTGATCTTTTATTTTCTATTAGACAAATTTCGACAATGTTCGCACGCGCCTCAAAATAATTAACAAAGACAGATATCTGCATGTGAAAACAACATAAAGATAGATAGACTGCATCCTTAACCAGTTCATGGTAAGATAAAGGATGGTGATTAAAATGAGGCAAAATAAATACCTTACAATATATAAAGAATTAACAAATCAAATAAAATCAAGAAAAGTAAAAGCTGGTGATGTTTTACCATCTGAAAACGACTTAGCGATTCAATATGATACCAGTAGGGAAACCATCCGTAAGGCTCTTAATTTATTATCACAAAACGGGTTTATTCAAAAGATTAAGGGCAAAGGTTCAGTCGTCATTGATGTTCAAAAGTTGAACTTTCCCATCTCAGGGCTTGTTAGCTTTAAGGAAGTATCAAAGAATCTCCAAATGGAGTCAGTTATCACAACGGTTCACGATTTTGGTCTTATTAAGCCTGATGAATTTCTTAAGCAGCAACTAGATGCATCAAATAAAGACGAAATATGGAAGGTGACTCGTTCTCGAGCGATTAATGGAGAAAAAATTATACTGGACAAGGACTACTTTTTAAAAAAGCATGTCCCTACTCTTACAAAGCAGATCTGTGAGGACTCTATTTATGAATACCTTGAGAAGCAACTAGGCTTGAATATAAGTTTTGCTAAAAAGGAAATCGTTGTAGAGGATTGTACAGATGAAGACAGAAAGCTTCTTGATTTAGAAGGGTTTTCCCATATTGTTGTTGTGAAAAACTATGTGTATCTTGAAAATACAAGTTTGTTTCAATATACAGAATCGCGACATCGCCTTGATAAGTTTCGATTTACTGATTTTGCCCGAAGAGGCGTGTAGACAAGCATTGAGCAAAAGCTCAATGCTTGTTTCATTTCTATCCAAAATTAGCAAGAAATCTTTTAAGCATGATAAGATTAATTTAATTCTAAGATAAGGAAGGAATTATATATGAAAAAAGAAATCATTGACCGCTTTACAAGCTATGCTGTCATCGATACCCAATCTAACGAAAACAACGACACCTGTCCGTCAACACCCGGTCAGCTCACTCTAGGTAAGCTTTTAGTCAACGAGCTTAAGAACATTGGAATGGAAGATGTCACAATTGACGAGAATGGATATGTCATGGCTACTCTTCCCGCTAATACAGATAAAAGCATCCCTACTGTCGGATTTTTAGCTCATCTCGATACAGCAACAGATTTTACCGGTAAAAATGTAAACCCTCAAATTGTAGAGACCTATAATGGCGGTGACATCACTCTTAGTAAAGATTTAGGGGTTACTCTTTCACCAAACCAGTTCCCAAATCTCGAGAACTACTATGGTCATACTCTCATCACAACAGATGGAAAAACACTTTTAGGAGCAGACAACAAGGCAGGAATTGCAGAAATTATGACCGCAATGAATTATCTTATTCATAATCCCGAAATCATACACGGGAAAATCAGAGTTGCCTTTACACCAGATGAAGAAATTGGGAGAGGTCCCCATAAATTTGATGTTAAAGCATTTGGAGCAGACTTCGCTTACACAATTGATGGAGGTCCACTAGGAGAGCTTCAGTTTGAAAGCTTTAATGCCGCTGCTGCAAAGATCACATTCAAAGGAAATAACGTCCACCCTGGTACAGCAAAAGCAAAAATGGTGAATTCAACTAAAATGGCAATGGCTTTTCAAACAAAGCTACCCGCAATGGAAGCACCTGAGTTTACAGAGGGATATGAAGGTTTTTACCATCTCATTTCACTAGCTGGAGATGTTGAGCAAACAAATGCCCACTACATCATCCTTGACCATGATAAGCAGAAATTCGAATCCAGAAAACAAACAATTATTGACCTTGTTAATGAATTTAAACATGTTTATGGTGAAGATGCTATAAAACTTGAATTGAACGACCAATACTACAACATGAAAGATAAAATAGAACCTGTTAAATATATTGTGGACATTGCCTACGAAGCTATGGAGAACTTAGGTATTACTCCTATCGTAGAACCGATTCGCGGAGGGACAGATGGATCGCAATTATCCTACATGGGATTACCCACTCCAAATGTATTCACAGGCGGCGAAAACTTCCATGGAAAATTTGAATTTATTTCAGTTGATAATATGGTCTTGGCAACAAACACAATTATTGAGATTTGCAAGCTACTAGAAAAGAAATCTTAAGGGCAAAAGGAGCATGCCATATGTTAACACTTATACAAAACGGAGAGGTATATGCTCCTGATTATCTAGGAAAAAAAGATCTTCTTCTTGTTCATGATAAAATTGGTTTTATTAAGGATAAAATTAATATTCCTAATGATTTCGTTGATATCACTGTATTTGATGCAACAGGAATGAAGGTTGTTCCAGGATTTATTGATTCTCATGTTCATATTACCGGTGGTGGCGGGGAAGGAAGCTACAAAACCCGAACACCCGAACTTCAATTAACTGATGCCACATTGTCAGGCATAACAACACTTGTAGGGGTTATTGGGACAGATGGCACAACACGAACCATGGCGAATTTAATCGCAAAGTCACGTGCACTTGAAGAAGAGGGCATCACTTGTTATGTCCATACAGGCTCATATCAGGTGCCTGTAAAAACCCTAACAGGTAAGATTGAAGATGATCTTATCTTTATTGATAGAGTCATTGGTGTTGGAGAAATTGCCATCAGTGATCACCGCTCATCACAACCGACTGTTGAGGAAATGGCTAAGCTTGCATCAGCAGCTAGAATCGGAGGCATGCTGTCCGGCAAAGCCGGCATTGTCAATATTCATGTTGGGGATAGCCCCCAACATCTAGATCTCATATTAAACACCATTTCTTCTACAGATCTACCAATTAAGCAATTCTATCCAACTCATATCAACCGTAATCCACATCTTTTTGAAGCAGGCATTGAATATGCCAAAAAAGGCGGATGGGTTGATTTTACGACTAGTACAATCCCAAAGTTTTTAGCTGAAGGGGAAGTTGCCTGCAGTAGTGGGTTAAAAAGAATGTTAGAGGCAGGGGTACCAATTAACCAAATTACCTTTACATCAGATGGACAAGCTAGCCTTCCTGATTTTAATGATGAAGGAGAAATGATCGGCTTAAAACTAGGAAAGGTAGACACTCTCTTTAAAGCCGTTAGGGAAGCGATTCAAGCGGAAAATATCCCATTAGAAATTGCTCTAAAGGTCATAACGAGCAATCCAGCGAAAATTTTAAAGCTCCAACAAAAGGGAGAATTAAAACAGGGTAAAGACGCCGATATTGTCATACTAGATTCTAAACTCACGATCCGATCAGTCTGGGCAAAGGGCCAACATATGGTGAAGGATGGTATAGCCATCGTAAAAGGAACTTTTGAATAAGAAAAAAGGGCATCCACATATAATTGGATAGCCCATTTTTGTTTAACCCTTTATCGAACCAATCATAGCTCCCTTAGCAAAGTGCTTTTGAAGGAAAGGATATACGATAAGAATCGGTATTGTCGAAACAATAATCGCAGCCATACGAACTGTCGATTCCGAGATATTCTTCTGAAACCCAATTGTGGTTCCTGAGCTTTGGAGAACCTGTGATGTATTACTAATTAAATCCCTAAGGACTGCCTGTAGTTGCCAACTTTCCTTGTCCGTTATATAAAGAACTGTCGAGAAAAAGTCATTCCAGTAAAAAACGGCAATAAACAAGCCGATTGTTGCTAGAACAGGTTTTGATAACGGTAATACAATTTTGAAAAAAATTGTTAAATCATTTGCACCATCAATTTTCGCTGCTTCTTCAAGCGTATCTGGTATGCCTCTAAAAAAACTAGTCATAACGAAAATATTAAAAGCACTGATCGCATTCGGCAGAATTAATGCCCATAAAGTATTCATCATCCCTAGCTCCTTAATTAATAAGTAGTTAGGAATTAACCCACCGTTAAACAACATGGTGAAAAGAATAAGAAACGAAAACAACCTCGCTCCTCGTAAACGCTTTTTAGAAATTGCATAGGCTGTTGTCGCAGTAAAAAACGTTCCGATAAACGTTCCAGCTACCGTTGTTATAACTGTTGTTTTAAACCCACTCAAAAACGAGCTATTCTGTAAGATAGCTGTATAAGAGTCAATCGAAAACCCCTCTGGAAGCAAAAATAATCCTCCTCCAGCTGCTAGTTTTGCGTCACTCAATGACCCCATTATTAAATACCAAAACGGAAAGATCATGATAACGACAAGCAATGACATAAAAATATAGTTACATATTAAAAACACTCTTTCTCCCTTTGAAATTCCTACCACGACCGTCCCTCCTACCAGAGTCCTTCTTGACCGGACTTTTTCACAATTTTATTCGCTGTTACAATAAGAACTAATGCAATAAGTGATTTAAATAATCCAGCAGCAGTAGCTAAACTGTAATTCGCCTCTTGAATACCTCTTCTGTAAACATACGTATCAATAACATCAGCCACATCATAAACAAGAGGACTATAAAGAAGGTAGATTTGCAGGAATCCTGCTTCAAGGATATTACCAAGGCTCAAAATAAGCATGATAAGAATAACAGGACGAATTGACGGAAGGGTAACATGCCACATTTGCTTAAATTTATTTGCACCATCCATACGTGAAGCTTCATATAGGTCAGGGTTTACACCTGTCATTGCCGCTAAATAAATAATGGTTCCCCATCCCATTTCCTTATACACATCGGAAATAACTAGGATCGAGCGGAAGTGCTCCTTACTAGTTAGAAAGCTAATTGGTTCTCCACCAAATGCTTTGATGATATGATTAACAAATCCATCAACTGGATTTAAGAAGGTCATAATAATCCCAGCAAAAATAACCCATGAAACAAAATGAGGTAAGTAGATGATCGATTGGGTAAAACGTTTAAATGCCATATGTCGCAATTCATTTAGTAATAGCGCCAAAATGATCGGTGCTGGAAACCCTACCAAAAGCTTTAGCCCACTAATGATCAATGTATTAAAAAAGATTTGAGAAAAATCTGGTGTTCGAAATAACCTTTCGAATTGTTCCAGTCCCACCCACGGACTATTTATAATACCTGTAATAATGTTGTAATCCTTAAAGGCAATGACAATTCCGTACATCGGTAAATATTTAAATACAATTAAATAAATAAGACCCGGAAGAAGCAAAAGATATAAATACTTATCTCGGCTAAAATCTTTCCAAATACTCCTTTTCGTTTCCAATACAGCACTGGTACTAACCGCTTGCTCTTTTTGAAGTTCCACTCTATTCACTCCAATCCTGGCCATCATTAAGATGATTGGTAGACTTATAACGGCTGACTCAAACCTCATCACAAGTCAGCCGCCACAGAACCTTATTTGTATAATAATTCTCACTACTATCCCCTAAAGTTCGGAATCTATTTAAGCCAACCCCTTATTTATAAGGCTCAATATTTTCGTCATACCACTTGCTAAACTCTTCGAATTCCTTTTCTTGATCTACATAAAGTTTATTTGCTTCCTCATCCACTTCATTTCCACCAAGCTCAGGATACTTTGCTACAAACTCATCAAATGCACTAATATCTAAGTTTCCAGAAATAATACCCCAGAATGTTTCATCTCTTAATGTATTAATATCTGTTCCATACTCAGTCCAAGCAGGGCGAGAGATCGCTTTAAAGAAAACAGTTTTCTCTCTAATAGGCATAGACGTTTCTGCTCGTTTATTAAATAGCTCAATAACTCCCGGTGTATTCTGGATATTTGCTTCATCTTTTCTTTGAACATACCAGTTATAGTTTCCTAATCCTAATTTGTTCATTTCATCCGGGTTAACTAAGCTTTTATATTGTCCATCTTTAATTTCGTAATGCTCTCCTTCTTTACCATAGGTCACAAGCTTATACGTTTCAGGTGATGCGATACGATCAATAACCTTTACAACTTCGCCAGGCTCTTTGGCCGCAGCTGTAACAGATAAGTATGACCAACCAATTTCATCTGCCGGTAGATCAGAAGCAAATCCATCCGGCCCTTTAATTGGCTCAATCGGCATATACTCTCCATCTGGATTAATCGCTTTAAATGACATATGGTGATTGAAGTCCGGATTAAAGAACGCTACCCAACGATAAATCGAACCAATTTTACCATTAGCCATAATTTCATCTACCTTTGCTTGCTCGATCGGTGACAGCATACGTGGGTCAATAACTCCATCTTTATATAAATCTTGTAAAATCTGTAACACTTCTCTTACCTGAGGTAGTGTTGAACCATATTTTACTGTGCCATCCTCTGTAACCATGAACTGGTCAGGATCAACACCATACGCTAAAAAGAATGGAGCAAATGCACGATAAAGATTTTCCCCGGAAATACCGTACGTATCATCCTTACCATTTCTATCTGGATCATCGTGTGTAAATGCCTTCAAAACCTCGATATATTCTTCTACAGTAGTTGGTACTTCAAGTCCTAATTTTTCTAACCAGTCTTTACGAATAATTGTTGTCATTGTACCAGGCTCAGATACATCTCCTGGAATCCTAAAAATCTTTCCACTTGGGTCCCAGTGGTAGAACATCGTTTCTTTTGAATAGTAGTTTATAATATTTTTTCCGTTCTCTTGTAAGTGAGGTGTTAAGTCTTGCACTGCACCAGCTTTTGTCCAGCTCTGAAACTCCTTATTCATATCCCAATGCCACATAACATCAGGCATCTGACTTGTATCACTCATTAATAAATTTATTTTAGTTTTCGCTTCTTCCCAGCCAGGTAGAAAGATATTTTCGACATTCACATCTCTCCCAAGATGACTAGTTAAATCCTCTTCTAGCGCCGTTTCAACCCAAGCATCAGGTGTCTTAGGACCACCCATTAATGCCAAGCTAACATCAAAAGGCCCTGTACCATCACTTTGCTCTGTTTCTTTACTAGCCTTGTCATTCGAACAAGCCATTAATAATGATGATAAAGTTAATGATACTGCTAAACTAGATAACAAACCCTTTTTCATTCATTTTCCCCCTACAGTTTAAATAAAAATTCTCGAACCCAATGCGTCCATTATTCCCATTTTGTTACCAACAAGTAATCGATTAGCATGTATACGCTTCCAAAAAACTAATTAATTAAAGTTTTTATTAAGGTATAATAGGTAACCCTTACACTGGAAAAGTAATTATAACCTGTCCCCTTCAAATATAACCCTAACCTTCCATAAATCTGTTCAACATACCCCGTCTAACAAACAGCTAAATTGCGATATCATAAATACACTATTTAAGATTACTTGACCTCCCCCTTTAATTCTCAATTAAATTTTAATTTACTAACTGGTTTATCTTCCTTTATTTTAAAGTCATCGATAAGCAAACGCAATAACATTTTTATAAAATTTTTGAAGATTTTAACATTTCTCTAATATTTTATTATATAGAAATAATATATAATGAGTTGATCTACCTCACACAAGTCACAACTAAAATACAAATTATAAAATAGTCGATAACCTTAATTATGTTAGTAATATAAACCTATTTAATTTTCATAAGAGCATTTAAGCTCGTTATCTTCTATCACACTTAACCATTCTCCATTCATATACTGCTTAATGAAAACAATTGTGAGGTGCTTTTATTGATTATTAGAAAAGCAAGTCAAACTGAAACAAATATCCTTCTTCATATGACAATTACCGCTATGTCTGAAAGTTCAATGGGACTTATAAAAAGTGATTATTATACCGGAATGAATATGTTTGTTCCAGTATTAAATAGTGGAGCTTATTATCTTATCGCTATCAAGCAAAATCAGATTGCTGGATGGGCTTTAATTGGTCCTGATTTCAACCCAATTAACATTCAAAAAACTGGATCAATTATCTCAATCTATGTCTTTCCCGCCTTCAGGAGCATCGGCCTAGGAAAACAGCTGATGTCAAATGCTATCCACCTCTTACAGGAAGAGGGGTATCAAAAAGTTCAGCTTAATGTATTTACAGGGAATCCAGCTAAACACTTATATAGGAGAATGGGCTTCAAAGAGATCTCTTCAATTATGGAACTTGATATAGTCAACCATTCTTCTAACTCTTCATAGAGATGGAGTATTTTCTTCATATTGGAATATACATAACTATGTAAGGGGCTCAGCCATATAAATAGTCAACTTTACATTATTTAAATGTTAATGCTTTATTAACTCAATATTAAATTTTAGAATATTTCTATTTCCACCTTGAAAATCCTGTAAAATATGAGTGTACATCTACTAGGGAGGGCGTGTTAATGAAGCGTTTTTCTAAAGAAGAAACTAGCTGGGTTTTCTATGATTGGGGTAGTTCTGCCTATTCGATTATCATTTCAACCGCTGTTTTTCCGATTTTTTATAAAAATGCAGCAACAAATGCGGGTGTTAGCTCGGCTAACTCGACTGCTTATTTAGGATATACCATAGCAATTGCAACCTTTATTTTGGCTTTGCTTGGCCCAATCCTTGGTACAATCGCTGATTATCAGGGTTACAAAAAACGTTTCTTTTCTTTCTTTTTCGTATTAGGGACTGGATTTACCGGAATTCTTGCTTTTATTCCAGCAGAGCATTGGTTTCTTTTATTAGCCTGCTATACTTTAGCGACCATTGGATTTTCGGGAGCAAATATTTTTTATGATGCGTTTTTAGTAGATGTAACGTTAGAAAGCAGAATGAACCGTGTGTCCACACGTGGATTTGGTTTAGGTTATATCGGGAGTACAATCCCTTTTATTTTAAGCATCGCCATCATTTTCCTAGCACAAAATGAATTTTTACCTATTTCAGCTATCCTAGCTAGTAAAATTGCTTTTGTTATAACGGCTGTAT
Organism: Bacillus sp. (in: firmicutes); assembly: GCA_031180405.1. Taxonomy (GTDB): domain Bacteria; phylum Bacillota; class Bacilli; order Bacillales; family Bacillaceae; genus Metabacillus. The sequence goes on along the minus strand of JAPSLU010000053.1, from coordinate 6,087 downwards.
GGTGGGGGATTTTCGCCATTCCACTATTTAAATACGTTCATCAACGTTACTATATCCAACGTGAGCCGAATCCTGTCTTTAATAGTTTCAAACGCCTTTTAAGCACTTTATCCGAAATTCGAAAACATCGTGCATTATTTCTGTTTCTACTAGCCTATTTCTTTTATATTGATGGGGTTGGAACAATTATTACAATGTCCACTGCATATGGAACAGACTTAGGTATTAGTTCAACAAACCTTTTAATTGTTCTTTTGGTTACACAGGTCGTGGCAGCTCCTTTTGCCATTCTTTATGGAAAACTTTCTGAGACGTTTACAGGTAAAAAAATGTTATATGTAGGGATAATCGTCTATATGATTGTTTGTATTTATGCATACTTCCTTGAGTCAACCCTTGATTTTTGGATATTAGCTATGCTTGTGGCTACATCTCAGGGAGGCATCCAGGCTCTTAGCCGCTCTTATTTTGCCAAGCTTATTCCCAAAGAAAAGGCAAATGAATTTTTTGGCTTCTATAATATTTTTGGCAAATTCGCTTCCATTATGGGGCCATTACTAGTCGGTATGACAGCACAAATAACAGGTAATTCTAGTAGTGGGGTTTTCAGCCTTGTTATTCTCTTTATAATCGGACTTTTCATTTTAATGAAAGTTCCCGAACCAAAGGGGTAATTAGCAACCAATAGATAAAGGCTGACCATTTAATCTGGCCAGCCTTTATTTATATTCTCGATTTCATGTTACCGGTCTTTCGTTTGTTAAGAATCTTCTTTACGAATGGGTAAATAATAGGCGCCCACTTTATTAGTTTTTTTACCATTTTCATGAACGATTACCTCCTACTACTACTAACCTTTCCCCATTGCTGAAAGATGAAACCTATTTTTTATTAGCCTACCTAGTTGCATTTGATGCATCTTATAGTATTTACCTTTTTTCTCTAGCAGTTCTTCATGATTGCCTCTTTCTACGATCTCACCATGATCTAATACTAAAATTTGATCTGCATTTCGAATCGTGGAAAGGCGATGAGCAATGACAAAAGTTGTTCTTCCTTTTTTTACAACATTTAATGCTTGTTGAATGAGTGCTTCTGTTTCTGTATCAATATTTGCTGTTGCCTCGTCTAAAATAAGAATGGCTGGATCATAGGCAAGTGCACGCGCAAACGAAATAAGCTGTCTTTCACCCGCTGATAAAGTGCTTCCTTTCTCAAGGACAGGTTCTTCATACTGCATAGGTAACTGCTTGATAAACCTCTCAGCCCCTACATCTTGCAATGCTTTTCTAATTGTTTCTTTCGATATATCGGAATTGTCCAAGCTCACATTCGATTCAATCGAACCAGTAAACAGAAACGGATCTTGTAAGACAATGCCCATATGTTTCCGAAGTTGTTGGCGAGGCATTTGGCTTGTATCCTTACCGTCAATTGTAATCATCCCTCTATCAATATCATAGTAGCGAAACAGTAGATTTATGATAGAGCTTTTTCCGGAGCCCGTGTGCCCAACTAATGCCACAGTTTCACCTTTCTTGGCCTTAAACGAAATATTCTTTAGCACATCATTCTCTCCGTTATAAGAAAATGAAACATCCTTAAACTCTACGTTTCCTTCGAACCGGGGAAGCTGCTCTATACTGACCATTTCTCCCTCTTCATCCAACAATTCAAATACTCGTTCTGACGCAACTCTTGCCTGCTCTAATTGCGCAAGCTGGTTCACAATATCTGTCACTGGTTGGAATAATCTGTTTAAATAATCAACAAAAGCATAAAGTACACCAATAGAAATTACCCCAGACGCAGTAAGTGATTGCCCACCAAAGTACCAGATCAACACAACAAATGCCACATTTCGCAGAACATTTACTAAGTTATGAGAAGTCATTGCATTTAAACTAAGAAGTTTATTTTGGTAGGTAAAATGCTCTTTATTTAACACTTCAAACTCATTTATTGTTTGCTTTTTCCGACGAAATGCCCGGATGATCGTCATCCCTTGGATCGATTCGTTAACCATTCCATTGATATCACTAACTCTGGTCCGGATTAAATGATTATATTTTGATGCAATTTTCCGATAGAGTAAAGTCCAAACGAAAAGGACCGGCACTAACAGCAATGTAATGAGTGCTAACTTTTCATCTAAAAAGAACAAGGCAACAAAGATACCCGTCATATAGATTCCACTCGTAAAAAAACTAGCGAGGACTTTTACATATAACTCTCTAATTGCTTCTGTATCATTCGTAACACGTGATACAATCTTACCGGCTGGACGATTGTCAAAGTACTGTATAGGCACACGCTGGATATGTTCAAAGACATCTGTTCTCATTTTTTGGATGATTCGATTTGCTGCTTTTTGAAGCAATAGTGATTTACCGTATTGGAAAAAAGCTGCAATAAATAGTAACCCAACATAAAAACTAAGAAGGATCACAATCGGCCGGATCTCCGGCTGATAAAACGCAAATAACTCCTGATTCGTTAATTTAATGGTTTCATAGCTAGCTTCTTCTGTTCCACTTTTAACAGTTACTGTATTTCCTTCAATAGATCGTTCTCCATCAAATTGTAGGTGCTCTTCAGTTACATAAAATGAACCACCGACTTGCATAATTTGAATTTCATCATTACCTAACAAATCCTCTTCTGTAACATTACTTTTCTTTTTGAAAAATTGGTTCTGGTATTCAACCGTTTGATCATCTTTTTCTAGTACTTCAACCCAAGGATTTTCAATTCCCATCATATGGTGATCAATCATTCTCTTAGCAATAAACGGTCCTGTTAATTCTGCTCCAACAGCAAAGGTTAACATAGCAAGAGCAATCCAGATCATTCGTTTATAGAGAAGAGCATATTGGAAGAGTCGTTTACCTGTTGAGTTTTTCTTCATTTAACTCACCTCTCCATAAGAATCAGCTTGTTGACGGTCATATTGTGTTTTGTACCATTTCCCTATTTCAATAAGCTGATCGTGTGTACCTTCTTCGACTATCTTTCCTTCATCCATGACAATGATCCAGTCGGCATGTTGAACAGCAGATAGACGATGGGCAGTAATAAATGTAGTTTTGCCCGCCCGCTCCTGACGAATATTTTCAATTATTTTCGCTTCTGTTTTTCCATCAACTGCAGACATTGCATCATCTAACAAAAGGATTTCAGGATCTTTTATAAGGGCACGAGCGATCGAAATTCTTTGCTTTTGTCCACCTGATAAGGCAACACCTTTTTCTCCAACTAATGTGTCCAAGCCTTTTGGAAGAACAGAAAGATCATTTTCAAAAGCCGCTGAGCGGAGGGCTTTTTCAATTTCATCTTCTGTCACTTGTTCTTTACCAAATTGTAGATTCTCGCGGATTGTTCTGGAAAATAAGATCTGTTCTTGTGGAACATAGCCAATCCAGGAATGAAGTGTATCGATTAAAATGGATTCAATAGGCTGTCCTGAAATGAGAATTTCACCCGTACCTACTGGATATTCCCTTAAAAGCTGCTTAAGCAGCGTTGTTTTACCAGAGCCTGTTTTTCCTACAACACCGATCGTTCGCCCTCTTTTCACCTTTAACTGGATGTTATGGAGGTTATCACTTGTTGATGTTGGATAGCGAAATGTCACATTTGAAAACTCAATCTCCTCGGGAACATCTAGTTTTACAGGATCTTTTACATCCTTAACATCCTCCTCATAAATAAGAATTTCGTTCACACGGTCCAATGAAGCGTTTCCACGTTGGAGGATGTTAATCAGTTCTCCTACCGCAAACATCGGCCATATCAACATCCCAAGATAAATATTAAAGCTAACAAGCTCTCCTAAGGTAATGTTTTGATTAAAGACAAGATACGCGCCAAACCCTAGCCCAATCACATAACTTAAGCCTACCAGTATCTTAATTGTCGGCTCGAAAAGGGCATCGATTTTTGCAACGGCTATATTTTTTTCATAAACATCCTCTGTCATGTTTTTAAACCGCTCTTCATCAGCTTTTTCCTGGACATAAGCACGAATGACCCTGACACCTGCTATAGATTCAAGAACATTGTCATTTAGGTCACCGAATGCATCCTGCGCAACTGTAAAACGTTTATGAATAAGCTTACCGAAATAATTAATCGCAATTGCCATGAGTGGTAAAGGAATAAGCGCTGCTAAAGTGATCTTCCAGCTAATTGTTATTCCCATGACAAAAATAATGATGATCATAAAGATTGTTGAATCTACTAAAGTTAAAATACCAAATCCAGCTGTTAACGAGATTGCTTTTAAATCATTTGTCGCTCTAGCCATTAAATCTCCCGTACGATTTTGTTCATAAAAACGTGGAGTCATTGATAATAAATGTCTCATGAAACGGTATCTTAAGATCCGTTCAATTAAATGTGCACCCCCAAATAATTGGTACATCCATACATAGGTTATTCCATAGCTAACCACAATGAGAGCAATAAAGAAAAATAATAGCTCTCGTAGTCGCTCACCTGTCATCTGACCGAACTGCATTTCATCAATCGCTATCCCAATAATTTTGGGTGGAATAACGTCTAAAAAACTAACGATAATCAACAACGAAACGGCAACTGTATACCGCTTCCAATACTGCTTAAAGAACCAGCTTAATTTGCCAAGAACTGAAAACATAAATATTCCTCCCCTTAATATGAATGGATGTTATTCCGTTAGCCACCTTTCATCCAATCTAAGTCAATCCGAATAACTACCTGTTTTACCATCGTTAAAACTCCCTTCTAAAAATGATGATCTATATAAACGAGCAACGTGCTCGGAGCTGTTCTAGAGCATAAATAAACATAAAAAGGCATTATGCGAAGGTGCATAATGCCTAAAAATGACAATATAAAAACGCACATCACACTAGCGCGACCTGCGTTTAATAGGTATTAAAGAATAGAAAACATAAAAAATTAACGTTGTTTTTGGCGGGCCACTTTACAATATGAAATTTTTTGTTGTTTAATAAACCTTACATTTTCCATTTTGTAACCCTCCAATTCACTTTAAATACGACCATACTTTTATTGTAATATTTTCCAAATAACTCTGTCAACGCATTTCCCAAAAAATAATCTTAAGTTGTTCTATGTATCAAATGAACGGTGATATGCCACATAGAACAACTCTCCTTATTTATTCATTTTCGCTAAAAACCCACCTAAGAGATCGTTAATATCTTCTGTTTCCTCATGATCTGCCTCTACGGCAGGCGCAAGCTCTTTCTCCGCACTGTCAAATACAAAATTAAGGATATCGTCATCACTACTAGCTATTAATTCAACTTCATCTTCCTGTTGATTATCAAGCGATCGTTCATCTTGTGCATCTTGGTAAACATCTGCTTCCTGCAAATACAAAGCTTCATCAATATCCAGCGCATTGCTTGTAAGCGAAGCTAAAATGGACGTTGCCCTAACAGGGTCTGAAAGTAACTGATAAACGATACTTCCTAATAATGCTTCTGAGTGTGAATGTTTCAGCCAATTTCTCTGATCTTTTGATAAGTGTTTAGGCAGAGGAATGCTGATCATTTCTTTATCTTTTGCTAACGAGCTGCCCACACCTTCTAAAACATATTCAGCAATTTTACTTGAAAAGTTTCTTTTCTCTGTTTGTTTAAGTTTTTCTAGCTGCTTGATTAGATGATCAGGTGTATCAGATGGAAGGCGGAATGTAATAGCCTGTCCCCTTTTTATGGTTGGTGCACCCTTGTTATTCATGTAACCACCTTAGTTTGTTTTAGACTGTTTGCTTTTCATTTTTCTTTTGAGGTTCATTATTTTTTCTAACAAAATCAGAAATTAGCTTGTAATAAGCATTAGCCATCATCCAAATACTTTCTTTTTCATCTTCAAAGAACTCTATGTTGTAGCCATCTAAGCTATTATTTAACATCTTAATATATTCTTTTAAAACAATGGCTCCTCCACCGACAAAATAGCAGATTTCAGTTTGTGAATTTTTTTGCCAAACATTCCGGAGGTGGCGGTATTGTTTCTTTGCCAGCTCAAGGAGAATACGATCTGTAATGTCATGGACATTCGTACGACTTCCTT
>JAPSLU010000408.1 GCA_031180405.1 Bacillus sp. (in: firmicutes) | reverse complement strand
TTTTTGGTCACAAAAATCCTGATACAGATACAATCTGTTCTGCGATTGCGTATGCTGAGTTAAAAAATAAAATCGGTCAAAATGCTGAGGCTGTCCGTTTAGGTGAAGTAAGTGGTGAAACACAATACGCACTTGATTTCTTTAAAAAAGATGCACCTCGTTTAGTAGAAAAAGTAGCAGGTGAAGCTAGCGAAGTTATTTTAGTTGATCATAATGAACGTCAACAAAGTGCTGATGATATCGATGAAGTTCGTGTTCTTGAAGTAATCGACCATCACCGTATTGCAAACTTTGAAACGAGCGATCCTTTGTACTACCGTGCTGAGCCAGTAGGCTGTACAGCAACAATTCTTAACAAGCTTTACAAAGAAAATGGCGTGCAAATAGAAAAAGAGACAGCTGGCTTAATGCTTTCTGCAATTATCTCTGATTCATTATTATTTAAATCTCCTACTTGTACACAAGAAGACATTGATGCGGCTAAAGAATTAGCTGAAATTGCTGGTGTTGATGCGAATGCTTACGGTTTAGATATGCTAAAAGCTGGTGCTGATTTAAGTGATAAATCAGTTGAGCAATTAATTTCTCTTGATGCAAAAGAATTCCAAATGGGTTCTAGCAAAGTTGAAATAGCACAAGTAAACGCTGTAGATACAAATGATGTTCTTGTACATAAAGCAGAAATCGAAGCAGCTCTTAACAATGTTATTTCAGAAAAAGGCTTAGACCTATTCCTTTTCGTTGTAACAGACATCCTAACAAATGATTCAGTTGCTGTTGCACTTGGTAAAGATGTAGCTAAAGTAGAACAAGCATTCAATGTAACATTAGACAATAACCAAGCGACTCTTAAAGGAGTTGTATCACGTAAAAAACAAATTGTTCCTGTTTTAACAGAAGCATTTACTAAGTAATAAAAATGAGGGCCACATTCCGTATCACTTGGAAGGTGGCCCTCATTTTTATTTGAAAGGACTTGTGTTAATAAATAAACAGTTGGAATTTTGAATAAGAGCATGCATATGACAAAAGCTCAATATATGAAAAGCTACCAAATGGATGAAGCATTAGAAATAGCTTCATGAATTAGCATCCTTAACTTTTGGGATAAGCTTTGAGCTGTGGTATCAACAAGGTTATTGGACACATCGTTATGAGCCGCACTCATACATAGTTGATGGAAAGGTAGTAGCAAATGTATCTGGAAATAAGCTAGATCTACTGATAAATCATGAACTAAAAAAAGCATTGCAAATTAAATTTCCAACATTCATTAAGCATCCAGAGCTTTCACAAGCATAGCAAAAGGGTCTTGTAAGAAACGTCAGACCCTTTCACTATATCTATAATTGATATTTTTCTTTGAGTGATTGCGGAGCCAAATTAATTATACGGTCTAACACAAATGTGGCAATAACTATATCATCGACAATTCCTAAAACAGATATAAAGTCAGGTATTAAATCAAATGGAAAAAACGCATATGTCAGAATGAGTAAGATCCCGAGAATTTTTTTATATGATTCAACCTTGTTGGAAAGAAAAAACTCCTTTAAAAACGGTATAAATCTCCAAAATGTAACAATAAATTTCAACCTTTTTAATACCTTAAACATATCATCACCCCTATATGATTTGAGCGTTGTGGATGGTAGTAACAAGATTACAATGAAATCTTGGGGGATCTTTCATCTCTAATAAAAAAGATGTTACATGTGTCTTTAACTGTAGTAGCACGGTTGCGAAAAAGCAGACGCATATGACAATATAAAGAAATAAAACTTATATGACCTGAATATGATCCTGGTCTTTACTTTCGACTCCCTCATTAAAGATTAGCCTTGTTTTGAATCGATACGAAATTCTTTCTGTTGAAACAGGAATGTCATCAGGTAGCTTAAAAGTAAAGGACACCTTACTTGCCTCTTCGGGATTAATAAGCTTTGAAGATAAAATAGTAGCTGTATCAATAACCCTTTCTGTATTTGTTTCTTTATCAATTACAACAAGGTCACTATCAATTCTTTTTAACTGTTGCTCAATTGTCCCACCTCTAAGGTGGAAATAGCCTTTAATTAGTTCACCGCGTTTGTATGTTTCTTTCGGTAAGATAAGGTCAATTACAGCTGAACCAACACCTAAAAGGGACATGTATTTCCGAAGTAACATTATTTATCTCCTCCTATTTTTTCACTGCGCATTATATACTTTTGATCTATACGTTTTTCAATTATTTCTAGCTGACTTTTATCTTTAAGAAGTTCTTCTGTGTTTTTCTTAATTAACTCTGCCATTGACACTTTTTTCACCATTATAGAAAACTCCTTTTTTATCGCTATCCTATAAGGTATAAAAGAAAAAACCTTTACCACTTTAGGTAAAGGTTTTTTAAAAAAATGCATAAAAGACCTTTACCAATATAGTAAAGGTCTTGCTAACAACGTTATGGTTGCCAACGAAGCCGAGAGTCTAGACTCTGTAATGACGACTTTGTTGTAAAAGCTACTCCCCTTTAGGAGAACGATTTATTTGGTTAAGATAATCATAAAATATTTATCTCATAACGTCAATATGTTTTATTGTTACAGTTCTGTTACGATTTGGAGGTCATTTGACCTTAGTTGTTTGTAATACTTCAATCATCTTAGGGGTAATTCCTTCAGATTCTTCCTTGTTTAAATAATGAATGGTAAAGAGTAACCAGACACCGTCTACTTTTTTCATCACAATATTAATTTGGGAGTCGTTAGTAGAGCCGTGAAGGAAGAATTCAGCATCTTTATAGAATGGATGTGTACTTGTTTTGGTCGGATGTTCAGTTACTTTATATCCATTTAAATAAGCCTTCGAATTTCCCTTTACACCGTTCACATTGGCTCTTGCATCTAACACTTCAATTCTAGAAAAATAGGAGCCATCATTAGCATAGCTTAAGACAAATCTTCGCGGCTCTTCTGCATCAAATGTAAATCCCTTTTTCGGTGATACGTTGATCATGATAGTAGACGCATCATAGCTCGTTGGGATATAACTAGATTTACCACCT
>JAPSLU010000052.1 GCA_031180405.1 Bacillus sp. (in: firmicutes) | reverse complement strand
TGCTATAGCAGGTTGTGTTGATTGAACGGGTTGATCCACAGGAGCAGGAGCTTGTTCTCTTTCACTATAGTCTTTTGCAAGGCTTGTTCCTTCGTAATAGAAGGCCAAAATCTCACGATAATTATGGCCGGCATCAGCACGGTTTTTCGCGCCCCATTGGCTTAACCCGACACCATGTCCGTCTCCAAGACCTGAGATTGTGATGCTTTCATTTGTGTTTGTTGTGTTAGTCACAAGGTAGCTTAAGATCACTCGGTTCCCAATCATTGCACGGATGCGAGTAGCTGACGTGTTTACATATTCAACCTTTTGTAAAATAAGCTCTCCATTTTGCGTAACTAGGTCCTTTACGTAAAATTCAACTGTAATGTCCCCTTTTGAAGCACGACCACCTGAAGTTGGAGTGTGTAAAGATAGTGTAGGAACTGAGACGATTTTGATGTCTTTTCCTGCAAATCCATTTGACTTGAGCCATGTTTTGATCGTAGACAATAACTTTTGATCTGCTTCAGTTGTCGTATTCCACCATAAAGATGGATTTTTTAAGTCAAGCGATGAAGCATCAATTTGCTGTTTTTTAATTGTAAATTGCCAAGGTGTTTTTGAATCAAAGGAGTCAGTTTTTATAGGAAGGTACGATAGGGCAGTACTTCCCCATGCGTTTGCATTTGATTCCGTTTGACCCCCATTACTAGCTGAAAACACAGTGCTCACAAGACGACCATTTAATCTTAGTACTTCACCATATGTTTCATTTACAGCTGCATTACTATTCGGATGCCATGCATAACCAGCATAAACTTGGTAATTAATCGTATCATCAATCACCCGTGAGAGATAAGCAGATGCATACGTACGAGCAGCAATAGCTTGGGATTTGAGGGCTTCTTTGTTCCAACTCGCCATCATCTCATATGGAACAACACCTTTTAAATAATCCTCAAGATAGACCGTATTAATTGGTCGGATATAGTTCGAATTTTCTATGACAAATCGGAAAGACCCGAGATAAGGACGGTTATTAATATCAAGATAATTTGTATATGCAACAGGTGTCAGTTCTAACTGATCAACTGCTAACAACTTAGTGGACCCTTCGTATATAGAAATTCTTCCATTTTCCACCTTTGTAACATACGTTTTTCCATCAAGTAAGCGGATATCATGATTTGCTACTAAAAACTCACCATGAATACTTAATGAAAGCTGTGATTGATTGCCAATATAATTCACAAGCTTAACTTGCACCTTTGGTTCAACAGCATCTGCTGCTAAAGGCTTTGAAATTGGCAAAACAGAAAGAAATAGGATGATTGCTATGAATAATATAAAATACCGTTTCAATTGCCTCATTCTCCTTTTGATGACAGGTTAATAGCTTGTAAGTATCATACAATTGATAGGTTAGAAGTAACAATAGGAGAAAATAGGGAAAAGTAAAGAGAGCAGAGTCGCCAAAAGTCATTTGGTCGATGCGAATAATTTTGCTTATAATAAAAAGTTTGTTTTGTAAACACTAACAATTAATAAATTAAGCATTCTACAAGTCATATTTTGAAAGTGAGGCGGAGACGAGATTTGTGGTTGAATGGTTTGGTTTTTGAAAATTTCGGTGGCTAAACCCTTATTCTCTTTTTTTCTTTTTATTTATTGCAAAATACACATTACTCTAGCAACAAAGTTTGCGAAAACAGTCTTATAAAAGAGAGAAAAAGATCCAAGTAAAGCAGGTAAAGGGCATGGATGTATGTTAAGGAACAGTACCAGTATATATAGCAAGTTCTGGTGATGATCATATGAAGTTAGTGGTGGCATCTTTTTGTTTTTTAGGATAATTAATAGTTGATTTCAGCGATTCAACCTATGTATCTTGATAGTATAGATTGAATTTTCAAACAGGGGGACGGATTGAAATGGATAAACTAATAATGTGTCAACGATTGCCGATTAAGCATAAAGCGGTTGCGTTTACTTTTGATGATGGACCCAATCCAGTTTTTACGCGGGAAATATTACAAATTCTTCAGGAGGTATCAGCGAAATCAACGTTTTTCATGATAGGCGAGCATATGGTGAAGTATCCTGAAGTGGTACAAGCAGTCGTGGAACAAGATCATGAAATTGGCAATCACACGTTTTCTCACCCAATGCTACCTGAATTGAGTTATGAGGAATGCTTAAAAGAAATCACTGAAACAGATAACATCATTTTTGAGATGACCGGAAAAAGACCTTTAACTTTTCGACCGCCTTACTTACAATACAATGATGTGACCAAATCTGTTATTAGCGGCATGGGCTACCACGTCATAGGTGCAGTTAATCTAGATGCAAAGGATTGGGAACAGCCCGGAGTTAATCATATTGTCACAAGTTCGTTAAAGCATGTGCAAAATGGGGCCATTTTTTTATTTCATGATGGTTTTGATGATCGATCACAAACGGTAGAGGCTGTAAGAAAATTAGCCTATAACCTTACTGAGGAAGGTTATAGAATCGTGACAGTAAGCGATTTATTACGCATACCGGAAGAACTTTAGTGTTTTATAATTCCAAGTTGTTATAGTTTGCTAGAGTTTTATACCAACTTGCATGTCCCATAAAAATAATTAATCGTGAAATTTCGCCAAGAATTGACGAAAACTAATGTAATGCCAGGATTGAAAAAAAGCCTTATCTAACCTTTATCAATTGTAATATTTGTAACATAACAAAGTGGGGGATGAAGACCTTTGTCGAATTTTATCGGTGAAAGCCCTTACATTTGTTGTTTACAACGTTGAATTGCCAGAATATAATGAAAACAACCAGTAAGTTTATTGGTTAAACAAAAGAGGCATAGGGGGAAGTTACATGGTTAAAAAGCAAGGAATACAAAAATTAGTTTTCGTGTTTTTTAGTATTATGCTTTTACTAGGTGTCACAGCGTGTAGTAGTAACGAGACTTCTAAAGAAGACCAGGGCGGCAGTAGTGGTGGTAAAACAAAGCTAACGATCTGGTTATGGCCAAATATGGGGATTGAAAAACAAATTAAACAATATGCAGAAGAAAACAATATTGAGGTTGATATTCAAACTGCAGAGTTTGCAGATGTACATAGTAACTTAACTACTGCATTAGCAGCTGGTAGTGGGGCACCTGATATTTCTGCCGTAGAAGTAAAAGGGATTGACAAAATGAAAGGCAATCCAGAACACTTCCATAACCTTCTTGACTTAGGTGCAGATGAAGTGAAAGATGATTATTTAGACTGGAAATGGCAACAAGCTTTAACTGCTGATGGCAACCATTTATTGGGATTACCTACTGATATTGGGCCTCAAGCAATGGCTTATCGCGTAGATATTTTTGAAGAGGCTGGGTTACCAACAGATCGTGAAGAAGTAGCAAACCTTGTAAAAACATGGGATGACTATATCAAAGTTGGTGAGCAAATTAAAGCTAAAACAGGTAAAGCCTTAATTGATTCTCCTAATGGAGCATACTCTGTAATGGAAGGTCAAGGAGATGCAAAATACTATGATGCTGAAGGTAATGTGATTGTTCAAGACAATCCACAAATTAAAAAGGCTTATGATTTTGCATCATTAATCATTGAAAAAGGGTTATCTTCAGGCTTTGAACAGTGGTCTTCTGAGTGGGGTACTGGAATGAACAATGGAGATTACGCGACAATCCTTGCTCCTGCATGGATGATGACGTCTATGAAAGCAACAGCACCAGACGCTTCTGGTAAATGGGATATGACATTACTTCCTGAAGGTTCAGGTAACTGGGGTGGTTCTTTCTTAACAATTCCTAAGCAATCGAAAAATGCTGAAGAAGCTTATAAATTAATTAAATGGCTATTATCACCTGAACAGCAATTAGTTACATTTAAAGAGTCTGGGAACTTCCCTTCAACTCCAGGGATCTATGATTCTGAAGAAATTCAAAACTTTACTAGTGAGTATTTCAATAATGCACCAGTAGGTAAAATTTACGCAGAAGCTGCACAACAAGTTAAACCGATTTTTGAAGGACCTGAGTCTATCCAAATTGAGACAATTATTGGTGATGCCATTACTCGTGTAAAGGATGGGCAAGACAAACCTGATGCTAGCTGGGATAAAGCAATGGAACAACTTGAGCGTGAGCTAGCAAGATAAGTGGGTAGAAAAAAAACTTTCAATTGATTGAAAGCGCTTAAATTATTATCCGAAGGTGACTTAAATGAGTCACCTTCACCTTTACTACGTTTATAAAGGGGGAAGAAGCGTTGGCATCTAATTTAGAAGTAAACAAAAAAAGTACAATTACGACTGTTTCAAGCACGAGAAAAACTTTAAAACAGTCAACAAAAGATCATATTTCAGGGTACTTATATATTTCTCCGTTTTTTATCATCTTTGGAATCTTTGGTTTATTCCCAATTATTTTTACAGCTTATATTTCGTTTCACAAATGGAATATCTTGGGGGCTAAAGAGTTTATTGGTTTTAAAAATTACCAACTCCTATTTACAGATCCTCTTTTTTGGAAAGCATTAGGAAATACATTTAGTATTTGGATTATTTCTACTTTACCTCAACTGTTTTTAGCTTTAATTCTTGCATTTATTTTAAACGCTGCTTTTCTTAAAGGGAAAGAATTCTTTCGTCTAGCAGTTTTCTTACCGAATATCACGTCGGTTGTTGCTGTTGCCATCATATTTGGGGCTATATTTGGAGAAAAGTATGGTGTTTTAAACTATATGTTATCATTCGTTGGCATAGACCCGATTAATTGGAAGGGCTCTTATTTTGGAACACATGTAGCGATTGCAGCCATGGTTATGTGGAGATGGACTGGATATAATACAATTATTTATTTATCTGCACTCCAAAGTATTCCTAAAGATTTATACGAAGCGGCAACAATTGATGGAGCAAATAAAATGCAACAATTTTTTTACATAACCATTCCAATGATCCGTCCAATGGTGATTTTTACGGTTATCCTATCCACAATAGGCGGTATGCAAATATTTGCTGAACCATTAATGTTTGCAGGTCCTGGTGGAGGAGCATTAGACCAAGGATTAACAATGACACTATATTTATATGAAGAAGCATTCGTTCGTAGTTCATTTGGATATTCATCAGCAATTGCTTGGGTTCTGTTCCTAATTATTGTTCTGTTCTCCTTAGTGAATTTATTTATAACTAACCGTATTAAATCTGCTGAATAAGGATGTGAGATAATATGAATGAAGTAGGAGTTAAATGGTATAGTCCCGGAAGAGTTTTTACTTATCTAGTGTTAGTTGTCATCTCTATTCTATCAATCTTTCCTTTTTATTGGATGTTTGTTATAGGTTCAAACCATACATCTGCAATTAACAAGTTCCCGCCTGCTTTTATACCAGGTGCAGACTTTTTCAAAAATGCGCAGAATGTGTTCATTAACATTGATTTCTTTAAAGCAATTATGAACTCACTGATCACATCAACTGTCATTACGGTTGCGGTTTTATTCTTTTGTTCATTAGCTGGATTTGCCTTTGCAAAGCTTGAATTTAAGGGGAAGAAAGGATTATTTGTTTTCATAATTGCCACAATGATGGTCCCAGCACAATTGGGAATTATTCCTTCCTATATGATTATGGCAAAATTAGGTTGGATTGATAGTTTAAATGCGGTTATTGTTCCTGCTGTGGTTAATGCATTCGGAGTGTTCTGGATGAGACAGTATATAGGAGCTACTATTCCAAATGAACTTCTAGATGCGGGAAGAATTGATGGGTGTTCGAACTTTAAACTATATTATGCAGTTGTTCTTCCATCTGTACGTCCTGCTATTGCAACATTAGGTTTAATTACCTTTATGAATGTATGGAATGACTTTTTATGGCCGTTGGTTGTCCTAAAAGACCGAAGTGTTCATACAATTCAAATTGCTTTACGTACATTAAATGGAGCTTATTACCAAGATTTCGCAATGATTTTAGCTGGTACTTTTATGGCCACATTACCAATACTAATTGTATTCTTAATGTTCAGTAAGCAATTTATCGCAGGTTTAACCGAAGGGTCTGTCAAATAAGAGGAAAAGAGTCTTTGGCTCTTTTCCTCTTTCTTTTTTTCGTAAAATGGACTTGGTCTCGAGCTGTTGCTAGATGCTTAGACATCCAACTTAAAAGGAAGATGCCAGTTTAAACCTAAAATATTTGTTTGCCGAGCTTTCCCTATTGATCTAATAAAGTGAAAATTAATGCTAGTTTAGTAGAAAAGAGTATGAGAAAATGAGTTATAATAAAGCGTTTACATAAATGAGTCGTGGGGGTGGAAACAATCGAAGCTGTTATACATATGAAAGAAGTAGAAAAAATATATGGAAGCGGAAATCGACAGGTCCAAGTGTTAAAAGGGATTGATCTTTCAATAAATGCAAATCAAGTCATTGCTTTAAAAGGGAGGTCAGGTTCTGGAAAGACAACCATCTTGAATTTGATCGGTGCCCTTGATCGACCTACAGATGGTGAAATTTATTTTCAGGGTCAGCCTTTAAGTCAGTTAAATGAAAGGCAGCAATCAGAATACCGAAGAACAAAGCTTGGGTTTATTTTTCAATCACATGGGCTTGTGCCACTCATGACCGTTGAAGAAAATATTGAATTTGGCCTTAGAGTGGCAGAGGTTTCAAGAGAAGAATGGAGTACCAGAGTGAAAGATGCCATTGAGTTAGTAGGTTTAACGAATCGAGCAAAGCACCGACCTTTCGAGCTTTCAGGAGGAGAGCAGCAGCGTGTTGCCATTGCCCGGGCCGTTTCGATTGAACCCCCCCTCATTCTTGCCGATGAACCAACAGCTGAATTAAATAGCTCAATGGCCTTTCACATAGTACAAGCATTTAAGAAACTAGTAAAAACAAAAAACATGACGATAATTATGACAACACATGACCCAGCTGTGATGGAAATGCTTGATAAAGTCTACACATTGGAGGATGGAAGAATTGAAACCATTTAACAGCAACCGATTTGCTACATATCCTTTATTATCATTTGCCCTCATAATACCGTTGACAGCCTGTTCGCTTCTTCCAAAAGAGGAACAGGTTCTAGCTCCTCCATTAGTAGAACCTGCAAAAATTGAATACGATACAGCTGAAGTAATAAAGGGGGAATTAGTTAAGCATGTAAAAGGCCTTGCTACTGTAACTCCACTTGAAAATGAACCCCTATCTTTTACACAATCGGGCGGCCGCTTAAAAAAGATTCATGTGAAAAAGGGGGATGTTGTGAAGGAAAATCAACTCATTGCTGAGCTTGATTCTGGAAGTCTTGCATTTGAACTAGAGCTTGCCGAAATAGAATTGAAAAAAGCCGAGATTCGTCTTAAGCAGGCAAAAGGACAAGGCGCTGATTCCTATACGATTGATTTAGCAGAATTAGATGTTGATAGTTTAACAATACAAACTGAAAAATTAAAAAGTGAAATTGAAAAAACGAAGATTTTTTCACCATTAAATGGGATTGTAACATTTGTTGAAGAGAAAAAATCAGGTGATACAATGGATGCTTTTCAGCCTGTGGTGCAGGTGGCTGATACATCAAAGCTACAACTAGTTTACACAGCAACAAGTACTGATGAATTAAATGAGACAAAGATTGGGATGAATGTAGAGGTATTAACAAATGGAAAAACAATCAAGGGGAAAGTTGTTCAAACACCATCAGAAGTTCCTCGTGGAAAATTAGAAGAAAATCCAGATTTGTATCAACGAAGCATTTTTATGACGGTTGACGAACTGCCGAAAGAGGTGGAAGTTGGTGATTCGATAGATTTTGATATTATCACAGCTAAAGCAGATGATGTGTTAATCATCCCAAAAGGTGCATTGCGAAGTTTAGCTGGTCGAACATATGTCCAAATTTTAGATGGAGATGCTAAGCGTGAAGTAGATATTGATAGTGGTCTTGTTTCCGCAACTGAGGTTGAAGTGGTTAGCGGGTTAGCAGAAGGAGATACGGTTATTTTGAAGTAAAGGGGGTACAACTGAATGGCGCTCTTAAAAATCATCTTTCAGAAAATGTGGAATAATAAATGGCTTACCTGTAGCTTATTTCTTGGTTTATTTATCACAGTCTCGCTTGTTTCAAGTATACCCACCTATACTTCAAGTGTTCTTCATAAGCTATTAGTAAAGGAATTAGAACAACATCAACTTGAAAAAAATCACTTTCCCGGGGAATTTTCCTTTATTACAACCTTTGAAAAAGATCAGGACTCAATAGAAGCAACAAACAAAATTGAAGATATTAATAAGAAATTAATTAACAGCACTGGCCTTCCGATTTTAGCGAATACAGAGATATTAAGTACAGTCCCTTTTGATATTTTTATGGGAAATAAAACAGAAACAGGTAAACATGGTCGATTTGTTGGTTTAACAGATGTTGAAAAGCATATTACGATCACAGATGGTCGCATGCCTGATGAAAACAATAAGAATGGTATTATCGAAGTAATTGTTCCCGAAACCTCACTACAAAAGAGGGGGATTGTTTTAGGTACAACCTTAATTGCTAGTGAGGGAGAGCTTGAATTAACAGTCAAGCCAGTAGGAACGTTTGAAGCAAAAAATGCAAATGACCCATATTGGTCGATTCCTCCCGAACGATATACAGACGATTTTATCGTATTAGATGATACATACAGAGAGGTTTTTTTAAAGAAGGAGCTTCTTTCTTCTGCAAGATTTTTTTCAGCCTTTGATTATTATGCCATTATGAATGATCATATTCCGTCATTACTTCAATTAAAGGATCAAGTAAAGGCAGATGTAAGTGAGGTTGTGGATACGCCAGTGATGGTTCAGTTCCCAATATCAGATATCTTAGCTTCCTATGAAAAGAAAGAGGAACAATTAAAGACGATGCTATGGTCGTTGCATGTTCCAGTCCTTGTGATGCTGGCTTTGTATCTCTTTATGGTGTCAAGATTAATTGTGAACAGACAATTAACCGAAATTGCGGTTTTATCAAGCCGTGGGGCTACAAGGACTCAAATTATGAAAATCTACTTAATTGAGCTTACCATATTAGCAGGACTTGCCTTTATAATTGGCCCTTACTTCGGGATGTTACTCTGTAAAATATTAGGTGGAACAAACGGCTTTCTCCAATTTGTTCAAAGAGAAGCCTTGCCTGTAAGTATAGGCTATGAATCGTATCTATATGCAGCAGCAGCTGTATTCGTTTCTATTTTCATGGTCATGATCCCAGTTTTTCAAGGATCAAACCAAAGCATTGTTCACCAAAAGCAAAATACGGCAAAATCTGTAACAGAAACAAGATGGGCGCTTTTAGTATTCGGACTCGTTCTAATAGGGATCTCACTATATGGATTGTTTGTATTTAATAATAGGCAACCAACAGTTAACCAGGAATACTCGGTTGATCCGATATTGTTTTTTATCCCAGCACTTTTTGTTATTGGATTAGGCTTGCTGCTTTTACATCTATATCCACTGGTGTTAGCTGGTGTGTATAAGCTAGGGAAAAGATACTGGAATTTATCGCTTTATAGTACGTTTATCCAAGTAAGTCGATCGTTTAATCAATATCAATTTCTCATGCTGTTTTTAATAATGACGATCGGGGTAGGGATTTTTAGTGCAAGTGCTGCACGTACACTTAATGAGAATTTTGAACAGCAAATTCGTTATGAAAACGGAGCTGATTTAACGATTGATGTTAAATGGCCGAGTAGTGAGGTGGCGGCTAGTCCTACCTTTTCTACGGTGCCATCCGAAGAACAAAAGACAGAGCAAGAAGAGAATCCTGCAGAAGCGATTGAAACGGCTGTCACAGAAACTAGACTTGTTTACTCAGAGCCTTCCTTTGAACCGTTTTTAAACTTAAAAGAAGTTGAGCATGCAGCTAAGGTATTAACATTTGATGGGATAAAAGCAGAAGCAAAGGGTAAATTCCTTTACTCTTTTAAAGTAATGGGCATTGAACCAAAGGAATTTGCACAAACAGCTTGGTTTAATCCTAGTCTTCTACCACATCATTGGCATGAATATTTGAATCTACTATCTCAAGAACAAAGCTCAGTCCTAATCTCAAGGTCTGTTTCAAAAGCTTTAGGAGTAAAAGTAGGTGATTATATTAAGGTAGAAGGAGATTACACGAACACAATGGAGGTCGTTGTGTACGGAATCATTGATTACTGGCCGGGTTTTTTACCTGAGGAAAAAGATGAAGATGCAGAACCACCGGCATTAATTGTAGCGAATTTACCTTATGTGCAAAACACGATGGGCTTAGAACCCTATAAGGTTTGGTTAAAGGCAAAACCAGATGCATCGAGAGAAGATTTATATCAATCTCTTGATGATACAAACATGTCAATAATTATGATGAATGATGTTCATCCAGAACTAGTGGAGCTAAAAAACGGGGCTTTTTTACTCGGTCTAAACGGAACATTATCATTGGGATTCATCGTTTCGATCATCATCGCCTTTATCGGGTTTTTATTATTCTGGGTTTTAACCATAAAATCAAGGGTTCTCCAATATGGTGTGTTCCGTGCAATGGGAATTCCGCTCAGGAAATTAATTGGTATTCTCTTGTTTGAACAAGTCCTAACATCTGGATTTGCGTCTTTTATTGGGATTATTATTGGTGGAATAACAAGTGTACTCTTTGTTCCATTGTTTCATCTCTCAATGGAAAAACAGCTACCATTTCAAGTAGTTTTCGATCCTGGTGATGAAAGGAAAATTTATCTTTTTGTTGCTTTGATGCTGTCGGTAGGATTGACTATTTTAGTGCTTCTTGTTAAGAAAATCAAAATCTATCAAGCGATTAAGTTAGGTGAGGATTAACATGATACAGTGCAAGGATTTAATCAAAATTTATAAAGTTGATGAAGAAAATGAAGTTATGGCGCTCCAAGGCTTGGATTTAGAGGTCAAAGAAGGCGAGCTCATGGGTATCATCGGCAGCAGTGGTAGTGGGAAATCAACTCTATTAAATATGCTTGGTGGACTAGATCGACCAACAGCTGGAAAGTGCATAGTTGATGGTAAGGATCTATTAAGATTGCAACCTAAAGAACTAGTAAGCTATAAGCTTGAAACTGTTGGTTTTGTTTGGCAAAATAATGCACGAAATATCATCCCATATTTAACTGCTATTGAAAATGTTGAACTACCAATGTTATTAAAAGGTCGACATAAACGTGAACGAGCGAAGGAATTGCTTGAATTAGTTGGAATGGGCCATCGTTATAAAAACAAGCTAACAATGCTTTCAGGTGGGGAGCAGCAGCGTGTTGCGATTGCCATTGCGCTTGCTAACGATCCTAAGTTGCTGCTAGCTGACGAACCAACAGGTAGTGTAGATGCCAAAACAGCTGATGTTGTTCTAGGTGTATTACGAGAACTGAATCGATCTCTTAAAAAAACGATTGTAATCGTATCTCATGATACAGAGCTAACCAAAAAGCTCGATCGTGTTGTTGCGATAAGAGATGGAAAAACATCCAGTGAAATTTTGCGGAAAACGTATGCTGAGGAACAATCTCTGGAGGCTGTTCAAGACGCGGAAACTCATGAAGAATTAGCTGTAATTGATCGTGCAGGTAGAATTCAGATACCTAGGGATTACTTAGAATCGATTGAACTGGGTGACTCGAATAAGCTACGTGTTGAGCTAGAAGAAGGCCGAATTATTCTGGTGAATCCGAAAAGTGGTTAATTTATTGCGGTTTGCAAAATAAGGATGGGAATTTGCAAAAAAGCTTGGGTAGTTTGCAAGAAAACGAGAAAAGTTGCAAAAAAGTGTGCCAGCTTTGCAAAAAAACCTTCCGAAGTTGCAATAATCAGGATTTTACCAGAGAGAAAAGTATGTCAGAATGACAAATAAATAGTTTAAATCAAAATAAAAGAGTAGAATTGTCCTTAGTGTCCCAAACCTAAGGCTTTTCCAACTAAATGGGGTGAAAGAATGAACTTTATGAACGGTAAGTTTTTTCGAGTACTAGAGATTCTCACAAACTTTTTTTTGCTCAATCTCATCTGGTTACTGGCTTGTTTACCAGTTGTGACGATTTTTCCTGCAACAGCAGCGATGTTTGCAGTTAGTCGACAATGGATTCTTCATAATGATGAATCTGTCTTTAAAGCCTTCTTTAAGCACTTCAAAGACAATTTGAAACAGAGCTTTATTATTGGTGTGCTTTGGTCGTTTTTTGCGCTTGTATTATATATGAATTTTGTTTTACTACTCGAGGTCGAGTCGATCAAATTTGTTATGTTTCCATTTGTTATTTTATTTAGTGGGCTAATGCTGTTAACGACTGTTTTTCTGTTCCCAGTAATGGTTCATTATGACTTACGTGTGCTGGATATTGTGAAAAACTCCTTTTTTCTAGCTATGGGGTTTCTCCCGAGAAGTTTACTAGGTATCGGTGTTATGATAGGTATTTTTCTTTTATTTATTTGGCAACCGATGACGATATTTATTAGCTTTAGTATTGGTTGCTATTTTATTTTTCTAATTAGTAAAAAGGTGTTTGAGATGAAGCCGATCGTGTCTTCTTAAAGTTCTAAGCTTGTCTATAAAGAAATAAATTAATAGAGAACAGGTTGGAGGGTGGAGAGTTTTAGAAAACCAGTCCAAATCCTTGCCCAGCAAATGCCTTTGTTTGTATGGTATTTACAAGCAGCAGCTTTTTTACAGGTAGATTTACTCGATATGTTGAAAACGAAGAGATGGTTCGTATCTATTGTAATGAAACATTTGGAAGCGTTACCAAGTTACGCAAGCTTATGTACTTAACGAGCCTTTCCCTGCTTGTGCATTTGTTGAAGGATTGCAATCAAGTGTTATAGCTAGTCAGATTTCACTATCAGAAGAGAAATGATTGTGAAAGAGGTTATATTGGCGGTTTTCGGAAAACTTTGTTGTTATGAAATGAAGTTGATTTCCGTTAATGGATGCTGGGCGCTGAGCCATCTTTAGTACATGATTAAGGACAATCATTTTTAGAAAACTAAGCAATTACAGAAGAGGTGTGTAACGTGAGAAAAGTAAAGATTGGCTTAATAGGATGTGGTCAAATAAGTACGATTTACCTTAAAAACTGCACAACGACGTTTCGTCACATTTTAGAGGTAGTGGCTTGTGCTGATTTAGTTGAGGAGCTTGCACAGAAAAAGGCGGAGGAATTCAATATCCCAAAAGCATGCAGTGTTGATGAACTTTTGGCAGATTCAAATGTGGAAATCGTGTTGAATCTAACTGCACCTGTAGCACATGCTGAAATTAATTTAGGGGCGCTACAAAATGGTAAGCACGTTTATACAGAAAAACCATTTGCTTTAACTAGAGAAGATGCGAATGCTGTTTTAGCACTAGCGGATGAAAAGGGGCTAAGAGTCGGTTGTGCTCCTGATACGTTTCTTGGTGGTGGCCTCCAAACTTGTCGTAAACTCATTGATGATGGATGGATTGGCACCCCATATGCAGCAACAGGTCTCATATTAATGGAAAGTGCTTCAGATGGTGTGCACCCAAACTTTCAAAATTTTCTAAAGCTTGGTGGAGATCCATTGTTTGATATGTGCCCCTATTACATAACGGCACTTGTATCTTTGTTAGGTCCGATTAAAAGAGTAACTGGCTCGGCTCAGCAGCTACATCGCGAAATAACTGTGACAAATCCGGAATCTCCTAGATATGGTGAAACAGTGCCTGTTACTGCTCCAATGAATATATCTGCGACACTTGATCTTGCAAACGGTGTGATTGCTAGTCTACACGCAGCAAAAGAAAGCTTTGGTTATACACCACGATTTGAAATTTATGGAACAGACGGCATTTTATATGCAAATGATCCTAACTTCTTTAATGGAAGTATTAGATTACTTCAGAAAAATGGTGTTATCAAAGAAATTCCATACTCTCATGGATTTACAGAAGATAGCCGAGGAATTGGATTGGCTGACATGGCATATGCGATCTTGGCTGAAAGACCCCATCGAGCCTCGGGTGAATTAGCTGCACATGTTCTTGATGTGATGCTAGGCGTTTTCGAATCTTCAAGTAAAGAACAACACGTTAGAATAGCAAATAATATTGAACGTCCAGCGCCGCTGCCTTTAGGTCTTGAATATAATCAGCTTGATTTCTAATTGAGAGAAGGAGTTGTTTCGATATGAAGTTTCCAATAGGATTGCAACCATATACGATACGCCATGAGTTAGAGAAGGATTATTTAGGTTCCTTGAAGAAAGTGGCGGAAATTGGTTATAAAGGAATTGAGCTCGGGCCAACTGAACTGATGACAACAAAAGAATTAAAAAAACACTTAGACGATTATGGTCTTCAAGTAATTGGCTGTCATGCTGACCTTGAGTCACTTACAAATGAATTTGATGAGTTAATAGATTATCTCCACTATGTTGGAGGTTCCTATCTCTCTCATTCGTCTAAGTTTGAATCAAGACAATCTGTATTGGAATCAGCCCTTGTATTTAACAAAATAGGTGAAGCGTGCAAAAAGCAAGGTGTACAATTTTTATACCATAATCATAACTGGGAATTTACAAAATTTGATGGCGAATATGCGTTAGACATTCTGCTAAATGAAACAAATCCTGAATACGTCAAGGTGGAGCTCGATACGTATTGGGTTATGCGTGGTGGAGAAGATCCTGTCGATTATTTGCGTAAGCTAGAAAATCGCTGTCCATTACTTCATATAAAAGATATGGAAGCAGGGGAAGAACAATTTTTTGCCGAAATTGGGGAAGGCTGCTTAGATTTTGTTGAAATAGCTAAAATGGCAAAAGCTGTCGGTACTCAGTGGTTCGTTGTAGAGCAGGATTTATGTAGAAGGTCTCCGTTTGAAAGCATAAAAATAAGCTATGAAAATTTAAGGAAATTAGGTTTAATAGAGGAATAACTAAAAGAGTTGAGGTAGAGTTATATAATATAGTGAGGAGTTAACTCCTAAAAAATGCCATATAATCAAGCCCTCTTCATATAAATAAGGATGAAGGGGGTTGTACGGTGAAATCGACAAGACCATTCTTCTTAAAACTCATTTATTTACCCGTTTTAATTATTATGTTGATTTTTTGTCTTATCGGTATTCTGATTACCATGAAGGTTACAATCGATTCTTATAGTATCCAAAGAACAATTGGTACCCTTAACACAGATCAACTATTTGTTTATTTTCTACAATCAGAAAATCGTTACTTTTATCCTGATGAAGAAAATCCTCATATGACAACATCCAACTTATCCACATTAGCCATCCAACTTGCGACAAGTATCAAACCTACTGACGCAAGGACCTTTTTAGGAAATGAATTACCAGGAATGAGACTGTATGATACAGAAATTGTTGTTGCAGGCGAAGGTACGGATTTAAGTAATATTCCTTATGAATCACCGCCACCAACAGAGGTTTTGTTAAAGGAACGGAAAGTAGCAGAGGAGAAATTGGCAGGTAGAACAACTCAGGACGAAAAACAGGTTATAAATCCCGCAAAGAAATCTGTGTTTATTTACCAGAGTCATAGCTGGGAATCATTTTTACCAGTTTTAGAAGATGCAAAGCAACCAAATGACGCAATCAGCTCTGATGAACGAGTAAATGTCATTGGTCTTGGCGCCCGTTTAGCTAAAAACTTAATGATAGAAGGCATCGGGGTAGAACATGATAAAACAAATATGACACAGGAACTTCACAGCAAGGGCTGGAGTTCAACCCAAGCATATACACTTTCAGGTTCAATTGTAGATAAAGCAGCTACAGCACAGGAAAATGACTTTGAATACTATCTTGATCTACATCGTGATTCGGCACGTAGGGGTATTACAACCAGAACGATTAATGGAAAAAGCTATGCTAGGCTTTATTTTGTTGTGGGAAAAGAAAATGAACACTATCAAGAAAATCTTGACTTTGCGAAAAAAATACACGAAAAGCTTGAGGAGAAGTACCCAGGGATCAGCCGAGGTGTTTTTTTGAAATCAAAAAGTGAAGGTAATGGAGTGTACAATCAAGATGTTTCAAACAAAGCAATGCTGTTGGAAATTGGAGGAGTAGACAATCAATTAGACGAATTGGAAAGAACAGTTGATGCGTTTTCTGAGGTTTTAGCAAATCATATTAGGAGTGAACAAAAGGTAAAGGAGGTTGATTTGCAGTAGAAAAAGCCGATAGAAAGAAAATATAATTTTCAGCTAACTCCAGCAGTAGTACATGTTTGTAAAAAAGTAAAACAGCCAAGCTCCTTGGGGTCATAATTGATGACAAAGATCTCCTTCTATTCGAGGGTACCAAGGAGCTTGCGCTTTTTTTAATAATACTTGATATTCCCATCTCCAGTCGTTTTTTTCCATGTCTTTCTCATTTTTAAACAAACTAACCCGATAATGAGAACAAACAAAATACTAACAAAAAAACCTGGTCTAATTGCTTTTTCCAATAAAGTACCGCTAATTGCTGCAAGAATTAATAATAACCCAATTATCCCGAGTAGTTTGCTCCAAATGGACGATTTTAGAAGCTTAAAGGACGAACAAACGATGAACAACCAGTTATATAAAAGCAAGATCCCTGCAGCTGTCGTAATGTATTCGTAAATTTTACCAGGCAGCAACAAAGCGGTGACAATGGAGGCAATTAGTCCGACTGTTGCTAATCCTAAAGAAGGTAGTGGCAAGCTTTTAAAATCAAGCTTTTTTGAAAAAAGTGATGGTGCATCACCGTCATCAGCAAGTGTGACAAGAAGATTTGTCACACCATACAATGCAGCTGTCATTGTGGAAAAACCAGCAATAATAATAGCCCCATTAAAAACATGCGGGAAAAAAGGAAGATTGAACTCCGCCAAGGCTGTAACGAATGGACTTTCCTTTTCATGAAAGGCATCAATGGAAGTCAAGGATACAGCAAGTCCCAGTGATAATACATACACAGTTGTCAAGCTAATTAGCATAAAGGTTCCAGCCTTAGGCGCATCTTCCTTGTTCTTCAATTGCATGGCCATTATCCCAATTACCTCAATTCCGCCATATGCATAAAACGCATAAATGAGGGAAGCGTAAAAGCCTCTAAACCCTTCTGGGAAAATTTCTCCAAGTTTTAACGGTATTCCTGTTGGCTTCGCACCATCACCGTGGATCCAACCAAACAATGCGGCAAGAGCGAGAATAATAAACATCAAGATTGCTGCAAACTTTACAATCGCAAATAAATTTTCCATTTTATCAAAGCCTTTTGTTCCCGTAATTACAACTAGAATGGAAAGAATTGCATACCCTGTTGCAAAAAGCCATAATGGAACATTAGGAAACCAAAACTGTGAAAGGATGGACAGTGCTGTTAATTGGCTTCCCATTACCAGGATATTAGAACACCAATAATTCCATCCACATCCAAACGCAGCCCATTTGCCAAACGCTTTTCCAGCATAATAACAAAATGAACCCTCTTGGGGATCTTGTGCCGTCATTTTTGCTAAAACATTATATACAATATAAGTGCCTAGAGCAGCTAATAGAAAAGAAAAAACAATGGCTGGCCCCGCAATGCTTACTCCTATCGCAGATCCAAGAAAATAACCAGTTCCAATTGTACACCCAATCCCTATAAGAGATAGCTGCCACCATTTTAAATCACCTTGTGCTGTTTTTGATTTTGCTTTACTCATAAAAGACCCTCCTCATTTTCCCTACTTGTATTGTTGGATAGGATCGATGTGATTATGTAGAGAAAGAGAAAAAAATAGGTGTGTGTGTTGATAATACCTGAGCTTTTAAAAAGTGGTTCAATAAATAGAAAAGTTGTAGCAATAATAAAAGAGTTTGGTTTAATCCAGAAGCAAGGTGGTTTAATCATTGAGTGGAATGAATCAATATATGTCTTCTGGGGAGTTCCCTCCTAATCAATCAGAGACTCCCCAAAAAAAATAGGGGGGAACTAAACCAAGGAATTAAATGAAAATCCATCTACAGAAGTGATACTTCCTCGCCACCATGTACCACTTGAATGAGCATCTTGATTATGTGCATTTAAATATTTAGCATTCTTCAAGTGGATGAAGGTAAAGGAGTTGGACTTATCTTTAGATTCCTTTTCTGCTTCTTCTTGTTTTTGTTTTGCATATTCCTCTTTCAGATCATTGAATTTTTTTGAAATGATCTTGGACATCGTGCTGTCATGAAAATTTTTTGATGACTCTGTAATACCTTCATAATAAGCTGTTGCCCCAATTAAAGTTCCTGATACAATCGTTCCATTCACTGATAATGTTACATCAACTTCAATACCATCCTCTTCAACCAACTCTAGAAACATCAATATGATTGCATCATTTGTGCTCATTTGAGCTTGTTCTTTTGCCATTATCGACACCTCACAAGTAACATTAGTGTTATTATCATGCCCTTATTTTATAAGTTAAACAAAAAAAATAAACCCACCCACAATTTACACATAGTGGACAACTTCTTTCATATAATGTACAAGTCCATGAAAAGGAGAGAGTTACTTGAGTATTAGCATTTTGGTTAGTTATATTTTTTTAGGATTATCTCTTGCTGCACCGATTGGCCCTGTTAATTCTGCTCGTTTGGATAAAGGGATAAAAAATGGGTTCTGGCATGCGTGGATTGTTGGGGCAGGCTCGATGCTGGCTGATGCTGTTTTTATGCTGTTTGTTTATTTGGGAATGGTGAACTTTTTAGATATTCCCGTCGTTCAAATTTTTTTATGGCTTTTCGGTGGATTTATCTTAATTTATTCTGGATTAGAAAGTATTTTAGGTGTAAATCGTGTGAACCTTACATACAGCAGAAAAAAAGACTCCTTAACAAAATGCTTTTTGACAGGATTTATGATGTCAATTACAAGCCCTTTATCGATCCTATTTTGGTTAGGAATTTACGGTTCCGTTTTGGCGAAAACAGCCCAGGTGAACGGTACAGGTCAATTGCTTATATATAGCTGTATGATATTTGTTGGACTTACTTTATGGGATGTTTTTGTAGCGGGGCTAACAACGGGTTTTCGAAAACTTTTAAATGATTTAAGTTTAAAAATCATATCAATTATCTCAGGAATTTCTCTTCTAGGATTTGGCGTATATTTTGGATACCAAGGCTTAAAGGCGCTATTTAATTTTTAGAGAAGGCGATTATGTGTATCGTCTTTTTTTCTTTTTCTAAACAATAAAGCTATGCTACCATTAAAAATAAAAAGAAAAGGTTGGGAGAGTGCCTATGACAACGATTTTAGAGCTAGACAATGTTTCGTTAAAAAGAAACGGGCAGTGGATATTACAAAATATTAATTGGCATATTCAAAAACATGAACATTGGGTGTTATATGGATTAAATGGTGCGGGGAAAACAGCGTTACTAAACATGCTTTGTGCGTATTATTTCCCAAGCGAAGGTTATGTGAAAGTATTGGATAAAGTCTTTGGACAGGATTATTTAGCAGAGAAACTACGCCAGAAAATTGGTCTGGTTTCATCCAAGCTACAGCAAAAATTTTATGCTTCAGATACTGCATTTGAGATCGTCCTAAGTGGGGCATTTGCTTCAATCGGGTTATATGAAAAGCCAACGGAAGAAATAAGACAGAAAGCAATTGGGCTATTGGAGGAATTAAATTGTTTAACTTATGCAGATCGAGCGTATGAAACTCTCTCGCAAGGTGAGAGACAAAGGGTACTCATTGCTCGTGCTTTAATGGCAGATCCTGAATTACTCATTCTTGATGAACCAACGACAGGTTTAGATTTTTTAGCAAGAGAGCAGTTGTTAGAAGCACTAACAGGTATTTCAAAAGGAACCGAAGCTCCAACTCTTCTCTATGTTACTCATCATGTTGAAGAAATTTTGCCAGTCTTTACACATACACTTTTATTGAAAAAAGGTAAGGTATTTGATTCAGGGCTGACGAAGGACATGCTATCAGATGAAAAACTTTCAGAACTTTTTGAATGTGACGTAACAGTCACCTGGGAAGAAGATCGTGCAGGTTTAAGAAAAAAAGGAAATAAAACGCTTCTAAGTACATGATAAAATCATTAGTAAGTTGAATCCTACCTTATAGATACAGCATAGTTCCTACTATGAATTAATAAAATAGGATAAGGAGCTAACATCTCTTTAGCTTGGCTAGAAATTGAGGTGTTTTTTAGATGATGTTGAAATCTTTCGAAACAAAGCAAATGCTTGAAGCGATTTTAGGTAGTATTGATGAAGCGATTCATGCTGTTAACTATGAAGGGATGACGATTTTTTACAACCAGGTTGCAGCAAGGCATGACGGTGTGGAGATTGAGGAAGTGCTTGGTAGGCATGTGCTGGAGGTGTTCCCATCACTAGATAACCAAACGAGTACACTAATAAAAGTCATTGAAACAGGTAAGCCAATTTATCAGCAATCACAAACCTATAAAAATAGTAAGGGGCAGCTGATTGATACTGTTAATACGACATTGCCGATAAAAGTTGGTAATAAAATAGTTGGGGCGGTCGAGATTGCAAAGGACTTCACAAAAGTGAAGCAGCTTTCTCAAAAGCTTATAGAGCTTCAGGAAAAAGTAAATGTACACCATACAAGACCAACAGTAGTTTCTGGTGCAAAGTACAAGTGGGATGACCTTATTACAAGTTGTGACGAAATGATTAGTGTAAAGGCACTTGCAAGGAAAGCAGCAAAAAGCTCTTCACCTGTGATGATTTTTGGAGAAACAGGGACGGGAAAAGAACTACTTGTTCAGTCAATTCATAATTCATCTTCTAGAAAAAATGGACCTTTTATAGCGCAAAACTGTTCTTCCTTGCCAGAGTCATTACTAGAGAGTATTTTATTTGGAACAAAAAAAGGGAGTTTTACTGGTGCGGTTGATCGGGCAGGATTATTTGAGCTCGCTCATGGTGGTACATTATTTTTGGATGAAATCCATACGATGCCCCTCGACTTTCAAACAAAGCTTTTGCGCGTGCTTGAAGATGGTGTAATACGGCGAGTTGGTGGAACAGATTCTTATTCAGTTGATGTCAGAATCATTGTGGCGATGAATGAACATCCTTCTATTTGTATAGAAAAAAAGGTGCTTCGGGCTGATTTATATTATCGATTAAATGTGTTTTTTATTGAATTGCCTCCGCTACGAGATCGAAAGGGAGATATTTCGTTATTAAGCCAACACTTTATTAAGAAATATAATTATCACACGAACAAACTTGTGATTCAAGTGGAAGATAAGGTAGTAAAGCATCTCGAAGCCTATCATTGGCCGGGAAATGTTAGGGAGCTTGAACATACTATTGAGTATGCGATAAATATGGTCGATGATGAAGATACATTACGGGTTGAACACTTGCCTTTATTTATAAAAAAGAAGAGTATGAGCGAGAAAAGAACTATTAGACCGTTGCGTGAAATCGTTGAACAAACAGAAAAAAATATGATTGAACATGCATTACAAACAACGGAAGGAAATGTCTTAAGAGCTTCTAGGCTTCTAGAAGTTCCAAGAC
>JAPSLU010000407.1 GCA_031180405.1 Bacillus sp. (in: firmicutes) | reverse complement strand
TCCTAATCTGCTTGATTGGACTCTTTTCTTACTAACCAAATCTATTAGACTAAACAAGTTATGTAGAAATATTGAGAGAAACTGCGTATTGAAGAGATAAGTGTTTGTTTATTGAGGGAGTTTAGTGGAAGAAAGAATATGTATTTTCTTCCGGGATATATAGTGTTACACATATATAGGGGGAATATATATGGGTTTCTATTGGTTAGGATTTATTTTTTATTTTAATTGTTGCTTCATCCCAGTTGTTAACATGGGGGTTATGGAAAAGTCCTGGAAATTTTTGTGATTAGTGGAATTCTCATAGTTTAATGCAGTAAATAATCCTGTGCTCCGTAACAAGTAGCAGAAAGGCTCTCTAGAAGGAGAACCCCTTTTTATTTTCAAATGTAATTTCACTTAATAAAAGTTCTATCTTCTCTACTTTTCGCATAGAAATTGTAAATAAGAGGAATTAAGAATGGAGGATAGTATGAACAAATCAAAACAACAACAATCTTGGACAAAAACTAGTCTAATCGTTTTAATTAGTCTATTTATTATAATTTTAATTATTCCATCACTAATCGTCATACCAAATAATCAATCTAAACCATTTGCAAAACCCTCCCATGATACTACAAAAAATGAAATTAAACCTGTTTCTAAACACAATAATGATTCGCCCTTCGATGTTACGGTTTATCGTTCAAAACAAAAAACAGTAGAAACAGTCCCTTTAGAAGAATATGTTGTAGGTGTTGTTGCTTCAGAGATGCCAGTTACTTTTGAATTAGAGGCATTAAAAGCTCAAGCCATAGCAGCCAGAACCTATCTAATTAAGGAAATCCTTTCTGATTCTAAACTTTTAGGGGTTCCCCAAAATGTTAATGCTGATATCAGTGATAATCATAATTTTTATCAAGTCTATAAAAGTAGAAATGAATTAACAAAACAGTGGGGGGAAAATTACAAATTAAATGTCGAAAAAATACAAAATGCAGTTAACACGACTAAAGGTCAAATTATAACTTACGATGGAGAACCGATAGACCCTTCTTTCTTTTCAACAAGTAATGGTTATACAGAAAACTCAGAGGATTATTGGGAAAATGCTTATCCATATTTAAGAAGTGTAACAAGTCCTTGGGATAAAGAATCTCCAAAGTTTCACAACGAAAAGGTAGTAGCGTTTGAAGATGTCGAAAGAACACTGGGCATTCAACTAGACCCTACTAAAAACAATATTGGAGAGAAAAAACTTACAAAGAGTAAAAGAGTAGATACCATAAAATTAGGTAATAAAGAATTTCGAGGACCTTATGTAAGAAAGGAACTTGGATTATCTTCTAGTGATTTCGATGTAGAACAAAAAGATAATAACCTTATTTTCACATCACGTGGTTACGGTCATGGTGTTGGTATGAGTCAATATGGTGCCAATGGTATGGCTAAAGAAGGAAAAAGTTATAAAGATATAGTGACATATTATTATAAAGAAGTAGAGATAACTAACTTAGACAGTTTTACAGAATTGGTAATGAACAATCTATACTCCTCAAAATAAAAAAAGAACCTTCAACTAAAGAGGCAGGTTAGTGCAACAAAATAATTGAAGGAGGAATGTTTTTATGAAGGATAATCATGAAAGAGTACATAGTGGATTTGAAATAGAAATAAACGCACCCTACTCATTAAATTATTTAATATATGTTCAAAATATATTTTTGAACAGTAGAAATCAAGATAGAAAAACTCCTTTATTTCCATATGTTGATAGTTCAAAGTGGGGAATTTTAGATGGAGAATTTGAACAGACCTTTAAAGAAGTTTGGGAAGAAACATTTAATAATAACCTTAGTGGTATGTATGACCATAATGGAATATTAGATTCTGATAAAGCATTATTTCAAAAATTGTTTGAGAATAATGAAACAGGTGTTTTTGGATATTTAGAAAGTGTTAAGTCCTATTTAGCATGGTGGGACGGGATTTATGGACAGATAGCCATTGTGGGTATATTTGATGAAGATAGAATGAATAAGATATATAAGGAATTATCGAAATCAATAAATTCCGATAAAAGACTAAAAATTGATTTGATTTATGATAGACCAATTTTAATTGGACAATCTGTAGGTTCTTGGTATGCAATTTTAACTATTCAAGATGTTTTTACTTTTAGGTATGAACAAAGACCAGAGGTAATATCAAATTTATTAAAGTGTTGTGGGGTTAATTAGACTTAATTGTTCATAAGTAATACTTGCATTACTTATAGAACTGATAATGTGTGACTTTTTTCTTGTTGAACTAAAGGAGCAGGTTAGTGAAAGAAGGATTATTTTTATTGTTTTGTATAAACTAAACCTAAAAATAATTTAGGATGATGACTAATGAAAATAGGTGTTCCTCTTTTATTAATTTCCTTTTGTTACTCGATGGGTATGAATATAACATCAGTAAGTGCAAACTCCACGAACTCTTCCCAATCTATTGAGATATTCCACAAACAAAATGGCTATAAAACAGTTGAAGAAG
Organism: Bacillus sp. (in: firmicutes); assembly: GCA_031180405.1. Classification (GTDB taxonomy): domain Bacteria; phylum Bacillota; class Bacilli; order Bacillales; family Bacillaceae; genus Metabacillus. Next base: position 542 of record JAPSLU010000407.1, on the reverse strand, counting down.
CTGTCCTGGAATTTGAGAAGCATTTCAATAAGGAATTAACTCTTCCTTTTAAAGTTCCACCTATTCCTTTTACACATTATTATGGAAGATTTAATGATTTAGAAGGAGAAATAAATGACTCTTTAGATGTTGAGTTTATAAATGAACAATTACCAGAAAATCATTATAAAATTGATATAAGACCAGTTAAAACTAAAATATCTATTAATGAAAATGATGTTTCAAAACGTCTAAAATTACAGAATGGAAATGACGCAATGTTTGTTAAAGTCCTAGGTTTCGATGTACTGGTATTCTCAATAGATAATTGGCAGTATATGCTTAGTGTTGATAAGAGGAATACTGAAAAGGTTTCATCTGAGGAATTAGTTGAAATTGCTAATTCAATTATTTATGTACCTAGTTTGAGTAGTTCGTTATTGAACTAAACCAGCTAATAGTTTGTCAATAAATATATTTTAAATTTATAATCACTAAATGCTATACTAAAAATGCACAACTTAAATAACCCTCCTGATCCAATTTGGAAGGTTTTGGTTGTA
>JAPSLU010000406.1 GCA_031180405.1 Bacillus sp. (in: firmicutes) | reverse complement strand
TTCATGAGCTCGCTTGATTACCATGTCTGGACTGTTCCATTTTCTTTCTAATTCGAGGAAGTATAGTCGTGCTTGCTTCCCTTTTTCAGAGCGCTGGATCATGGCGATTTCTTTTGCCATGTCTAATTTAAGGTGATGATCTTGCTTTGGTCGTCCACCTGAAGGGTTTTCGTCATTTTTGACGATAACTATGAAATCAATTTTTTCTTGAAACCCGTATTCGCTCATTCGATAAAACCATTTCGCATACTCTGTTCCTACTTCTAAGAATTCATGAAGTTCACGCCCACTTACAAGAATGTCTCCATTTTGGGAATTAACAACGTTAATTAATTCTTTCATTGCGAAACCTCCCTCATAATTTGAATTACTTAATTCCAAACATCTGAATGATCTTAAGGATTAAATCATTCGCCCGTGGACCCGTTTTCTTACCAGTTAAAACTTCTTGAACATATACCGGCGTTTTATTGACCATAAGACCTAATTGCTCATAAGTAATGTTCCTATGATCTTTAAACTCAAGGATTTTACTTCTAGCTTCTTTAGTTTCAGGCATATCTTTCACCTCGCTTTGAATATCTTATAAGCTAATCTATTAGCAAATTCACTAAAAAGTATTGACGGTTACTAACGTATTTGTTAGTATATACCCATAGTTAAATAAGACTTCAAAAGCCTTTAAATAATACATAAATCCGTTCCCCAACGTCTAAAATGTATATTGATAGGTCGTCTTTTTTGTACTCTTTTGCTAATAAATCAGCTTATGAACAAAGTATACTAACCTATATGTTAGATGTCAACACATAAAACTAATATTTTTGTTAGTTATTTTGTTCAGGCTTAAAGGATGGTAAAAATGACAATGTTAGATCGAATTAAATTACTCTGTAAAGAACGTAGTATTAGCGTGACAATTTTAGAGGAGAAGTTGGATTTCCCAAACAATACAATTTATCAATGGAAACAAAGAACACCTAGTTTGGACAAGCTCCAAAAAGTTGCTGACTATTTTAATGTATCCACTGATTACCTTTTAGGAAGACAGCAATCTGTAGAAGATCCGGAAGTAAGATCTTTAGCAAGGGATATTAAAAATCTTCAATCAAGTGATAAAGAGTTATTAAAAGGGTTAATAAAATCTATGCAACAAAAAGGAAAGAAGGCTTTAGATGAATGAAATTCCCCCGTACAGCTAGATATGAAAGAGCGATGAATCAAGCTAACATCTTATTGATTAAGGAAAAAATTTCGGAATTTCCAATAGATCCCTTTCAAATTATAAAAAATAATAAGTGGGGATTAGTGACTTACTCTGAATTAGCACTCGAACAAGGGGTTTTAATAGAGGATATTATTGCTGCTTTCCAAAGCGAAGATGGATATACGATATATGATGGGGAAAATTATACTATTGCTTATAATGATACAATTCAGGTTTATGGACGAATTAGATTTACTCTAATGCATGAAATTGGTCATATTTATTTAAATCATCTTGTTGAGTTTGATGAAACAATATTAATGAGAAGTACTCTAACAGAATCGAAATATAAAGTGCTAGAAAATGAAGCAAACTCATTTGCAAGAAATGTCTTAGCGCCAGTTATGGTTGTAAAGGACCTTGGAATAAATTCTATTAATGATCTTGTATCTTATTTTGAAATGTCTCAATCAGCAGCAAAAGTAAGATTAAAGGCATTGAATACTGATTATCTGAAATTACTATCCAGCTATATCAGGTTTCAAAGATATAATTTTAAGTCATTTATATATAAAAGCTTAAACTCGAAGAAATGTACTAAATGCTCGCATACATTCATAAGTGAGGATGCAGAGTATTGTCCTGTTTGTTGTTCAACTAGACTATATAGAAGTAAGGTGACAGATAACATGAAATATGATGGCTATGAAGTAGATGATATTGGCAGAGCTTACGAGTGCCCCAGCTGCGGAAATGAAGAAGTTTTATATGATGGAGAACACTGTAAAATATGTGGAATTATTATTATAAATAAATGCACTAATCAGCGATTTTGGAATGACGAGATAGAGTGGGAGTGCGGAACGACATTAGATGGAAATGCAAGGTATTGTCATAAATGTGGACATGAATCAACTTTTTATCGGCAAGATTTATTGGATAGCTGGGAAACTGAAAAAAACCAAAAAGAAAAAGCAGTTTATCCATTTTAGAAAGGATATAAGACATGACAATAGGAATTTATATACGGGTTTCTACACTCGAGCAAGCCAAAGAGGGTTATTCTATTGCTGCTCAAAAAGAACGCTTAACAGCCTACTGTGTAGCTCAGAGGTGGACTGATACTCGCTTCTATGTGGATGAAGGTGTTTCAGCAAAGGATACGAACCGTCCACAATTACAACTGCTCCTGGATCATGTGAAGTCCGGGAAGATTTCCACCATCTTAGTTTATCGTCTGGATAGATTCACTCGTAGAGTAAAAGATCTTCACCAAATGTTAGAGTTTTTAGAGAAGCACAAGTGCGCTTTTCAATCCGCAACAGAGCCTTATGACACTTCCTCAGGTATTGGTAAGCTATTTATTACCATTGTTGCAGCATTAGCCGAATGGGAAACTGATAACCTTTCTGAACGAGTAAAAATGGCATTAGAGGAAAAGGTATCGACCGGAGAGCGTGTGGGAAATGTTCCTTATGGATTTGATTTGAATAGTGAAGAAAAGCTTGTTAGGAATGAAAAGGCTCTTGTAGTTCTTGAGATGATTGACAAAGTAAAAAAAGGAATGTCTGCATCTAAGTTGGCAGCATATTTGAATAAAACCAATAATGATAGAACATGGCACCCTCAAGGAGTTCTAAGGATTTTAAAGAATCCTGCTTTATATGGAGCTACCTATTGGCAGGGGAAAATATACGAAAATACACATCCAAAAGAAGCACTCATAAGCAAAGAGGAATTTGAACGGCTTCAAGAAATGCTTAACGATCGCTCTAAACACCATAGAAGAGATGTAGAAAGCCATTACTTATTTCAAGGAAAACTTATATGCCCCAATTGCCAAAAGCCTTTGTCGGTCAATAGATA
>JAPSLU010000405.1 GCA_031180405.1 Bacillus sp. (in: firmicutes) | reverse complement strand
ATCTTTGCGATAATATGAATCTCTCTATCTACTGTGTTAATTTTATTTCCAATGTGATTAAAAATTGTTTCCTCTTTTTGCATTGTCATTTTATCAACCTCTTTAGAATTAAAATAATGGGACAGTTTTATAAGAGCGCTTACAATGAGTGGTAAGTACTATAACCTAACCAATCATAAGAAAAATAAAGTGAATATATGGTATTAGAATGAGTTTACCATCTGGTAGGGCTTTTTTCTCTATAAATTTTAAGAGGAGATTATAAAAATCGCTAAAAAAATAGTAATCTATCTAAAAAAGGCCGCTTTACTTCTGACAGATCAGATTGTAAAGCGACCTTTTTATAAAATTAATTTCTAATCAGATAATCGAAAGCACCTAATGCTGCGGTAGCTCCTGATCCCATAGAAATAATGATTTGATTATATGCACTATCTGTACAATCACCTGCGGCAAATAGACCGGGTACAGTTGTTGCTCCGTGTTTATCAACCATAATTTCACCAATACGGTTACGTTCAACGATACCTTGTAACCAATCCGTGTTTGGTACAAGTCCTATTTGAACAAACACACCTTGTAATTCGATATGTTTTTCCTCTTGTGTATCACGGTCAATGCACGTAATGCCGTTTACACTATCTGTTCCTGTGATTTCTTTTGTTTGTACATTCTTAAGAACAGTTACGTTAGGAAGACTGTATAAACGTTTTTGTAGAACATCGTCAGCTTTAAGCTCTGGCATGAATTCTAGAACAGTAACATGATTAACAATACCTGCAAGATCAATTGCTGCCTCTATACCAGAGTTACCACCACCGATAACGGCAACGTCTTTACCTTCAAACAATGGACCATCACAGTGAGGACAGTAAGCAACACCTTTGTTTTTGAACTCTTGTTCACCAGGGACGCCAACATTACGCCAACGAGCACCTGTTGAAACGATGACGCTTTTACTTTTTAGAACAGCGCCATTTTCAAGCTCTAATTCAAAAAGGTCTTTCTTTTCAATAGCTTTAGCACGTTGTAAGTTCATGATATCAATGCCATATTCTTTTACATGTTCTTCTAGACTGGCAACGAGTTTAGGACCTTCAGTGTTTTTAACACTAATGAAGTTTTCGATGCTCATTGTATCGAGAACCTGACCGCCAAAGCGCTCAGCAACGATACCAGTACGAATACCTTTACGTGCTGCATAGATTGCTGCACTTGCACCAGCAGGACCGCCACCAACAACAAGAACGTCATATGGCTCCTTATTTTCAAACTCTGATGCATCCGGAGCAGTACCGATTTTAGCAAGAATCTCTTCTAGTGTCATACGGCCACCGCTTAAAAATTCAGCGTTTAAGTAAACAGCAGGTACAGCCATAACATTTTTACGCTCAACTTCTTCTTTAAAAGCAGCTCCATCTATCATTGTGTGTGTGATATTAGGATTTAAAACACTCATCATGTTAAGAGCCTGTACAACGTCTGGGCAGTTGTGGCAGCTTAAGCTTACATATGTTTCAAAGTGATGTTCACCACTAATGCCTTTAATCTGATCTATTGTACTTTGATCAACCTTTGGAGCTCTTCCGCTAACTTGTAGAAGGGCTAAGACCAATGAAGTAAATTCATGGCCAAGAGGAATTCCTGCAAAAGTAACGCCAGTATCTTCGCCAACACGATTTACGCTAAAGCTTGGTGTTCTTGTTAATTCTGCTTTCTCAACTGTAATTTTTGATGACATGGAAGCTAGCTCATTTACTAGCTCCAGCATGTCAGTTGAGACTTTATCGCTACCGGCACTAACTTTTAGGACAATATCGCTTTCTATTAGTTGAAGATATTGTTCTAATTGTGCTTTAATATCAGCTTCAAGTAACATTTACTGCACTCCTTAAATTTTTCCAACAAGATCAAGGCTTGGCTTAAGTGTTGCAGAACCTTCTTGCCATTTTGCAGGGCAAACTTCGCCTGGATTGTTGCGAACATATTGAGCAGCCTTAATCTTGTTTACTAAGATGCTTGCATCACGACCGATGCCGCCTGCATTAATTTCAACTGTTTGAATAACTCCGTCTGGATCAATGATGAACGTACCACGATCAGCTAGTCCTTCTTTTTCGTCTAATACTTCAAAGTTACGAGTAATCACTTGAGATGGATCACCAATCATTGCATACTTAATTTTACCAATTGTTTCTGAGCTGTCATGCCAGCCTTTATGTGTGAAATGAGTATCTGTAGAAACAGAATATACTTCTACACCAAGTGCTTTTAAGTTGTCATATTCATTTTGCAAATCTTCAAGCTCAGTTGGGCATACAAATGTGAAATCTGCTGGGTAGAAGCAGAATACGCTCCATTGACCTTTTAGGTCTTCGTTTGTTACATCGATGAACTCACCATCTTTGAATGCTTTTGCTGCGAAAGGTTTTACTTCAGTACCAATTAGAGACATAATATATTTTCCTCCTAAATATGTAATTGAACAAATATAAACATTATCTATAATTGTTCTAATCTTATATAAATTATTAAATAGAATTTGCTTTTAGTCAAGTGAAACGATTATATCTTTTAATAAATATTGATGTAAGCCCTTTTATTTGTTGTTTTGTTAAATATAGCTCGCACAAACCAATAAAGTAAGGATAGGTTTTTAGAGGTTGAGTCAGCCAGGGAACGGTCAGAAAAGTTTTTTAACTGATCCTAAATGAGAAAATGCTATGGTTGAAATAGGTTATCTATAAAATGTATAAGACGATAAGAATTTTCAACATCACTAGAATTCCCGATAATGGCATTCTTAAACAAGGAGTTTTTCCTGAATCCTATTTCTGCTGGTGTATTTTGAAACATTTTTGAGGTTTCAGGTTGAAATAAAAAAGAACTAAAGGGTGATTGAAAGGAGAGGATAAGTCCTTCATGGGTGTGATGAAGGACCAAAGGGAGAGTGAAAGCCCCGGAAAAGTCCTTCATAGTGGTGATGAGGGACCAAAGGGAGCGGGAAAACACGGGAAAAGTCCTTCATAGGTGTGATGAAGGACCAAAGGGGGGCGGGAAAGCATCGGAAAAGTCCTTCATAGCGGT
>JAPSLU010000051.1 GCA_031180405.1 Bacillus sp. (in: firmicutes) | reverse complement strand
ACTAAGCTAAAAAGGGGTGATGATATGAAAAGGAAGTTTATCTTGTCTGCAGCAGTGTTAGTCTCTATTATCATCTTTGCTTTTCTAGGCTATCTTTTAATAATTTTTATGGGGAATTACGTCATAAATGAAGAAAAATTAGTCATGAATACAGCATCAAAGCTCGTGGATGAAGAAGGGCAAGAAATAACGAAGCTTTATCTTGAAAATCGTGAGCTTATAGACATTACAGAGGTTCCTAATTATGTGCAACAGGCGTTTGTCGCTGTTGAGGATCAACGATTTTATCAACATCATGGGATTGACATGAGGGCGATTAGTCGTGCGCTTTACAAGGATATCCTTGCAGGTGGAAAGGTCGAAGGTGGTAGTACCATTACTCAACAGTTAGCCAAAAATATCTTCCTAACAAACGATAAAACGATGTTAAGAAAAACGAAGGAAGCTATTATTGCTATTAACTTAGAAAAACGTTACAGCAAATCTAAATTGCTTGAAATGTATTTAAATCAAGTTTATTTTGGTCATGGAGCCTATGGAATAAAGGCTGCAGCGAACCTATATTTCAATAAAAATGTTTCTGATTTAACACTAGAGGAAGGTGCATTACTTGCAGGTATTCCAAAGGCACCTTCAACATATTCTCCGATTACAAACAGTGAAAAGAGTAAAGAACGGCGTAATACAATTCTGAGTTTAATGGGTGACCAACACTATATATCATATAATGAAGTTGTAAGAACTCAAGGGAAAACAGTAAAGCTCCAGGTAAATAAGAAACAGGAAAATCCATGGTTAACAACATATATTGATATGGTTTTTGATGAAGCGAAAGAAAAGTTTGCCTTATCTAATGAGGAGCTATTAAAAGGCGGTTATACAATAAAGGTACCACTACAAGTAAATCTCCAGAAATCCGCTTATAAGTTATTCAAGAAAAACGAGTATTTTCCAGGTACAAATGAGTTTGCTCAAGGAGCATTTGTGTTAATGGACAACAAATCTGGAGGGATAGTAGCCGCAATAGGTGGGCGCGATTATGTAACAAAAGGATTAAATCGACTGAATATCCCAAGACAGCCGGGATCAACGTTTAAACCAATTGCTGTGTATGCACCGGGCCTTGAAACAAGACATTTTCAGCCTTATTCATTATTAAAGGATGAAAAACTAACATATGGTGAGTATTCGCCTCAAAACAATGACCATAAATATGCTGGGGAAATTTCTATGTATGATGCAATTGTATCTTCAAAAAATGCAGCGGCTGTATGGGCATTATCTGAACTAGGAATAGAAAAAAGCAAGGAATATTTGAGTAAGGTTGGAATCGATATTAAAGATGAAGGGCTTGCAATTGCTCTTGGAGGTTTATCAGAAGGTGTAACCCCAGTTCAAATGGCAAATGCATATAGAACTTTCACGTCAAATGGAAACTATAGTGAACATTTTCTTATTGAAGAGATAAAAAATAGAGAGGGGAAGGTTATTGCGAAGCATCAACCTCAACCAAAACAAGTGTATTCCCCTCAAACCGCTTGGGATATGACCAGAATGCTTCAGCATGTTGTGAGTGAAGGAACGGCGCAGAATGGTACGTTTAGAGGAGAGTTAGCTGGGAAAACAGGGACAACCTCTTATCCATCCGTAGAAGGAGCGGCTAAAGACGCCTGGTTTGTTGGCTATACTGAGAATGTGGTTGGTGCACTTTGGATGGGATATGATATAACAGATAAAAAACATTATTTGAAGCAAGGAAGTTCATATCCAACGAAATTATTTAAAGATATATTAACAAATGCTGAATGGGATCAAAACGTAGCCTTTTCTGTTCCGGAAGAGGTAATAGATTTAGAAAGTCCAATTCGACTAAAAGAGATTGACCAGGTTGACGCTAGGTTTACGTTTAAGCCATTAGGGCTCATTACCTTAACCCTTGAATGGGAGCCTTTATCAGATGAACGTGTAGAATATCGGATTTACGAGTCTTCGGAGAACAAGGACAAAAAGCTGATAGGTACTGTAACAGGTAAGGGTTATTATGAGATTCCATTTGCAAATGTTTTCTCTGACGCGACCTATTCGGTTGCTCCTTATAATGTTCAAACAAATGAAGAAGGTATACAAACACCTACAAAAAAGCCAACATTATTTAGTACGAAAAACTAATATATAGGAAAATACGGTAAGTAAGAATAAAATTTTCCACCTTAGACTTGGTGTCTAGCTCTAATGGTATTACTTTTTGTGAAAAAAGTAATATGCCTAGCTTCGGGAGCATAAGACGTGCAAGTGCAGTTATTGTGACAGGTTGCCGCGTTTTTAACTGGAAAGAACCTTCTTTTCCAAATTGGCTTATTGTCCGTGGCTATTCAAGGCTTTTCCACTTTTCTTAGGTGTTTTCGTCTTTTTTTTGACATTTACCTATCTAACCTATACAAGCGGAAATGAAACCGTTATAGTTGAAAGTGCAGAGACTTTAATATAGAATAAATATTACTTTATAATTAATATAATTTAATGCCGGGGCTTGCCCCTACTTACATGCTAAAAAAATATTATAAAAAAATTGTATTGTGGATAAGCGCTTTGACATCCAGCTCCAGCAGTATTACTTTTAGTGAAAAAGTAATATGCCTAGCCCCTCTAGGGTCTAGCCAATTTGGAAATGAAGGCAAAGATCGCCTTCTATTCCAAATCGTCTTATTGCCCGAGACTGATTAAGGCCTTGCGCTTTTGTACAAGAAAGGTGGACGTTTTTGAATGGCGGAAAAGAAAATCAATGATACGTTTCTAAGGGCGTGTCGTGGGGAAAAAACGGATTATGTTCCAGTTTGGTATATGCGACAGGCTGGTAGATCACAGCCTGAATATCGAGCAATTAAGGAAAAATACAGCCTGTTTGAAATTACACATCAACCTGAGCTTTGTGCCTATGTGACAAGGCTGCCTGTCGAACAGTATGATGTGGATGCTGCTATTTTATATAAAGATATCATGACACCATTACCAGCGATTGGTGTGAATGTTGAAATTAAAACAGGAATTGGCCCTGTGATTGATGATCCGATCCAATCGATGAAAGATGTTGAAAAATTAGGAGAAATTGACCCTGAAAATGATGTTCCTTACGTATTAGATACGATTAAGTTACTGACAGAAGAACAGCTTGAAGTACCTTTAATTGGTTTTACAGGAGCGCCTTTTACCCTTGCCAGTTATATGATCGAGGGTGGACCATCAAGAAACTATAACAAAACGAAAGCATTTATGTACTCTGAACCACATGCATGGTTTGCTTTAATGGATAAACTAGCTGAAATGAGTATCACGTATGTGAAAGCTCAAATTCGTGCTGGTGCAAAAGCCATCCAGGTTTTTGACTCGTGGGTTGGTGCATTAAATGTTGCGGATTATCGTGTGTATATTAAACCAACGATGGAGCGAATCTTTAGTGAATTAAAAGAGGAGAATGTACCTCTTATTATGTTCGGTGTAGGAGCAAGTCACCTTGCAAAAGAATGGCATGACCTACCACTTGATGTAGTAGGGTTGGATTGGAGACTGCCTATCCAAGAAGCTAGATCAATGGGACTTACAAAAACATTGCAAGGAAACCTGGACCCAGCTATTTTACTATCTCCTTGGGATGTTATTGAAGAGAGAGCGAAGCATATATTAGATCAGGGCATGGAGCAGGAAGGTTATATATTTAACCTTGGACATGGAGTTTTCCCACAAGTAAACCCAGAGACTTTGAAGAGATTAACATCCTTTGTTCATGACTATTCGAAGAAAGCGAAAGTAAGTAATTAATAATTATTGCAACAGTACTATATTGAGGTGAATAAATGTGAGTAAGAGAAAGATGGGTTTACTAGTTATGGCATATGGAACGCCATATAAAGAGGAAGATATTGAGCGCTATTATACTCATATCAGACATGGTCGTAAGCCTGCTCCAGAAATGCTTCAAGATTTAAAAGATCGCTATGAAGCTATTGGTGGGATTTCACCACTTGCTAAAATTACGCTTGAGCAAGCAGAGAAACTTGAACAACATTTAAATGCCGTACAAGATACAATAGAATTCAAGATGTATCTAGGTTTAAAGCATATCGAGCCATTTGTTGAGGATGCTGTAAAACAAATGCATGAAGATGGGATTACAGAAGCAATAAGTATTGTACTAGCCCCTCACTTCTCTACATTTAGCGTTAAGTCTTATAATGGACGCGCAAAAGAAGAGGCAGAAAAGCTAGGCGGTTTAACAATCACTTCAGTTGAAAGCTGGTACAAGGAACCGAAATTTATTTCGTATTGGGCAGACCAACTGAAGAAAACATACGGAAGTATGACGCAAGCAGAAAAAGATTCTTCTGTTTTAGTGGTTTCTGCACATAGCTTACCTGAAAAAATTATTGCAAACGGTGATCCATATCCACAGCAATTACAAGAAACAGCAGACTTAATTACAGAAGCTGCTGGTGTTAAAAAATATGTAACAGGATGGCAAAGTGCTGGCAATACACCTGAACCATGGTTAGGGCCAGATGTTCAAGATTTGACAAGGGAATTATATAATGAAGGCTACAGAACATTTGTTTATGTTCCAGTAGGATTTGTAGCAGATCATTTAGAAGTTCTATATGATAATGATTACGAATGTAAAGTGATTACAGATGAGCTTGGTGCAAGCTATTATCGCCCTGAAATGCCAAATGCTAAACCTGAATTTATTGATTGTTTAGCAACAGTAGTATTAAAGCATTTAAATGAAAATTAAGAGGTAGAAGCAGTGAAACGACGGAGTTTTGCTGCTTCTTTTTTATACTAATAAAATGTGAAAAATTACATATTTTAGGAAACTAATAGAAACTAGCTTCGTATTAGAGTAATAAATAGCAATAAACACCGGTAAAAATGAAATTTTATACAAGTTTGAAATAGGGGGAGAATGTTGATTGATATTATTTTTGTCTTGGGAATCGCTTATTTAATTCAATACAGATTGAATATTAAAAAAGCTGCAGAAATGTCTTATGATTCTCTATATCCAAAGGTACTTCCAATAAAAGTTAAAGGGACATTTTTTCACACAAAAAGGTTTGTTGTTATTGAGAATCAAGAACATTTGAATCAAGTTGAGGCTCTTTTAAGTGAACAAGGGATTAAAGAAAATTCTTAGCCAACGGTAACAAAGGAACGATCTAAAAATAAAGAAGAATTGTTTTCTGACATTATAGTTCCCTGTTGTTTTTTGGGAATCATAAAAGGAGGATGACCTAATATTCTTAGATAGATACTAGGATAGATGAAAGGACAGGATAATACTTTTGTAAAAAAAGGATTGAATTATAATTGGAATTTTCATATAATCAAATATGAAAACGTTTCCAACTGTCAAGCAAGGTGGGCAACATAGAGCCTATGGGGAGGGAGAATTTTGTCTACCATTGAAGATGTCGCGAAGCTAGCGGGATTATCAAGAACAACTGTATCTAGAGTTCTAAATGATCACCCATATGTTTCAGATGAGAAAAGAAAACTTATTCAGAAGGCGATGGAACAGTTGGGATATGTTCCGAACTCTGCTGCAAGGAGCTTAAGAAATCAAAAGACGGGAATTATTGCTGTTCTAATACCTAAAATATCCACACCATTTTTTAGTCAGTTAATTGAAATCTTAGAAATGAAAGCTTCGTCAAAGGGGTACCAATTAATCATTTGTCAAACTCAATTCTCAAAGCAAAAAGAATGTCGCTATTTAAATCTTTTAAAAACCAAGCAAGTAGACGGAGTGATTATGACTGCTGTTGAAAATGATTGGTCTGTCATTGATTCTTATTTAAATTATGGACCAATTGTTCTTTGCAATGAGAAAATAGACGAAGCTCAAATTCCAATGGTGTATGTAAATCAAGCACAAAGTGGTTATTTAGTAGGGAAACACTTGCTTGAAAGGGGACATACACATATTGCTTATTGTTCAAATGGCATAAGTAGCGAAGGGATGAGGGCAAGATTAGAGGGACTTCAATCAGCCTTACAAGAAGCAAAGGTTCACTCTTATGATAAGTATTATTTCGACAGAGTTTCAACAATAGAAGATGGAAAACAGGTATTTCGAAAGTTGGCCTGTATGAAGGTATCACCGACAGCTATTTTTGCTGGAGGAGATGCAGTAGCAGCAGGAATTATCTCAGAGGCAAAGAAACATGGCTGGAGAATTCCGGAGGATTTAGCTGTAGTTGGTTATGATAATATGGAGATTACGAAATTAGTAGAACCAATGATTACAGCTGTCATTCAACCGGTAGATGAGATGGCTGGTAAATCAATTGATGTTATTTGTGAAAAAATACATAAAAAACAATTCCGATCTATTGAAAGGCATGAATTTTCATCTAAATTAGCATATCGGGGATCATCTATTGAAAGAGAAAATCTAGTCGCGACATCATAAAAATAAGAAGGTTGACCTCTGGGTCACCTTCTTATTTTTATGAATATTCTGTATTATATCAGTTCAAATCTTATAGATCTGTTATTTAACAGTGTAGGCACAAAAAACTGATTACAAGTCATTTACATGCAGGCATTCATTGCACGTATTACCATAACATTCATGCTGTTCTTCAATTTCTTTACCACACTCTTTGCATTGTTTTTTTGGTAAATTTCTAAAAAATTCAGTAATTTTCATCATCATTTGGATCCCCTCCGTTTGATTTATTGTTTTTATTGTATTATAACAGTTATTGTTGTGTCAACATCTGTTTTGTAACAATTATCGAGTGATTATGTGTTATTTATTGATATATCGGGGTTTACTCCTACAAAATTGGGTAATGGCCAATTTTTCGCGAATTTAAATGAAGGATACTTAGGTTATAATGTTATTATTGTTGAAAATGGAAAGGATGATTAGTTCATGAGAGTGACAGTCATTGGTTATTGGGGAGGTTTTCCGAAAGCAGGTGAGGCAACTTCAGGATATCTGTTCGAAACAAATGGTTTCCATTTGTTAGTCGATTGTGGCAGTGCCGTCTTGTCAAAATTACAAGAAACCATTTCAATAGATCATTTAGATGCAGTTGTTTTATCTCATTATCACCATGATCATGTAGCTGATATTGGACCACTACAGTATGCCTGTTATGTAACATCGATTATCAATAACAAGAAAAAAACGTTGCCAATCTATGGTCATAATTTAAATAACGAGGCCTTTCAAAAATTAACATATAAGGATGCTACATTAGGAATAGCGTATAAGGAAAATACCAAGTTGGAGGTTGGTCCATTTTCTATTTCCTTTTTACCGACAATTCATCCAGCTCCATGCTTCGCTATGAAAATAACCGATAACGAATCAACTGTAATTTATACAGCTGATTCAAGTTATCAAGATGCCTTTATCCCATTTTCATCTAATGCTGATCTTCTTATCGCAGAATGTAGTTTATACTCACACCAGGATGGGAGAAGTGCAGGTCATATGAATAGTAGGGAAGTTGGTAATATTGCTCAAAACGCTCGGGTTAAACAGTTATTGCTAACACATCTTCCTCATTTTGGTGATCATAAAGAATTAGTGAAACAAGCAAAAGAGATTTATCATGAGGAAGTGAACCTTGCAAGTTCAGGATTTGTTTGGAGTTCAAAAAACATTGACAGTCGAGTAAGATAGAAGGGAATGTACTCCGTCTATTTCTACTATTCTTATGCTTTCAGAGCTAATTCAGTGGCTTGTGCTTTTGTGGATATGAAATCAATCCCAATTATTGTATAATTTTCTTGCTTTCAATATAATAAAGTTGGAATGTTTTTCTAGAGGTAGATTTCATCTATGACTGAGGGGTACGTAGGTACCAATAGAAAAAGGTTTCAATTAGTCAAAATGAGTGAGAATTCATTCATTTTGTAAGTTGGGGTGGGAGAATGAATTTATCTTTACGGTTTTCAGAAACTGCAAAAGAACATGGAACAAAGCCAGCTCTTATTTTTGATGGAACTGAAACAACTTATTTACAACTAGAAGGGGCAATCAACCAGTTTGCAAGTGGTTTAACCGAGTTAGGAATTAACAAAGGGGATCATGTCGCTATAGTTTTAGGGAACTCACCATATTTTGTCATCTCTTTATATGGCGCTATAAGAGCGGGAGCAACCGTTATTCCAATTAACCCAATCTACACGCCGGATGAAATAGCCTATATTATTAATAATGGAGATGTAAAGGCGGCTGTGACGTTAGACCTTCTTATTCCAATGTTTGAGAAGATGGACCAAATGCTGCCAAAGCTTGAATATATAATTTCATGTGATACATCAACAAATGATAGTAAAAAAGAACTTGATATCAAACAGCTCTCAATAAACGCAAAAATGAAAAGGTTTACAAATATGCTCACGACTGGGAGTATTCATTTTGATGGTCCAGAGCTAGATGATGAAGATGTTGCTGTCATCCTTTATACATCAGGAACAACAGGAAAACCAAAAGGGGCTATGCTTACGCATAAAAATTTATTTAGTAATGCAATTGATACAGCTAATTACTTGAAGATAAGCAATGATGATGTTGTCGTAACCGCTCTGCCAATGTTTCATGTCTTTTGTCTAACTGTCTCATTAAATGCACCACTTATGAATGGTGCTACATTACTAATTGTCCCTAGATTTAGCCCTGAAACTATTTTTGACCTAGTTAAAACGTATCGCGCTACAGTATTTGCTGGTGTACCGACGATGTATAATTTTTTACTTCAATATGATAAAGCTGAACCTGAAGATGTAAAATCATTACGCATTTGTATTTCGGGTGGCGCATCTATGCCAGTTGCTCTTTTAAAAGGATTTGAAAAAAAATTTAAAGTCGTTGTTTCAGAAGGTTACGGTCTTTCAGAAGCTTCACCTGTTACATGCTTTAACCCACTTGATCGTCCAAGAAAACCGGGATCGATTGGTACAAGTATTGTAAATGTAGAAAATAAAGTTGTGAATGAATTAGGAGAAGAATTACCGGCCAATCAAGTTGGAGAGTTAATTGTTAAAGGGCCAAACGTGATGAAAGGGTATTATAAAATGCCTGAAGAAACGGCACACACCCTTCGTAATGGTTGGTTATATACAGGTGATCTTGCTAGAAAAGATGAGGAAGGTTATTTTTACATTGTTGACCGAAAGAAAGATATGATTATCGTTGGTGGTTATAATGTATATCCCCGTGAGGTCGAGGAAGTGTTATATAACCATGAGGAAGTTGTGGAGGTTGCAGTGTTAGGAGTACCTGATCCAAGCTTTGGAGAAGCCGTAAAATGTTTTGTTGTTGTAAAGAATAACCAAGTTTCAGAAGAAGAGCTTTTAGAGTACTGTAAACAGCATTTAGCTAAGTATAAAGTACCAAGTTCGTTAGAGTTTTTAGAGGAACTCCCGAAAAATACAACCGGAAAAATTTTACGAAGAGCGTTGAAAGATCAAGTTTTACAAAAATAGTATTTTAAAAGAATGTTATCTTTACTAACTATTCAAATAAAAAAACACAGATATTGATGTGATATCTGTGTTTTTTGTTGATATGATAGGGTTTAACTATAGAAAATAGAAAAAATGCAAGTGAAGTTTTCAAAATATATTGAACTATTTGATTTCTCCTGTATAATTTAATCAATAAAAGCATAAAAGCGTAAAAGAGTTTTTTAGAAGTCAAAAGGGGGAAAAATAAGATGAAAAAAGGTTGGAAAATTGGTACAGGAATGATGTTAGCTAGTTTCTTAGTACTATCTGGCTGTGGAACTAATGAAAATTCATCAGGGAGTTCTAGTGAAGGAAGCGCGGATGCAGGTAGTGGAGAAAAAACATATACAATAGGTGTTAACCAAATCGTTGAGCATCCATCACTTGATGTAGCATTAAAAGGGTTTCAAGCTGCATTAGCAGAAAAAGGACTGGAAGTTGAATATGACGTACAGATTGCTCAAGGAGACCAAAATAATAGCCAAACAATCGCAAATAACTTTGTTGGTGATGGTGTCGATTTAATTTTTGCTAACTCAACACCAAGTGCGCAAAGTGCATTAAATGCAACTGAAGAAATTCCGATTGTATTCACATCTGTTACAGATCCAGTTGGTGGAGGGCTTGTGAAAAGTTTTGAGGAGCCAGGAGCAAATATTACAGGAACGACTGATACTCATCCTGATGCTATTCCAAATACAGTTAAATTTATTGATGAAAATATTGAAGGAACGAAAGTTGGAATGATTTATAATTCGGGTGAACAAAACTCTGTTGCGCAAATTAATTTGGTTAAAGCAGCAATGGAAGGAACCGATTTAGAAGTGGTTGAAGCATCTGTTTCAACATCAGCTGAAGTAAAACAAGCAACTGAATCATTAGTTGGTAAGGTTGATTCTCTATACGTTATTACAGATAATACGGTTGTTTCAGCATTAGAAAGTGTTATTGGAGTTGCGAGCGACAATGACATCCCATTATTTGTGGGGGAGTTAGATTCTGTTAAACGTGGGGGATTTGCCGCTTACGGATTTGACTACTATGATATCGGCTTCGAAGCAGGAGAAATGGCTGCTAGCATCTTAACTGGAGAAAAAGAAGTAAGTGAAGTTCCTGTGCAATATCCGCAAAATCTAAAACTTCAAATCAATGCGAAAGCGGCAGAAGACATGGGAATTGAAATTAAAGAAGAGTGGAAAGAAGAAGCAGAAATTCTTGAATAAAGGTGAGGAATTATGTTTACAGCCCTATTTGGATCAGTAGAGTCAGGCTTAATATATGCAATTATGGCTCTTGGAGTATACCTATCATTTAGAATATTAGATTTTCCTGATTTAACAGTTGACGGTAGCTTTGTCACAGGAGCTGCTGTGAGTGCCGTTTTAATTGTTAATGGTGTGAATCCCTTCTTAGCCACGATTGTCGCATTACTTGTAGGCTTTTTGGCTGGCTGTATCACAGGGGTTCTTCATACGAAGGGAAACATTAACCCTCTTTTGTCAGGTATTTTAATGATGATTGCCTTGTATTCTATTAATCTTAGAATTATGGGGAAATCAAATGTACCATTATTACAAGAGGAAACGGTCTTCACTCAATTACTTGATTGGTGGAGTAAGTTTGGAATTGATACAGGTCTAGAGCAGCTATTTATTTCGGTTGGTTTAGAAGGCTATGTACCGAAAACATGGTCTGTTGTTATTACGATGTTAGTAATCATTTTAGTGATTAAATACGCATTAGATTATTTTCTTAAAACAGAGCTTGGTCTTGCGATTAGAGCTGTTGGTGATAACCAGAATATGATTACAAGCTTTTCCGCAAATACTGATATGCTAAAGATCGTTGGACTAGGAATCTCCAATGCACTCGTTGCATTCTCAGGTGCTTTTATCGCCCAATACAATGGATTTAGTGATGTTGGTATGGGAATCGGGATGATCATCATTGGTTTAGCTTCTGTTATTATTGGTGAAGCATTAGTCGGAACAAAAACGATCGTTCGTGCAACGATTGCTGTTATTATTGGAGCAATTATTTATCGTCTAATTGTTGCCATGGCCCTTCGTGTTAACTTTTTCGAAACGGGTGATATGAAGCTTATTACAGCTTGTATTGTTATTGGTGCTCTTGTCATCCCGCAAATGCTTGATAAGCAAAAGGAAAAACGGAAAAAAAGCTTACGCAGAAAGCGGGGAACTGACATTGCTTCAACTTGAGCAGATATTTAAAGTGTTTAATGAAGGCTCTCTAGATGAAAAGGTGGCACTTGATCATCTTACATTATCTCTAAACGAAGGCGATTTTGTTACAGTCATTGGAAGTAATGGTGCGGGAAAATCAACTTTACTAAATGTGATTGCAGGCCGAATTACTCCAGATGATGGTGATGTTCGAATAAAAGATCAATCAATGCTTGATGTGCGAGAGTATAAACGCTCACGCTATATTGGTAGGGTGTTTCAGGATCCGATGGCTGGTACATCGCCAACACTTACTATTGAAGAAAACTTAGCGATTGCCTACTCACGTGTTCATAAGCGATCGCTAAAACCGGGTGTGACAGCGAAGAGACGTGTGTTTTTCAAAGAACAATTAGAGATGTTAGGGTTAGGTCTTGAAAATCGTTTATCTGCCAAGGTTGGGTTACTTTCTGGTGGGGAACGCCAAGCTTTGTCCCTATTAATGGCTACTTTTACAAAACCAGATATCCTTTTACTAGATGAACACACAGCTGCACTTGATCCTTCCCGTGCGGAACTTATTACAAATTTAACGAAGAAGCTTGTTGAAAAGGGTAATTTAACGACATTAATGATTACACATAATATGCAACAAGCCGTTGATCTCGGAAATCGATTAATCATGATGGATAAAGGGAAAATTGTATTCCAAGCAGAAGGTGAACAGAAGTTGGGCTTAACGGTGAATTCTTTACTAGAGGAGTTCTCAAAAATAAAGTCTGATAGCTCTTTATCAGATAAGGCACTATTAATATAGAATCTTTTTTAAATTGTTGCCTTAAGTGATTTTCTTTTTGAATTTGTTAGGTTGTGATTGGAGATGGATTTGCGAGAGGATAGGTGAGATCCCGCAGGCGCGCAGCTTACGAGGAAGCTCACCGCCCGCCCCACGGAAAGCGAGCACCCTCTCGCTGTAATCAACCAACCGGATACTAATTTAAAAGCAACAAAGTTTACGAAAACATCCATAATAAAAAAGGTACATGTCCCATATACCCGTGGGGCATGTACCTTTTTTTACATATTAGAAGCTTTTCTCTTTCACAGCAAGTAATGCTTCTTCATCAGCAATTAAAATCGTTTGTGGGTGATGGTTAAGGATAGAAGCAGGGAAGGCTTCTGTTACCTCACCACTAAGTAGTTGAACTATTGCTTCCTGTTTGGCTCTTCCAGAGGCTAAGAGGAGGATTTCTCTGCTTTGGAATATTGTTTGAATTCCCATTGTGATGGCTTGTTTAGGAACCTCATCAATACTAGTGAAAAATCGAGCATTTGCTTGTCTTGTAGATAAAGTTAGATCAACCACATGTGTTCTTGATTGAAAGGAGGTTCCAGGCTCATTGAAACCTATATGACCGTTAGCACCTATTCCTAATATCTGAAGATCTATTCCCCCTGCTTGGATGATCTTTTTTTCATATTCTTCACATTCAGCTATTGTATTTTTATTTGTACCTGATGGAATATAAGTTTGGTTCTTGTCGATATCAATATGTTTAAATAGATGTTCATTCATATAATGAAAATAGCTGTTTGGATCATCTTTTTCAAGACCAATGTATTCGTCTAAGTTAAAGCTATTAATTTGTGAGTAGGATGTGTTATTTAATCTATAATCTTCAATTAAATTTTGATATACTCCTTTGGGTGTCCCACCTGTTGCTAAACCTATATTTAATTTAGGTGAATTTTTTATTTTATTTATAAGATACTCAGCAGCTCTTTGACTCATTTCTTCATAATCTTTGACTTCAATAATTTTCAAGGTTGTCATCTCCTTTTTTAGACCCGCATAAGTTAGACTATAGCATAGTAGCTAAGAGTAAATTCCTCTTATAGTGAATACACTGTATCTTCTCGTGTGTAAGCTATTTTCCCTTTGCAAATTGTCATAAATATGTCCATATTTTCATCCAAGATCACAAGATCTGCATCCTTTCCAATTGCGATACTCCCTTTTCGGTCAAAAAGATTAAGTTGCTTAGCTGGGTTTTCACATGCCATTTTTATAGCACTTTCAATACTACAACCAGTGAACTTTTGTATATTTTTAAAAGCATCAATCATCTTAAGTACACTACCAGCTAATGTGTTTTCATCGAGTAGTGCTTTGCCGTTTTTCACTGTGACCATCTGTCCACCTAAATCATAATTTCCATCTTCCAGCCATTTTGCTCTCATGGCATCTGTAATTAAAATCATTCTCTCTTCTGTAATCTGTTTATATGCAACTTTTACAATTTCAGGGGAAACATGAATTCCATCTGCAATAATTTCTACCATTAACTCTTCCTTAAGGAAAGCAGCCCCTACTATTCCTGGATCACGATGGTGAAGTCCTGTCATTTGATTAAATAAATGTGTGACATGTGTGAGACCATTATCAATAGCTTCTAAAACTTGAGGATAGGTTGCTTCCGAATGGGCTATAGACGAAAGAACTTTTTTACTCCTTAAATAGTGTAAAAGGTCCCTTCCTCCTGGTAGCTCTGGGGCAAGAGTAACAAGCTTAATCAGGTTACTAGATGATGATTCAAACTTTTTAAAGGTGTTGACGTTTGGTGCTACTATATGTTCAGAAGGCTGTGCTCCAGCTTTATCTTTATGAATAAATGGACCTTCTAGGTGGATCCCTAGTACTTCAGCATTCCCTTCAGATTGAAATGAGGTGATGTATTCACTCGCATTTCCTAATGATCTTTCAATTGATTTTATATCCCCTGTTATCGTAGTGGCCAAGAAGCTAGTTGTTCCCTCTTTTGGTAGAGTAGAAGCCATAATATCAAGTGCTTCTCTTGTTGCATCCATTGTATCTGCACCGTTCACTCCATGAATATGAAGATCAATCATACCGGGGATAATATGATAGTCAGCTGGCAAAGTAATGATCTTGTAATCTGTTGAATGATCATTTTCATCAGAGGTATGTATCATACTTATTTTTCCATGATCAATTTGAAGAGAACCTGACTTCAGAATTTGCTGCTGAGAATAAATAGTCCCGTTCTTAATAATCAATTTATCTGAAATCGTATTCACCTAAATACCTCCTTTAATAGATAGTATTATATTAAAAGGCTTACATTATAAATATAGAATAGCATCTCTTAATATAGTTGTCTATACCAGTTAAAAAACATGTACGATAGCATAACAATGTATAGGATAAGTATCTTTAGTTATTATATAATATTGGTATAGACATCTATATTTGTAAGTGTTAATATGAGTTGGTGAAACGCTTTCAGTTTTATGGAGTGAAATGTAGAATGTTATAATTTTATGCCAATATTTGATTGGATAGGGGGAAGTCAAAATGATGAAATATTTACAAAATATTGGTCGTTCATTAATGTTACCAGTAGCAGTACTACCCGCTGCAGCCATATTAATGGGAATTGGTTATTGGATTGATCCGGCTGGGTGGGGAGCGGGGAGTCCAATTGCCGCTTTCTTAATTAAAGCAGGCTCTTCAATTATTGATAATATGTCAATTCTTTTTGCGGTTGGTGTAGCATTAGGAATGTCCAAAAACAGAGATGGTTCAGCTGCAATTAGTGGATTAGTAGCCTTCCTTGTTATTACAACATTACTTTCAACCGATTCTGTCGCAATGCTTCAAGGGATTGATGCTGCAACAGTTAATCCGGCTTTTGAAAAAATAGATAACCAGTTTGTTGGAATTTTATCTGGGATTGTAGCTTCTATAATGTATAACCGTTTTAGTGAAGTACAGTTACCAGCAGCGTTAGCTTTCTTTAGTGGTAAGAGGCTAGTTCCTATTATGACGGCTGTATCCATGCTAGTCGCCTCATTTATTCTCTTTTTCGCGTGGCCTGTTATATTCACAGGACTTGTTTCTTTTGGAACAGCGATCAGTAAATTAGAGTTTATCGGTGCAGGATTATATGGCTTCTTTAATCGTTTGTTAATCCCAACTGGTTTACATCATGCGTTAAACTCAGTATTTTGGTTTGATGTAGCTGGAATTAATGATATCGGTAATTTCTGGGCAGGTACAGGTACAAAGGGAATTACGGGTATGTACCAGGCTGGTTTCTTCCCGATTATGATGTTTGGTTTACCAGCAGCGGCATTAGCGATGTACCATACAGCAAAGACAAAACGAAAAAAGCAAGCAGCTTCTTTAATGTTAGCGGCTGGTTTTGCTTCTTTCTTTACAGGAGTAACAGAGCCACTTGAGTTCTCATTTATGTTTTTAGCACCTACTCTTTATGTTGTTCACGCAGCCTTGACAGGTATTTCGTTAGCTATTGCTTCGTTTTTTCAATGGACAGCAGGATTTGGCTTTAGTGCAGGTCTAGTAGATTTTGTATTAAGCTCAAGACTCCCTTTGGCAAATCAACCATATATGCTTCTACTTCAAGGTCTTGCTTTTGCTGTTATTTATTATGTGCTGTTTAGATTTCTCATTACCAAATTTAATTTAGCTACCCCAGGTAGAGAGACTGATATAGAAGAAACTAATGATGAAGTTGAATCAGCTACGTCAGAAAACAAGTTTGCAGATATGGCATCAATCATTTATGAAGGTTTGGGTGGAGATGAGAATGTAACATCTGTAGATAATTGTGTGACCCGTCTTCGAATAGAAGTGAAGGACATGAATGCAGTTGATCAACATAAAATAAAATCAACAGGTATTCCAGGGATAAATATTGTTGGTCCACAAAGCATACAAGTCATTATTGGAACACAAGTACAATTTGTTGCAGATGAGATCGAGAAGATTAGAAGGTAAATAAGTAGAAAACTACCTGAGGTTTATGCAGGTAGTTTTCTATTCTATATAGGAAAATAAATTACTGCTCTGTGGCTAAGCGCGCGTCCTATTTTTTTGGAAAATAAGATGCCTAGCTCCTCTAGGTTAGCCACAATTGAATAGAAGACAAAAGCCGTCTCAATTTAATTGCTTCTTGTTGCTCGAAGCTGATCAAGGTGCCTGCGCTTTTGTCTATCTATAATTGTAATATGTAAGCAGTATTACTATAATGAGTAAGAGTAATATTGAAAGGAGATCTTTATGTGATCGACAAACATTCTCCTCTTCCTTTGTATTATCAGTTAGAAGAGCAAATCAAAAAATCAATTGAAGCTGAGGAGCTACGACCTGGTGATGCATTGCCGTCAGAAAGGGAACTCTCAGAAAGCTATCAGATAAGTCGTATGACTGTTCGTCAAGCCATTACAAACCTAGTTAATAAGGGATATCTTTTCAGAGAGAAAGGGAAGGGTACCTTTGTTGCTAGTCAAAAATTCGAACAAAACCTACAAGGGCTTACAAGTTTTACTGAAGATATGAAAGCTCGTAATTTAGTACCAGGCAGTAAGCTTTTGCATTTTGAAATATATCCAGCTGAGGAAGATATCAAAGCAAAGCTTTCTCTTGAAGATGACGAGCTTATTTATAAAATAAAGCGACTCCGTTTAGCAAATGATGATCCGATTGCGGTAGAAACAAGCTACCTACCGGTTAAGTTAGTTCCCAGTTTAACACCTGATATATTAGCAAAGTCATTGTATACATTTATTGAAAATGAATTAGAATTAAGTATTGGTCATGCTGCACAGACTGTTGAAGCAGCAATAGTTACTGATGAGGATCGAGCTCATTTGAAAATAGACAAGGGAGTTCCGGTTTTGCTCATTCAACGTGAAACTTATTTGGAAAATGGTACACCGCTAGAGCTTGTAAGATCTTCATATCGTGCGGATAAGTATAAATTTAAAATTGATATCGAAAGAAAGTAAAAAATGAGCCCAACCTCACTTGAGGTTGGGCTCATTTTAAGTCAGTTTATCAAACTTGAGCAGTGGAATGCGATCACTATACTTTTCGAGCAATCTTTGATTATACTCATCTGCACCGTTAATGTTCCCACTTAAAAGTATGGGAGGTTTAAACCCGTTATCTACCATGTTTTTTATTGACTCTACAAAAATTGCATTTAACATAGTTGCTCCAATAACTGTTGAAGTTGGCCCGAATGGTGCAGGTGATTGATCGTATGTAAGTGAGGCATCGCCTATTTCTGCATGATTATTCAAAGCAAGATCAACAACCTCAGATAAAAATTTCCCGTTTTTATGTCTAGATGTTTGTTCTTTTAAATAGGAAAAGGAGCTGATTCCTACAACGTATGCACCCAATTTTTTAGCATGAATTGCAACATCAATTGGTACTGGATTAATACCTGAAGTTGAAATAACAATGACCAAATCTTGAGGTTGGATATCTTGGTTATATATAAAACCTTCTGCATAATTGTTTTGTCTCTCTAAATGGGAAGATCTTACTGCTCCTTCGTGTAGCATTAACTCCTCTATAAATATTGGTTTAATAGGTACTAGACCACCAGCTCGATAAAACATTTCTTCAGTTAATGCATGAGAATGACCGCATCCAAATAGGTGAATAATTCCATTCGATTGAATCGTTTTTGAGATTTTTTCTGCTACAGCTACCATTGAATTTTTTTCTAGCTGTAGCACTATATTTAGCTTTGCCTGTATCTTTTCAAAATAGGAAGTAAGCATTGTTTCACCTTCATTAGTATATGTTAGTTCAAATTTACTTTATTATGTGTAGAAATGAAAGTACTGCATGAAAATAAAATCTTGTTTGTAATAAAATACAAATGTATACTATATTATACAATGGCAATAAATGGGGGCTAATATGAAATCAATTCAAACGCAAATAGCGGAAAACTTAAAAACTATACGTAAGCTAAGGGGATATAGTTATGACCAGCTTGCTAGTCTCACAGGAGTTAGCAAGGGGATGCTTTCCCAAATTGAAAAAGGAGAATCAAGTCCAACGGTTAATACACTTTGGAAAATAGCAAACGGACTCCAAGTTTCATTTTCATCCCTAGTTGAGGAAAACAAACCAGCGGTTTCAGTTGTACGATTACATGAAAAAAATGCGGTAATGGAAGAGGATGAGCAGTTTCAGGTATACCCTTACTACCCTTTTGATTCCTCAAAAAAATTCGAAATATACTATATTGAAATGAAGCCAGGATGTGTTCACATTTCTGAAAGTCATCATGGAAATGTTGAAGAATATGTACTTGTTTGTGAAGGTGAGACGACTGTTTCAATTCAAGAGGTGTCATATGTATTAAAAAAAGGTGATTCAATGAGATTCCAAGCTAGCCAGACACATACGTATGTAAATCATACAAATGGATTCACGAGCTTTTATTTATTAATTTACTATTCTTAAATTAAGAATCCTTCAAGGAGGGAACAACTTGTCAACAACAACCACTCTAATAAAAAAACAGTCTAGTTTTCAACAAGGTTTCCAAGGTGGAATCAGTATTGCAATTGGATATTTACCTGTTGCATTAACATTTGGCCTTCTCTCAAAATCTACTGGGTTGTCTTTATCTGAAACCGTTTTGATGAGCTTGATTGTATTTGCGGGTGCTTCACAATATATTTCTTTAAGCCTACTTGCCGTAGGTACTGGTATTATTGAAATTATTTTGACAACTTTTATTGTTAACATCCGTCATTTTTTAATGTCAGCATCACTTAGCGAAAAAGTTGAAGACGATCCATTATGGAAAAAAGCACTATACTCCTTTGGCTTAACAGATGAAACATTTACAGTCGCTTCAACAAAAGATGGAACTGTGAATGCTGGATATTTGTTTGGTTTAATGTTAATTTCTTATGCAAGCTGGGTGATAAATTCTGGGATAGGTTATGTTATAGGGGCAAGCTTGCCGCCAACAGTACAAGAAAGCATGGGCATTGCTCTTTACGCCATGTTTATTGGGTTGTTAATTCCATCTCTTAAAAAGCATCGCAAGGTCATGTTCTTAGCTGTTGTAGCAGCGATTTTGAACTCTATTTGCTATGCATCACAAATCTTATCGACAGGCTGGTCTATTGTGTTATCAACCTTGGTTTCAGCTGTCATTGTTGAGCTCTTTTACATGAAGCATGCAAGTGAGGTGGAAACAAATGGATAGCATGATTTTAATTATGATTATTGGAATGGGGCTTGTCACGTATTTACCTCGTATGATCCCACTTGTTACCTTGAGCCAGTTAAAATTACCTTTGTTTGTTCAAAATGTACTAAAGAATGTTCCATATGCTACATTAGGGGCATTGATTGTTCCAGGTATTTTTCTCATTAGTGATGATCTCTTATTTGGCGTAATTGGCGCTATAGCTGCAACCTTAATTGCTTTTACTGGGGCAAATGTTATTTTTGTAGTGATGGGATCAATCGGTACATTGGTTTTATACAGTATGTTTTTTATGTAGGATTAAGTTGAATTAAGGACTTAACCATGTGGGCTGTTCCTTTTTATGTTCTAACACATCCATCTTGGTATTAAACTAATAGAAACAGCTTGTTCAAGGGGGAAATAGCCAGATGAGGAAATGGTTAACAAGATCGATCATACTCTATTTTGCCTACGGTTTAGCCGTATATTGGTATTTGTTTATCTTTTCCGGCTCAGGTGTACCAGCGCCCTATGAGGGAACATCGGCAGACCCCTCAACCTTTATGTCTGGTAGAGAATTATTATTATCACAGGAATACTCTACAATAAGGAATTTCCTTTATTTTGTGACGATCCCATTTGAGTGGTTTTTATTATTTGTTTTTATGATTACGGGCTTTTCTAGAAAAATGCAGGATTGGTCAAATGCCACCTCAAAAATCTTTAGTCTCCAATCAGCCAGTTATTTCTTTTGGTTATCGTTTTTTATAAGCATCATTTCGTTTCCAGTTGATTGGATAGGTTACAAGCTATCGAAAACATATCATATTACAACCCAATCCTTTCCAACTTGGATGAAAGACCAGCTCATTGATTTTTGGGTGAATTATTTGATGATGACGGTTATTATCATTGTCCTTTACTGGTTAATAACACGTTATGAAAAAAGGTGGTGGCTCTATGCTTGGTTACTTTCGATTCCTTTTTCATTGTTAGTAATGTTTATACAGCCAGTTGTCATAGATCCGCTTTACAATGATTTTTATCCATTACAAAACAAAGAGCTTGAAGAGAAGATTTTGGCCATTGCGGATGAAGCGGATATACCTGCTGAACACGTGTATGAAGTGAATATGTCTGAAAAAACGAATGCTCTTAATGCCTATGTAACTGGAATAGGGTCTAACTCTCGAATTGTCCTTTGGGATACGACCTTAAATCGATTGAGCGAAGACGAAATTTTATTTATAATGGCCCATGAAATGGGGCATTACGTAATGAAGCATATATATGTGGGAATTGCAGGGTACTTATTATTAAGTTTAGTTGGCTTATACCTGATCCATCTATTAATGAAGCATTTCATCCAAAGGAATGGGGGATTGCTGAAAATTCAATCTATGAAGGAGCTTGCTGCTTTTCCATTATTTCTACTCCTTTTGAGCATACTGACCTTTATATCAAGTCCATTATCGAATGCTGTAGCTAGGTATCAGGAAAAGTCGGCTGATATGTATGCGATAGAAATGACCAACAATCATCAAGCAGCTGTTAGTTCGTTCCAAGAATTATCAAGAGCAGGGTTAAGTCAGGTAAATCCACCTGCTCTGGTAAAGATTTTTCGCTATACTCATCCAACCATGTTAGAGAGAATTATCTATTTAGAGGAGCATGGAAAATTAAAAGAATAGCTGTTCTATAAAGATAGAGAACCTTGTGTTTGGACTTGCAAGGTTCTTTTTGTTGTGTTTATAAGTTTTAGAAGGTGTGTTCTTTGTATAAAACTGATTAGGTTGATTGGGCGGAAGGTGCGAGACTCCTGTGTTTAGAAATGCGGAAGCCGCCTGTTTAGCTTAGGCCAAATAATACGCTCCTGAATAAAATAGAGACGTTCTTTGTCTTCAATTCAAGAGTGGCTTATGGTCTCGGGTCTCGGGAGGCTAGGCATCTTACTTTTAAAAGTAATGCTGCTGCAGTAAGACATGGAACAGCGGGACAGGTGAGACCCTGCAGGCGCTTCACGCAGGAGGTTCACTGCCCGCCCCACAAATTCTGAACTGCAAACAAAGTGATTTTGCTAGCGAGGTTTATTGTTATACAACAATAAAGCACCAACGAGAAGTTGAAACAGGTTACTTCGATGAAGTGTCACATATAGTCCGTCGGCACATCTTCAACGACAGGAATAAAGGGATCAACTGAGGCTGAACAGTTTACAAGTGCATAAAACGAATAGGCTCAGCATTAATGCTGAGCCTATT
>JAPSLU010000404.1 GCA_031180405.1 Bacillus sp. (in: firmicutes) | reverse complement strand
AAGCTCTTAGAAGCTTTAACCTGCTTTTTTATTTGCTCCTGGATAATCATTTTAGACAAATTAATATAGCATTCTCTGTAAAAATCAGCCTACCTGGAAGCCTTATAACACGTTTAAAATGGTTAGATACAAAAACATTAAGAAATAATAAAAAGTCTAAATTTGCCTATAGACCATTAGAAAAGATTTTGCTATTTTAGGCCATTTAAACAGTGTGATAAAAACCTATTAGAACGCCCTTCGAGAGCCATAGAAAGCCCTGTATCAATCGATAAAGATGTCTTGAAGAAGTTTCCTTTAGGCCAGATCGTAACTAATGGATAGGGTATTTTACGAATCTTTTTGTGTTTTATTCGAGAAAGGTCCACATCACCCCATCTCTCTCGCCGGATCTTCAGTTAAAAACCAGGTGCTTTTCTTTCCAACAGGGGGGTCGGTTAAACCTACTACCTTTTCGTCATCTTCTACCTGCTTCATCATCATGTGAACAGCCGTATATTTGATCCATTCAGCAACATCTTTAGTGATTCACACCCAATCACAACACTCCGATTACTTACGCGATTGAAAAGAATGATTTATACTTAAAAAAAATCAAGGAGTGGATAAAAATGCTAACTGAAAAGTTGACAAAGAAGGAGCAAATTTTGAGGTTACATTCAAAGGGGATGAAACAGGTTGAAATCGCCAGGGAACTAAAAACATATACTAATTATGTATGGAAGGTTATCAATGAGCATAAAAGGAAGAAGTAACAACAACTCATAAGAAAAATGAAAGAGGACGATGGAACACTTTCGCCTCGTCCCCCCTTCAATATTGATTATTTATGTTTAGTTTTATCAACTTGCTTCCATTGGTTTCCTGGCTTTGATGTTGGAGGTAGGGGCTTTCCTTCAATTCCGGTTACTTCAGAATTACTTTTCTTACCACCACGCGGCCCTACCTCAACAAATTGCCCAGAGTCTTTTGGTCTTTGTCCAGGTTTATAGTTCACCATTCTTAACACCCCCTTTTTTTACAAAATTCACCACAAACAAAGGAAAATCCTCCTAATTGTCGAATTATTAAAAGGAAAGGGGGAAATAATAAATGAACGAAGAAAAAGTGGCCAATTATACATCTGAAAAGTGTCCTAAATGTGAAGAAATTACACTGACACGAAATCCTAAATGGGAAGAAGAATTTGATCGGTTGGATCGGACTTACCCTTCCTTTGATATGATCTATAAGAAATTAAATAACGATGGTATTCCTATGGCCAAATGTACAAATTGTAATTATAAAAAATATGCATAATTATTGGCATCCTTCGGGGTGCTTTTTTAATTAATCAAAACAAAAAAGCCCTTGAGAAGGGCGTCACTTGCTTGCATTTATCAAATTGAAATCGGGATAATTCGACTTAGCATATTTTACAGCTTCTTCCTCGCATGCGAATTTAAACCAACCTCCATCTCTTTTCAACTCTCCTATTCCCTTAAAATTGGCTTTTGGAGGCTTTATTTTAAAATGTATAGTATTTGTCTTTGTGGGTATGTCGATATTTAACCAAACATTACTCACTTAAAATTCCCCCTCTAACAGTTTTCTACTTTAACTTTTTAACATCTTGTTCCAAATTCAAGGTCTGCATTTTCCTATGACAATTAGGACAAAGAGCAACGGTATTTCTACCGTGTCGTCTCCCCTGCTTACTAACCAAAAATTGTGATGCGTTTAAATATGGCTTGCCCCTCTTTTCCTCAAACAGGCAGGTTGATCACAAATTCAGCCTTAACATTAGTGGTTAGATATCATAACCTTATCCCTTTTTTTGTCTTTATATTTAAAATATATCAATATAAAAAATACTTGTATACCACTATTTGACAGATCCCTCTAGGAAATGTAGTATTTTAATAGTAAATTAAAGGGGGCTAAATTTTGGATCAAAATAGCCGAAAAGAAATTAAAGAAAAGAAAGAAAGGATCACAAAAAAAGATTTGATATACGGATTTATTATCCTCGATTTAATCATATTAATTATAGGTTTAATTATTGCATTTGTTTTTGGAAAATATGAAGATCCAAAAGTAATTATTGATCAAATTTCATTTACTGCAAGTATAACTTCAATAATTTTGGCTGGAATTGCAATTGTATATGCATTTTTCCAATCAAGGGAAGCTTCAAGCCAGAGCAGTTTAGTTCATGAAGGTTTAAAACAAATTAATGAAAGAATCGCTCAATTTATTTCCATTAAAGATGAAGTAATTCTGCTAAGAGAGGACTGGAATACTCAATCACAGCAAATTAAAAATAGCGTGGAGACAATAAAGGGAGTCTCTACTTCATTAGAACAAATTTCAAGTTCAGTAGCAGAAAACGGAGAAAAAGATCCTCAAAAAATAAAAAATGAACTAGCTGAATTGAGCAAAAAAATGGATAAAGTGGTTAAAGATATAGAAAGTGAAAAAAGGAATTCTAATTTGTCTTACGGAACTTATACATTCCCCTCTAATAATCCAAAACTAAAAATAAATGATGGGTATATCTCTACATCAGATTTGTTCACAAAAAAATCAGATAACATCCAGATAAAATATTTTGTTACTGATGATAAAAAGAAAGATGAAGAATGATTTATTACATGGCTTCAACATTCATTGTTGAGGTTTTTTTATTTTAATAGAACAACGACCTGATTTATAAAGCCGTTGTTCAGAATACATATAAATTAAATTGTTATGTTAGCCGGTTTAAAGGACTGAATGAATTATGCTGACGTTTGACATCACTATTTGTCATTTGTATATACTTTCTTACCATACTCATATCACTGTGGCCTAAAATCTTTTGTAAGCTAAACGGATCGCCTCCATTCATTACATAAAATAATGCCCCTGTATGTCTTAAAGTATGTGGTGATACTCTCTTATTCCTGATACCTACCCTCTCTCCATACTCCATCATATTCCTTCTGAAAGTATTGGCAGTCAACTTCCGGCCGTCATAAGTTAGGAACAAAAGCTCCGATCCAAAATCCTCTGTCTCTGCCATGTATTCAGTAAGCAGTTTAATCGATTTTGAAGATAATGGTACAATTCTTGCCTTGCGCGTCTTCGTATCCATCGCTTCAAGTTGAATAAATCCTGCTTTTAAGTCTACATTTCTT
>JAPSLU010000050.1 GCA_031180405.1 Bacillus sp. (in: firmicutes) | reverse complement strand
GGATCAAGGAAAGGTCAAAGAAGAAATCATTCAAGAATTCGAAGCCTTTACATCAGAACATTCTAAAAGTGAAACATCAAACATTGTAGAGGGCTATTTGAGTCGAGTGAAGGAGAATGATTATCAATTAACTCCACAGATAAAAGAAGAAATAGAATCACTTATTCCATCAACTTTAAAGGTTGTTCCAAATGGGTTAAGTGTACATCTACTACCAATGACAGATCAAATGATGGCAACGTATGTGAATTATAAAAAGTCTAAAAATAATGAACTGCTAGACGGTCCTTTTGTCGGGATGAATACAATTGACTTAGTAGTAGCGAGAATGTATATGTATGCTCTTGAAACAAATGATGAGGAGATGGTTTACGCTTTAACATACAAAGGTCCAGATGCAGATGTTCCTTCGTTAGAACAACTATCATCAGAAATAAGTGAAAAGGGCGTAAACATCCAAGAACTGTCGGACGAAGTAAAAATGGTTGACATAACCTATACTCAAAATGGAGAAAAGATTGAACATACTTATATAAAAAAGAACGGCGAAACAGTACAATTACAGCTTAGACTTGAAAATGGTTATCCTAAGGTTGAATATCGATCTCTTTTTTAAGGCAACGAATTATCGTTGCTTTAAATTTTTTGGGCATACTATACATTGTCATCAAAAGAATTCTTTTTTGCCAAGGTTATTTTCATAAACTTTGTTGTTATAAATTACATGAAGAAAAACACTATATAAAGTCTAGTGGCATCTTTTCTTCTTAGTATCGTACCTTTTATATGATAAAGACACTATTATTAACATATTAGGACAATAGCAACAATCTTTCAGAAAAGAGCCTTTGTCAAAATCGTAAAGTTATGATATAATTTTTAATTGCGTATAAAGGGACATATAAATATAAGAAAAATAGGAGTGTTAAATATGACAGCAAAGTACGAAATAGGTAGTGTTCATACAGGAAAAGTAACAGGAATTCAACCATACGGTGCATTCGTTGCACTTGATGAAGAAACTCAAGGATTAGTTCATATCTCTGAAATTACTCATGGTTTTGTTAAAGATGTAAATGAACATCTGAATGTGAACGACGAAGTTCAAGTTAAAGTTCTTTCGATTGATGAAAAATCAGGTAAAATCAGCTTATCAATTCGTGCAACTCAAGAAGCACCTGTTGAAGAGAAAAAAGAAGCTCCTAAAAAGCCTAAAAAACGTCAAGCAACTGTGAAAACTGAAACAGAAACTCCACAAGGCTTTAACACATTAAAAGACAAATTAGAAGAGTGGATTGAGCAATCAAAACGTGAAGAAGTGAAAAAATAAGTTTGACCGGTGGAAAAGATGGACACTAAGTGTTCATCTTTTTTTTACTTAGGAATATTTAAATTTTCTGAACTGTGGATAAGCTCGCGACATCCAGTCCCAGTATTTGGATCAATACGCTTGCGCTTTGCGTTCCTGCAATTTTAGCCTAAACAACCTATAATCACACTAAAAAGGACTAACCTGAAACGTTAGCCCTTCCTTTATAAATAACTTCTTTATCTTGCTTCTGGGCGAGGTTCTCTTGCAACTTCTTCAGAAGGCTTGAATAAAAGACCTAGGTTGATTAAACCAGCAATACCAACTAATCCGTAGATGATTCTTGATAGCGCTGAACCTTGTCCGCCGAAGATAGCTGCTACTAAATCGAATTGGAAGAATCCGATTAGTCCCCAGTTGATTGCCCCGATGATTGTAAGTACAAGTGCTATACGTTGAATGGCGCTCATTGTGCAACCTCCTTAGTTGTGAACTACATTAATATGTTGTGGAAAAATAAAATTTCTATTCAATGAAAATTTTATAAAAAGCACATTTCTTTACAATAAATCGTGAAAATTACATAATCTATCTATGGAGGCGATGATGGATGGAAAATTTTACATACTTTAACCCGACAAAATTAATTTTTGGTAAGGGACAAGTTGAGCAGTTAGAAACAGAAGTACCCAAATATGGTCAAAATGTTCTCCTTGTATATGGTGGAGGAAGTATAAAACGTAACGGTCTCTATGATCAAGTTGTTCAGATTCTAGAAAAAAGTAATCTCCAACTATTTGAATTAGCTGGAGTAGAGCCAAACCCAAGGTTAACAACAGTTCACCGTGGTGTTGAGATTTGTAAAAAAGAAAAGATTGATTTTATTTTAGCTGTTGGCGGCGGTAGTGTAATTGATTGTACAAAAGCGATAGCTGCTGGAGCAAAATATGATGGAGATGCTTGGGATATCGTCACAAAGAAACATCTTCCTACTGAAGCATTACCTTTTGGCACAGTCTTAACTTTAGCTGCAACAGGTTCAGAAATGAATTCGGGATCGGTTATTACGAATTGGGAAACAAATGAAAAGTATGGCTGGGGTAGTCCTTTAACTTTTCCAAAGTTTTCAATTTTAGATCCTGTGAATACATTTACGGTTCCTAAGGACCAAACGGTATATGGAATCGTTGATATGATGACACATGTTTTTGAGCAATATTTTCACAACACAAAAAATACCCCATTACAGGACCGTTTTTGTGAAGCAACATTAAAAACGGTTATAGAAGCAGCCCCTAAATTAATCGGTGATTTAGAAAATTATCAGCTACGTGAAACGATTCTTTATTCCGGAACCATTGCATTAAATGGTCAGTTGCAAATGGGGTATCGCGGTGACTGGGCAAGCCACAATATCGAGCATGCAGTATCAGCGGTATACGACATTCCACATGCAGGTGGTTTGGCTATCATCTTCCCTAACTGGATGAAGCATAATCTTGATCAAAATCTCCCTCGATTTGTTCAACTTGCCGTTAACGTGTTCGGTGTCGATCCAACGGGTAAAGATGACCGCAATGTTGCATTAGAAGGAATTGATCAATTACGTGCATTCTGGAGCAGTATCGGTGCACCAAGTCAATTAAAGGATTATAACATTAACGACGAAAAGATTGATTTAATGGCCGATAAAGCCATGATAAATGGTGAATTTGGAAACTTTAAAAAATTAAACAAAGACGATGTAGTTGCTATTTTAACGGCTTCTTTATAAGTTAAAGGTAAGGTACTCCCCATTTCTTTTTTAATTTTTTTTGCTTCTATTCCTCTCCATTCTTGTTGTTTGCAAAAACGTTATCGTAAATTTTGTTGCTTTCAAAAAGAATCAGGTTGATAGATTTGCGCTCTAGGATGCTTGCTTTCCATGGGGCGGGAGGTGATTCTCTTTGTGTGTTAATGCCGAAGAGAATTACCTGTCCCGCTACACACACAGAAGACTGACACCTTCGCTCCAATTTAACTTGAACAGTCGTTTTTAAAGAACTTAGGTTAATAACAACACTCTCAATGAAAGCCCAAAGGCAAAATTCAAAAGGAGTGTTTCGTAAAGTCCAAAAATAAAAGATGTATGACAGCGTTTACAATTAATATCTTTGCTTGATTTAAATTATCAGTTTAGATAAAGTGATAATAAGCTATATAATAAGTTGAATACTGGAGGAAAAAAACTGTATGACGCATGTACGCTTTGACTACTCAAATGCATTATCATTTTTTAACGAACATGAAATTACATACTTACGTGACTTTGTAAAAGTAGCACATCATTCTATTCATGAACAAACTGGCGCTGGAAGCGACTTTTTAGGATGGGTTGATTTACCAAAGAACTATGATAAAGAAGAATTTGCTCGCATCCAAAAAAGTGCTGAGAAAATTAAAAATGATTCTGATATCCTACTTGTGATCGGAATTGGTGGCTCTTATTTAGGAGCGCGTGCAGCAATTGAAATGCTTAACCATTCTTTCTATAACTCTTTATCAAAAGAACAAAGAAAAACTCCACAAGTCATCTTTGTTGGAAATAACATCAGCTCTACATATATGAAGGATCTTCATGATCTATTAGAAGGCAAAGAGTTCTCAATCAATGTTATTTCTAAATCAGGGACAACAACTGAACCAGCATTAGCATTTCGTATCTTCAGAAAGCTCTTAGAAGAAAAGTATGGGAAAGCTGAAGCAAAACAACGTATTTACGCGACAACTGATAAAGCTCGCGGTGCTTTGAAAACTTTAGCAACAGAAGAAGGTTATGAGTCATTCGTGATTCCGGATGATGTAGGTGGACGCTATTCTGTGTTAACAGCTGTAGGTTTACTACCGATTGCTGTAACAGGTGTTGATATTGAAGCGATGATGAAAGGTGCTGCAGCTGCGAGTGAAGACTTCGGTAAGTCGGAGCTTGAAGAAAACCCAGCATACCAATATGCTGCTGTTCGTAATGTACTATACAATAAAGGTAAAACAATTGAAATGTTGATTAACTATGAGCCAGGTCTTCAATATTTTGCAGAGTGGTGGAAGCAATTATTCGGTGAAAGTGAAGGGAAAGACCAAAAAGGAATTTATCCTTCATCAGCGAACTTCTCAACAGATCTACACTCATTAGGTCAGTATGTACAAGAAGGCCGTCGTGATATTTTTGAAACGGTTATTAATGTAGAAACACCTCGTCATGAGTTAATTGTTGAGGCTGAAGAAAGTGATCTGGATGGATTAAATTACCTAGCAGGTAAATCCGTTGATTTTGTTAATAAAAAAGCATTCCAAGGAACAATGTTAGCTCATACAGACGGTGGAGTTCCAAACTTAGTTGTGTCAATTCCACAAATGGACGAGTATACGTTTGGTTACTTAGTGTATTTCTTTGAAAAAGCATGTGCAATGAGTGGTTATTTATTAGGAGTAAATCCTTTTGACCAACCAGGTGTCGAAGCATATAAGGTGAATATGTTTGCATTACTTGGAAAGCCAGGTTTCGAAGAAAAGAAGGCTGAGCTTGAAAAGCGCTTAGAAAAATAATCGTTCATGAAGGTCGACAATTTGTCGGCCTTTTATAATTGCTAAAAGCACTAGGCATGTTTTTCTTGTATTGGGCAAATCTAAAGGTAAAGGAGGGTTTATCGTGATTGAAGTACAGTCAAGGTTAGAAGGACAAACATTTCAATTATATGATTTGGAACAAAAACTTAAGCCTTTAGGTTATGATATTGGTGGAAACTGGGAATACGATCATGGTTCATTTGATTATAAAATTGATTCTGAAGTTGGGTATCAATTTTTAAGAGTGCCCTTTACATCTGTAAATGGACAGCTAGATTCTCATAACACCACAGTAAAGCTAGGAACACCCTTTCTTTTGTCTCATAAATACCAAATTGGACTAGATGACCATGTTCATATCGGAAACTTTAGTGCTTCCTTTGATCAGTTCCAAGAGCCAGTTGATAAAGATGCAACCTTCCCTGAAGAGTATATTGACTTAGGGAAGGCACTTGTAAAGGAACTAGAGGCTGAGTTGCTAGATTAATGGGTAAAGACAATTAAACAATCATGGCGAATAATCTCGAAGGAGAGGGGCGGATTTACTTTTGTCTCCTTTCCTCTTTTTATGCCGATTAAGATTGATTCTTTTTCTAGGAGGTCATAACTAGCTTCTTTAAAGGTTTTGCCAATGAACTGTTCATCTACTGGAATTACTTGAAACATGTTTCCGCTAGCAGGGTTCAGTTCTGAGTAGAAAGTTGATAACCCGTTTTTTGCTAAATAGCTGCTCATAATAAAATGGCTGGTTAATTTATAGGACTTAATAATTTCATCTGCTCCAGCCCTGCTTGCATTATTTGTTTGCTGCTCTGTTAATAGTTCAACTACACAATACAGATGGGGGTTCATACCTTTTAAAGAGAGCAAAATCAAGATAGTTGTCATATCTGCATCTTGTTCATTTTTATGTTGATCCGCTGTAATGATAGCTGCATCAGCATTTAGTATATTTGCTTTAAGTAAGGTCTGGTCGTGTATTGGATTACCTTTAATAAAATGAACATTTTCAATAAGGGGTGATTCTTTTAACGATTCGTCAATAAGAACAATTTGCTTATAAGGTTTAACGGTTTGAAGAGATTCAACCATCTCTTTTGCTTTCTCATTCCAACCAATTAAGACAACATGGTTCTTACCGGTAAAAGTAACGTCTCCTTCTAGGTAAGAGTGTTGTCTTTTAATAGCTGCAGAAGAAATACTTGCAAAGTATGCTGTTACAATGCTAGCACCCGCTAAAATCATCAGCATAGCGATTCCTCTACCAATATAGGTCTGTGGTACATAATCACCAAAACCAACTGTTGATACCGTTACAACGGCCCACCAAATACCATCAAACGTTGTCGGAAACTCCTGTGGTTCTACAAGTGAGATGATCTCACCAAAGACAAGAATAATGAGAAGAACGATAATTGTAATTCGGTAATGAATCGGCCAACGCAACCACTGAATAATGGTTCGATTTGATCTTGCCATTTTTAATTCATCCCTTCTTATTCGGCAAAAATGAAAGCACTTCTTTAATAATCGTATTTATTTTAGAGGTTACTTCATCTTTACCGTAAACCTCTATTGCCTTTTCAATTGTTTCAACTGTTTCGTCGGAAAATTCAATCAATGCTTTATCTTCTTCTGAATCATTATAGAAACCAATAAATGTATCTAATCCTTCATTCATTTTATCTATTGCTTCACTTAGAAGTTTTTTTTCTTCTTCATTCACCTTCAAGGTATCACCACTTTCATTTCATCCTTGCCTATGTAGTCATGATTATCCTTAGTATGTACACCTTCTCCATTTAGTTTGCGGATTTTATTTAATAAACAAGAATGGAAAAATTTTTTCTGATCGTAGAAATAGAAATTTTGCTAAAAATAGAAATAAGACATTTATCCTTACAGGAGGTTCGTTTTATGTTCTTTCATCCACTTGATTTTTTAATTATTATTGCATTTGGACTTTCGCTATGGGCTCAGTTTAGGGTTAAGGGGAATTTTGAAAAGTATGCAAAAGTACAAGCTTCATCAATGATGACTGGTGCAGAAATTGCAAGACGACTACTAGATAGGAATGGATTATATGACGTACCTGTTGAACATGTTAGAGGTTCCCTAACAGACCATTATGATCCGCTTAAAAAAACAGTTAGATTATCTGATTCAGTTTACGGATCTCAATCAATCGCAGCTATTGCTGTTGCAGCACATGAGGTTGGTCATGCTATCCAGCATAGTGAGGCATATGGGGCTCTTGTTCTCCGTCACAAGATGTTTCCTATTGTAAATTTCACATCCGGGATTGCTCCATTTTTATTATTGGGTGGTTTTTTACTAGGTAGCTTAAACTTAATTGGGCTAGGTATCATCTTTTTTTCAGCAGTGGTAGCCTTTCAATTGGTCACACTCCCTGTTGAATTCAATGCAAGCTCAAGAGCAAAGCAACAAATGATTTCTGAAGGTTTTATCATTAACAACGAGGAAAGAGGAGTAAGTAAAGTATTAAATGCTGCCGCTTTGACATATGTAGCTGCTGCACTTCTCTCATTGCTCCAATTACTTAAGTTTATTGCGATCTTTTCCCAAGGAAATAGAGAGTAGATAAGCTATTTTAGTGATGACTCAGATAAAAAAATAGTAGGGTATTAGGTGAAATTTAGTTCTTTACTGGGAGATGCCAATGAACAAGTATTCACAGACTTTGGTAAGGAATATTAAGAAACAGCTTGAGATATGGCTTAATGAACAAGAGCTAATACAACATAGAGAAGTGTACCTTTTTTTGCATTCGATTGCTAAAACAGCATCAACTATTGGGTTTACTGAAGTAGGGAATATGGCAAGCAGCCTTGTGGGTCAATTAGATGTTAATGAGGAACGGGAATGGAAAAAACGAGATTTGCAAACATTTTTACTGCCTCTTATTTCGATTATCTATCATGAGAAATTGTCAAATGTAGATGAAATTATTGGGAGGAAAAATGAATTAGATGACAAAAAGCTCATTTTATTAATCGATGAAGATACAGCTCTTTTAATGTTACTTAAGGAAGAATTGGAAAAGAATCATTGGGTTGTTATTGCTGTTGCTGATCCTGAACGTGCTATTAATTATTATTATGATTTAAAACCTGACTGTGTCGTTATTGATATTCCTATGAAGGATAAAAATGGATTAGACGTGCTGGTTCAATTAAAAGAAAAAATGAAGCAACAATTTATCCCATCAATTATGATTAGTAGTGATCAATCAAAAGAAGTAAGAATGAAGAGTTATAAATTGGGGGCGGATGACTTTATTCACAAGCCTCTAGATATAGAGGAGTTCATTGTTAGAATTAATCGACAGCTCGAGCGTAAGCAGGCAATTGATCATGTGATACTTATTGACGAATTAACAAGAGTGTATAACCGTAAATATTTATCTCAACCGTATGATCGCTTAATAAGTATTCTAGAAAGAAGACATGACTCATTTTGTATGGTTTTAATTGATTTGGATCATTTTAAAAAAGTAAATGACACATACGGTCATATAACCGGAGATGAGGTTCTAGCCACTTTTGCTGATACGCTTAGAAGTGGCTTAAGGGTCAATGACATAATTATTCGTTATGGAGGAGAAAAGTTTATCATCCTTCTCCCAGAGAAAAAGTCTAAAGAAGCAAAACTTTTAATTGAAAAAATTTTGTTGGAATTTTCCAATATTCCTTTTGAGGGAAATGACGAAGAATTCTTTTGTACATTTTCTGCTGGAATACATGAAGTACACCCCAGTGAGACAGACTTGAAAAAAAATATTGAAATAACTGATGGCGCCCTTTATGAAGCAAAGCAAGCTGGTAGAAATCAAGTTAAGATTGCAGCAGTCAATAGTCTAGAGGTAAAAAGGAAACCAATTCATGTCGCAATTGTTGATGATGACCCGATTATCAGAACCATGCTTGAGGATTTAATTAGTAAGAGTAAGGTCACAGAAGGTGTTACACTTGATATTAAAGTCTTCAAGGATGGAATGGAATTCATTGAAGCGGGATGGCATCTTAATACTAATGAGCGATACTTAATTATTTTAGACGGTATGATGCCTAGAATGGATGGACTAGAGGTGTTGCAGAAGCTTAGAGGGTTACAATACCAAGAGCGGTTTACTGTTTTGATGTTAACCACACGCAAAAGTGACCATGACATTTCAAGAGCACTACAACTAGGTGCGGATGATTATATAACAAAACCATTTAAACTTTTAGAGCTTGAAACACGTTTAGGCCATTTAATTAAAAGGATGAAATAATCATGATTGAATTAAGTCTAGTTTCTATCATTACTTTATTTCTAGGGATGTTTTTTATTTTGGTCAGTCTTTTTTTGTATTTGGTTTTTCAAAAGTATATTAGGAATGAAACGAGAAGAAAAATTGATGGTTACAAGGAGACATATCGCTTAGATATGTTTCATTTTTTACAATCGGGTAATATAGGTGCATTAAGACCAGATGGAATTCAGGAAAAGTTTGTCGCACTTATTGAGCTTCTAAGTGATTATTCCAGTGTACTCGATAGTGAGGATGTTAAGAAAAGAATAAGTGAGTTTGCTAAGCTGTATTTAACTGAATATATTGTTCGAGAATTAAGGAAAAAGCGTTGGAGTTTAAGAATGAATGCGCTCTATTCAATAGAAGACTTCTACATGGTTCACTTAGGTGACCTTATCCAGGATCTATACGAAAGAAATCACATTACGATGGCTGAAAAATTTCAAATGCTAAGGTTGTTTGCCAAATTTAATAATGAGAAAACTGTTCAATACATACGAACAGTCGATCCGTCTATCTCAGACTTTACATTATTGTCTGTCCTCTCTCTTTTAGAAGAAGACCAATTCAATCAGTTAGTAGATGACTTTAATAATCTATCTGAACGAACTCAATATATGGTGATAGAAACAATAGGGAAAAAGCAATATCTACATTACCATGTCCTTTTAAATACGTTGCTTGAAAATGATAAGGAAGAAATGATCATTAGAACCTTGAAAGCAATTGCCTCTATTGGATTGCCTATTAATGAATATTCATTAGCTCCTTTTTTTCAATCAACTAGTTGGCAAGTCCGCATGATGGCGGCAAAGGTTGCTGGTGTTAGAAGATTAAGTAACTTTGGAGAACAATTAGTGACAATGTTATCTGATCGTGAGTATGTTGTTCGTGCCGAAGCAGCAAAAGCAATTCTGCAGTTTAAGGGCGGAGTTAGTATGCTGAAAAAAGTTATTGAAGATACAAAGGATGGGTTTGCTAAAGATATGGCACTAGAATGGATTGATAAAGAGAGTGGTGCGTATGATCGATTGGTCTGATTTCTTAGTTATTAGTAGCTGGATAATCTTCTTTTATATGATTATAATTATTACTGTTTATGGAGGAATGCTAATTATTTCTCTTTTCCATATACGAAAAACGTATGAGCTTGATGACTTTGAACCGTATGAGGATTTATTGCAATCCGAATTTACAAAGCCTGTCTCAATTCTTGTACCAGCTTATAATGAATCAGCAGGTATTTATGGGAGTATTCGTTCATTAATCAGTATTGAATATCCTGAGTACGAGATCATCATTATTAATGATGGCTCAAAGGATGATACACTTGAAAAACTTATTGACCGTTTTCAAATGGTTAAAATTCATCGTGTCATTCGCAAGCAATTAGAAACCAAACAAGTAAGAGGAATTTATCAATCTATTGTCTATCCAAATTTAATCGTAATTGATAAGGAAAACGGTGGAAAAGCAGATGCCTTGAATGCAGGAATTAATCTTTCTAGATATCCATATTTTTGTTCTCTTGATGGGGACTCCATTATTGAGCGTTATGCATTCTTAAAAGTTCTCAAACCTATTATTGAATCAGATGGTGAGGTCATTGCATCCGGTGGTAGTGTTAGGATTGCTAATGGATGTGATATACAAAATGGAGAACTTGTTAGGATTGAGCTTTCAAGAAAGCCACTGGTTGTTATGCAAATTATAGAGTATATGCGTGCATTTTTAACAGGTAGAATCGGGTTAAGCGAACACAATTTGCTTCTAATTGTGTCAGGGGCTTTCGGTGTTTTTTCAAAGGAATGGGTAATAAATGCAGGTGGATACGCTCATACAGTAGGGGAGGATATGGAACTTGTTGTTCGGCTCCATCGCTTAATCAAAGAGAAAAATGCAACTAAAAAGATCATTTATGTGCCAGATCCAGTGTGTTGGACGGAGGCTCCCGATTCCATTAAATTCTTGCGACGCCAAAGAAAAAGATGGCATAAGGGCTTATTTGAAAGCTTGTGGAAGCACCGAATCCTTATGTTTAACCCTAAATATGGATCGATTGGTTTGTTTTCAATGCCCTATTTCTTTTTTGTAGAGTTTTTAGGGCCGTTAATAGAGTTAATCGGATACACCATTTTCATCATTTCTATTTTTACTGGAAGCATTTATTTGGAATACGCCAAAATCTTTTTCTTACTTTCTTTAATATACGGGTCAATTTACTCGATGGCTTCTGTGTTACTGGAGGAATGGAGTATGGAAAGATACCCAAAGGTCAAGCATTTTGTTATCTTGTTCCTAGTTTCGATTACAGAAACATTTTGGTATCGACCACTGACAGTGATTTGGAGAGTAGAGGGAATGATTGAGATGTTAATTGGGAAAAAGGGTTGGGGAGAAATGGTTAGAAAAGGTGTGTCGAATGACTAAAAAAATCTTTTAATTGGAGGACTACTTCCTGATCATATTTACAGCTTCTTTTTGGTCGGGTTAATTAAAAGAAAGTCAGGGTTTTAATGTTCTCATAATTGATAAAACTGTACCTGACCAATCATACTGTGAGCATAAAGGGTTAGTCTGGATCCAAGTAATAAAAAGGATTGGAGTGGACAAATCTAACTCCCAACTGAAGAGGAAGTAATGAATTTGATAGGCATAAAAAAGGATCTTGTTTAAACTCTCTCTTATATCGGTATATACTAGTAAAGGATTTTTCTAATGAAAGGTGTGGGATTATGTTAAGAAAATATACAATTGAAAGTCACCAGCGTGATGAAATGATAGAAGTCACTGATGTTGTTCAAGCTTTTGTGAATGAACACCATATTCAAAACGGCACAGTACTAGTGTATTGTCCACACACAACAGCAGGAATTACGATTAATGAAAATGCTGATCCAGATGTAAAAACAGATATGTTAAGACGTTTTGATGAAATTTATCCCTGGAAAGTTGTGAAGGACCTTCATGCAGAAGGGAATACAGCTGCTCATATGAAAGCTAGTACAGTAGGAGCTTCACAGACAATCATTGTTACTGAGGGAAAACTACTATTAGGAACATGGCAAGGTGTTTATTTTTGCGAATTCGATGGACCGAGACAACGAAATTTTTTTATTAAAGCAGGATAAAGTGTTTTTAGTTTTAAGAGCTCATTAAAAACGGGAAAGTTGGATAGATGATTGGGTACTACATAATATTTTATGTTAAAATGAGTGGAATATAAAAGCTAGTACTCTTATGAGGTGACATATGGAATTATACTTTCTCTTTTTGGTGTTTGCAGGCATCGTCTTGATTTCTTCTATAGTAGGTTATTTAGTAACCAAGAAATTTTATGTGACACCAGCAATCATCTTTGTCCTCTTCTCCTTTTTAATGTTACTTTTATTTAATGAAACTTTTTTTATTTGGGTAATCATTTATACATGCTTTTCAATTTTTGTTACTTTGATCATGT
This sequence comes from Bacillus sp. (in: firmicutes), assembly GCA_031180405.1. Classification (GTDB taxonomy): domain Bacteria; phylum Bacillota; class Bacilli; order Bacillales; family Bacillaceae; genus Metabacillus. Next base: position 9,551 of record JAPSLU010000050.1, on the reverse strand, counting down.
TTATATATAAAAGCAGAAAAGGAAAAAAACAGCACTAAAATCAAAAAAGGCATCGGAGACTTCTGGTGCCTTTTCTAATGCTTATTTACAAAGACTATTTTCGTAAACCTTGTTGCTATTATTAACTTGAATGAAACAGACTATATAAAGTCTAGTGACATCTTTTCTTCTTGTACGGTAAAAACACTGGTTTTAACATATTATTAGGTCAGATAACAACAACCTTTCAGAAAAGAGCCTTTACAAATAATATAAGTTTGAACCTACCTTCCCAACTATTGTTTTTGAAATGAAAAATTGCGGAGCTCTATTTCCTAAAGCGACATTAGTTGAAAATTGATATAGGTAGGTGTGGTCAAGCCTTGTTACTTGTGAAAGAAGAAAGGCGGATTCTGTAGGATAAGGCTTTCTGCGTTTATTTAAAGATTCTATAATTCCATCGGCTGTTTTTATTCCAATCCCATGACCAAAGTAAAGATCGTTTCCTAAGTCAATCACATTTTCTCCTTGCCATTGCGGTGTTTTGGGATTGAATTGAGGATTGTCGAAGTATAAACAGTCTCCAGGTAGAAAATCATTCCCTCTTCGAGTAATGATTGGCAGATCATTATCAGAGTGCCAATCACGTAAATATAAGCCTTGGTAAATGTAATTAAATTGGTGAATATCGATGGAGTCTAGTACTGCTTTATAAAAAATGATAACAATGCTTGTGGAGCATTCAAATCCATATTCCTTACCATTTTGGAAGATGTCTGTTATAGCAACAGATGGATCTATTCCTCTTTTTAGTTTAAACCCACCTTGTTCCGTTAAGTCCCAGAATTGTTCATTACACTTTGCCTTTTCAAATGTCGTGAACATTGCTTTACTAGCTAATAAATGTCGGGCTGCTTGTATGATTGAATAACGAAGCTGTAAAAAAAACTGAAAATTATTGATGTCTAAAAATGAAAAAATATTTTGATATCGATTCATTTTGTCAATTATTTCTATTTTTTCTTGTTCTAGACCGGAGGATTTTACTGTGTTTGCATCCACCACACGGTTACTGATTACAATCATGCTTTCCCCCTAAAGTTTTGTCATATTACAATGTATGGCGATGCAACCGCAGATAGAAATAAATTAATGTCTGTTTATATATAAGTGTAAGTTAAAACATGTGTACATGACTGCTGTCTCTTATTTTATATTTTCAGGTACTTCTGTTTGACGAAAATTTTCCGCTAGAATCTTCAAATTTCTCCGTAATTCATCACCTGTCATAGGAAGACCATGACCGGTTAGTGCAATTTGAGGATGCAGTGCTACTAACTTATTCACTGACTCCTCGGCAGCCTTCCAATCAATCGTAAAGTAAGCAGGGGGTCCATGAATCTCCTGTTTTTGAGTGATTACATCATAAAGAGATTCCTGTTCAACCGTTGTAAATGCATCACCAGCAATTAAGAGTTGATCATTCTCTCTAAACAAAGAAATATGTCCAGGAGTATGACCAGGGGTGTGAATAAAACGCCAGCCTGGTAGGCATGGTATAACATCGTCTTCACGAAGTAACGTTAAGTTAGAACTAATCTCAATACTATGTCTTGGGAACATCGGAGACATTTTTGCAACAAGGCCTTCTGCTTTAGGATTTGGCGGGGGATAATCACTTTTTCCTGTTAAGTATGGTTCTTCTAGTGGATGGGCAAATACAGGTACATCCCATTTATAAAGCAATTCGTGTAGCGCTCCGACATGATCGAAATGACCATGAGTAAGGACAATCCCTTTAAGCTTGCAGTCCTTACCAAATCGCTTAACAGCTTCCGCTAAAAGTAACTCATATGAACCTGGCATTCCTGCGTCTATTAACACAAATTCATTTGACACTTTAGGATCACCAATAAATGCAACATTGACGATTTGGACAGATAAACCAAAAACATCTGGAGCAACTTCAATTCCTATCCCACTTGTGATTGAAGTCATAGGTATCTTTTCCACAAATGCAACCTCCACTTGTTCAACTTTATTGATAGTATTTCTAAAAATGGTAAGAGTATGACTTGTTAAGGACACATTGGACTTTAATCATGGCTGAAAAATGTTATGAAAATTATTTATTGACAGAAAAACATAAACATTTTATAGTTAAACACGTTAATAGTTAAACAGTTTAATTATATTTATGGATGGTGCTCTTGGTGAAGGATAAATTTATAGAAGAATTAATCAATCGATATGTAGACGTGAGTTTCGCTGTCACGAAAAAAGCTGAGAATCTGATTAAAGATAGCATTGGTGATACGATTACAAATGACCAGCATTACACACTTCGTTATATACATAAGGCTGGGACATGTACATCTACAGAGCTAGCAGAAGTGTTTGAGGTAAAGAAGAGTGCGATTACTGCCATTGTAAATCGTTTAACAGAGAAGGAGCTGATAAAACGAACTCGTGATAAAGACGACCGTCGTGTAATTTATTTGACGTTGACAGAAAAGGGAGCAGAATTGTTCGACAAAACCGAAGAAAAAATTCATAAGCTTGTGGGATCTATTATTACAAGCTTTGATGAAAGTGAAATTGTTTCTTTTATTGAAACGTATGAAAAATTAAATAGACAACTAGATAATCTTAAAGACTGTAAAATGGAGGAATAATTGTGGTTTCAATTATTAAAGGAAAATGGTTTGTGATAATTGGTTGGGTTGCAATTGTTGTAGGACTGTTTTTAGTCGCTCCTAATATGGCTGGCCTTGTTAGTGAAAAAGGCCAAATAAGTGTTCCAGATGGTTATTCATCATCGCTGGCAGATGAGATTCTAAATGAAGTGCAAGAGCAAGAAAGTGTCAGGGATGAAACAACAGTTGCCCTTGTTTTTCATAATGATGAAAAGTTAACAAATGATGAAATCAAAGAAGCAGAAAAGGCAATTCATCTTTTAGAAGAAAATAAGGAATTAGATATTGCGAATATTTTAACTCATTTCAATGAAGAGTCTTTGGAGGATCAGCTCGTTTCCGACGACGGGAAAACCATTTTAGCATCAGTTAGTATAAATCGAAATGATCGTGAAGGTAAGGAAATATCTGATTTATTATATGGGACAATTGAAGAAGTAAAAGTAGAGCACTATTACACAAGTGGTTGGATGATTGATCAAGATGTAATGACAAGCTCACAAGAAGGATTAAAGAAAACAGAAGGAATCACAGTTGTTTTTATATTAGGCGTTTTACTATTAGTATTTAGATCTGTGATTGCACCAATCATCCCTTTGATTACCGTAGGCCTTACTTATTTGGCTTCACAATCAATTGTTGCTATTTTAGTTGATGTCGTCAACTTTCCAATTTCGAACTTTACTCAAATTTTCTTAGTTGCGGTCTTGTTTGGGATAGGGACAGATTATTGTATTTTACTATTAAGTCGTTTTAAAGAAGAGTTAGCCCAACGTGATAGCATTGCAGATGCAATTGTTGAAACATATCGTCATGCAGGAAGAACAGTGTTTTTTAGCGGGTTAGCCGTTATGATCGGGTTTGCAGCAATTGGTTTTTCGCAATTTAAGCTATATCAATCAGCATCAGCCGTTGCAGTAGGGGTTGCGATCCTAATAATTGCACTATTTACTGTTGTGCCATTTTTTATGGCTGTTTTAGGTAATAAAATTTTCTGGCCATCAAAAGGGACTTTAGAGCATAAAGACAGTAAATTATGGGGAATTGTTGGAAGGTTCTCAACAAAGAGACCGTTAATCGCACTCTTAGTGGTTGCAGCTGTTTCGATTCCATTTTTGGTCGTATATGATGGAGAACTATCTTACAACTCCTTAGAAGAAATTGGTGGAGATGTTAACTCTATAAAAGCCTTTAATGCTATCGCTGACAGCTTCGGCCCAGGAGAATCCATGCCAACTCAAGTTGTATTAAAAAATGATGAGGAAATGGATTCTACCGAATACGTCGCCTTAGCGGAAACAATTAGCAGTGAACTGGAAAAAGTGAATCTTGTCGAATCGGTCCGTTCTGTTACAAGGCCGACTGGAGATAAAATTGAAGATTTTTATGTTTCAAAACAAGTAGAAACCCTTGAAGAAGGAATTGGAAAAGGAAACGAGGGGATCGGGAAAATTAGTGAAGGACTTACAGAAGCTGAAAATGAGCTATCAAGCTCATCACCACAACTGAAGGAAGCAACAGATGGTATTAGTGAGCTAATTTCTGGTACAACTCGAATTAACTCAGGAATGACAGAAATTCAATCGAACTTAGCTAAAATCGAGGAGGGTATTCGCCAGGGATCAGCAGGTTCCACCGAGATTAGAAAAGGTTTGGCTGATGCACTGGCAGGAGCTGAAGAGCTTCAATTTGGAAGCAATCAATTATTGGCTGGGTATAATGACGTTGAGAGCAATCTAAACACCTTATATAGTAAGTATACAGAAATAGAGCAAGGATTATCGGGACTATCAGGTGCCTTATCATCGATTGAAGGTAATTTCGAAAATCTAGAAAACAATGAAGCGTATCCTAACCTTGAGAATGATCCTGATTATCTAGCAATTAAGGGAACTATTCTTGAGGCAAATAAGCAGTTGCTTTTATTAGCGAGAGGGATTGATCAATTAAATAACGGTCTAAATGAGCTGAATACCGGCGTAAATCTAGCAAACACCAACTTTGGAAAGCTAGTTGAAGGACAGAAGAAACTCTCTGAAGGGCTATCCTTACTTATAGAAGGTATAGAGCAGCAACAAGCTGGGCTAAATCAACTTGCAGATGGTCAAGGTCAAATTGTGGATAGCATGCCCCAGTTAACGGAAGGCCTTGCAGGTGTATCCGATGGACAAAAACAGCTTTTAGATGGATTTGGTGATCTTAACGGACAAATGAGTCAGCTTACAGATGGATTAAGCCAAAGTGTAGATGGTTTGAACCAAGTATCGGCTGGTTTAGGAACTGCACAGGAATATTTAATAGATTTATCACAATCTAATGATTCTGCAGGCTTTTATTTACCAAAGGATGTATTAGAAAGCGAAGAATTCGAGCAAGCGCTGGACACATATATGTCCAGTGATCGTAAAGTCATGAGATTTGATGTTATCTTCTCGGCAAATCCATATTCAAACGAAGCAATTAACCAAATGGATGAGTTAAATGCAGCCATTGAGATATCTACAAAGGATACAAAGCTTGAAAATGCAAAAGTAGCAATTGGTGGTATTACGAGTGTAAATGCAGATCTGAATACGGTGTCTAATAATGATTATTCACGTACCGTTGTTTTAATGTTGATAGGGATTTCTATTATTCTTGTATTCTTATTCCGTTCAATTATTATGCCGATTTATATTATTGGATCATTAATCTTAACGTACTATACAGCAATGGGAATAAACGAAGTCATCTTCGTAAATATTTTAGGGTTTACAGGGATTAGCTGGGCTGTTCCATTTTTTGGATTCGTTATACTTGTTGCACTTGGCGTAGATTACAGTATTTTCTTAATGGATCGCTTTAATGAATACAAGGACTTAACGGTAGGTCAGGCGATGTTACTTGCAATGAAAAAAATGGGAACAGTCATCATATCTGCTGTTGTTATCTTAGGTGGTACGTTTGCAGCAATGATCCCATCAGGAATGTTATCTCTTATTCAGATCGCATCTATCATTTTAACAGGCTTACTGTTATATGCGTTCATCGTGTTGCCACTATTCATTCCGGTAATGGTGAAAACATTTGGCCAAGCAAACTGGTGGCCGTTTAAAAGAGCATAAGGAATACTTATGTTGATATACTATTTTAGAGTTGAGAGGTGAACGAGATTTTTTTGTTTACCTCTTACTTGTCTGTTGGGTTGTTAAAATAAAGGTCATAACCAACCTTAGTGTTAGGCAGAAAATGATTAATACGATAAATGAAGATGTATGACTTCACCATAACTGATGTTTATACATTCATGTATCCAATGTGATAAGCTAGCTTGGTTGAGTTTTTATATAATTTCCCAATAAGAAGGGGTACTATTTTATCACATAGTACGGATAAAGCATGTGAAAAATATGTAGGATTTTATCGAACATTAGCGTACAAAAGGTCATCCGTTTCCTTGATTTACATAAAAAGAAATGTTAGAATTGACTTAATTATTTTTGTTCGGATAAGATTGAGAGATGGAAGTGGCTTTAAATAGTTTGTTCCTCTTGAAGAATCGTTGTCTAGCAAGAATAGTAATACAAAGTGGACGTTAGATTCCACACAGGAGGAAAAACAATGCTACAAGGTAAAGTAAAATGGTTTAATTCAGAAAAAGGTTTCGGTTTCATCGAAGTAGAAGGACAAGACGATGTATTCGTACACTTCTCTGCGATCCAAGGTGATGGTTTCAAAACTTTAGAAGAAGGCCAAACGGTTACTTTTGAAGTAGAACAAGGAGCTCGTGGACCACAAGCTGCTAACGTTCAAAAATAAGTATAACGCTGCATAGCAGCTCTGTAAAAGACTCCGTTTAGGAGTCTTTTTTAATGCTTAGTAATTTATAAAATTCTTAAACTGTAGATAAGCGAACGATATCCAACCCAAACAGTCTTATCTTTGATGATTAGAAATAAGATAAAATACGCCTCCTATTCTATATCATCTTACTGCCTGTGGCTGATCTAGCGCTTGTGCTTTGTACATGTGAATAAACCCTCTTACCTAGAAAATATCTAGCTACTTTTTTGTACATCATCATACACGCTCTTTCCTCAAATTAATCATTATTTTTTACAATTTCCCATAATTCGTACATATTTTTCCCATACTTCTTATTTATAGTAGATTAAGGATAAGGAGCTTGACTATAAATAAAATTGAGGAGAAATTGGATGACTGAAAAAATTTTCGGAAGTAAAAAAACGTTAGGAATTCTAGCAGTCCTAGTCGTGGTGGCTATTGTTGTTTTTATTTTTCTATCGACACGAAGTGAGGTTGTCGCAAAGGTTGGTAGTGAATCACTAACAAGGGACGATTTATATACATTTTTTGTTGAGCAAAATGGGGAAGCAGCATTAGACACCCTCATTACAAAAAATTTAATTAATCAAGAAGTTGAAAAAGAAAAGATATTGATTACAAGTGAAGAAATAGATGAAGAGCTTCAAGACTTAATTACCTCTTATGGGGGAGAAGAAACCTTTGAACAACAGCTTGCGACAAGTGGATTGACACAAGATGATATTAAAGAAGATATTAAAGTGAATCTTCAAATTGAAAAAATGCTCCAACCACAAATCGAGATTACAGAAGAAGAAATGCAAACATACTTTGATGAAAACAAAGATTCCTTTGCTCAAACGAAACAGGTGGAAGCAAGTCATATTTTAGTTGAGGATGAAGAAACAGCAACCGAAGTAAAAGAAAAGCTAAACAATGGTGAAGACTTCGCAGAGCTGGCTAAAGAGTATTCAACTGATACTGCGTCAGTTGAATCGGGTGGGGCATTAGGGTTCTTCGGTGAAGGAAGTATGGTCCCTGAATTTGAAGAAGCAGCTTTCTCAATGAAGGTAGATGAAATAAGCGAACCTGTCAAATCAGATTACGGGTATCATATTATCAAAGTAACAGATATTCAAGAGGCGGCAGAGGCGAATTTTGAAAAGAGCAAAGAAGAAATAAGAGGAATTCTAATAGATGAAAAAATCGCGACAGAATATCCAACATGGTTAGAAGAGAAGAAAGAAGAATATAAGGTTACAAACTATCTAACTGAAGAATAATTGAAGAGTCCTTGTGGCTCTTTTTTTTTTTTTTTCTAGTGTGTAAAGGAATGAAAGAGAAATATAAAAAAATAGTAAGAAGAATGGTATAATGATAAAAGTTATTAATCTGAATTTTCTTATTATTGTTTGCGAGGGGAGTATAGAAATGACAAATCATACTGTAGAAAAAGGTTATTTTGGGGAATTTGGAGGAAGTTTTGTACCAGATGATTTAAAAAATGTATTAACGGTTCTTGATGAAAACTTCGAAAAGTACAAAAATGATCCTGAATTCATTGAAGAATTTAATTATTATATGAAAGAATATATTGGTAGAGAAAACCCGTTAACATATGCTGAGAATTTAACTAAGCATGTTGGCGGAGCAAAAATTTATTTAAAGCGTGAAGATTTAAATCATACTGGAGCACATAAAATCAATAATGCAATTGGGCAAATATTATTAGCAAAACGTATGGGAGCAACTAGGATTATTGCAGAAACTGGCGCTGGGCAGCATGGAGTTGCAACAGCAACGGCATGTGCAATTGTCGGTGGTATGGATTGCACGATATACATGGGGAAATTAGATACAGAAAGGCAATCCCTAAATGTTTTTCGAATGGAACTGTTAGGTGCAAAAGTCGTACCTGTTGAAAAGGGACAAGGTAGATTAAAGGATGCAGTTGATGAAGCGCTTAATGACTTAGTGCAAAACTATGAATCTACTTTTTACCTTCTAGGTTCAGCTGTAGGACCACACCCTTTCCCGACTATGGTGAAACACTTCCAATCAATCATAAGTGAAGAGTCAAAAAAGCAAATTTTAGAGAAGGAAGGAAAGCTTCCAACAGCAGTTGTTGCGTGTGCAGGCGGTGGAAGTAATGCGATTGGGGCCTTCGCTCATTATATTGAGGAAGAAACAGTTCGTTTAGTAGGAGTTGAGCCAGCTGAAGCTCCTTCGTTAACAAAGGGAACTCCTGCTGTAATTCACGGTTTTAAATGTTTAACATTACTTGATGAAAATGGAGAGCCACAGCCAACCTATTCAATCGCCGCTGGTTTAGATTACCCAGGAATCGGACCGGAACATAGCTATTTAAAAACAACAAACCGTGCCGAGTATGTAACTGTAACAGGGCAAGAAGCATTAGAAGCCTTTCAGGTTTTATCGAAAGTTGAAGGGATTATCCCAGCTCTAGAAAGCTCACATGCAGTTGCTTATGCAATGAAGCTAGCTAAAGAACTAGGGCAGGAAGATATCATCATTGTAAATCTTTCTGGTCGTGGCGATAAGGATGTTGAGCAGGTTTATAAAATGTTGCAAGAGCATAAATAATTAATTTAAAGGAATGGATCCTATAGCGAATTCTTTTTTGTTTAAGAGGTGATAAAATTCTTGAATTGTGGATAAGCACTCGACATCCATCTCCAGCAGTTTTACTTATGCATAAAGTAAGATAATCTTCCTTTTATAAAAAAAAGTAAGATACCTTCCTTTTATAAAAAAAGAAAGTTACCTAGCCCCTTGAGTCATAAGTTGAAAAGTAACAAAAAAGTGAACTTCATTCGAAAATGAAGTTCACTTTTCATTATAAGGCAGGCTAAAGTTTTTTAGCCCCACTGCGAGCCCCATTTTTTCATTTCTTTTATCATGCTATGAAGGGAATGACCTTTTTCAGTTAGTGTATATTCAACTGTGACAGGTACTGTTGCGAATGTCTCTCTTGTTAACACATGATGACTTTCTAGGTGACGAAGAGTATCTGTTAATGCTTTTGGACTTATATTTGGTATTGCCCGTTGT